>NZ_JBNGOS010000032.1:0-74047 GCF_050589685.1 Saccharicrinis sp. 156
AGGGCGACCCGCAAGGGAAGGCTTGAAAAACGGGCCCGTTAACCCATCCGTGTTTTTCAAAGCGGCTGCAAAGAAAGGGACATTAATCCGCAATTCCTAGCCTTGATTTAATCTTTTTTTTGCGCGAACTTGCCGGACATGCCTTAAACGGGTTCTTGTCAACGGGTTAACCTCGATAAATATTTTTAGATTATTTTCCCGAAGCCACGCCCGGGGTTTTCCCACAGCCGGGGAACGCCCTGCACGGGCAAAAGGTTACGGATTGGCCGGACCGGGCCATGCCTCCCGGGTATTTTTTCGCAACAGGCTGACAGGATGCGCCTTGTGGCCTCCGCAAGGGGAATGCCCCTGGGAGCGGAACGGTGGAAAAAAGAAATTTGGATACTGAAAGATCGCTGTTTTAATTTTCGGAAATTAGAAGAGCCCCTATTTGCTTTGTGACTCTATCTTCTACATTCACCTTGTTTTTTAAATATTCTTCAACAGATCTTCTCCAGGCTTTTACCGTGTTCTTGGATTCTATATAATAATCGAAGGCTTCATTGGCAATATCCTCGGTATGTACGCCAAAACACCGGAACACATTCCGAAAATCTTTTACTGAAATATTAGTATGCTTGTACTGATCGTATATTAAATCGATGAAGTCAATTAGCTCTCCTTCGCTATAGGAATGCCCCAACTTATCTTTTAAATAGGCGGTTGTTGAATTTAATGCAGGTTTTTCCGGATTTTGACGCTGACGATTTTCCTCCAAATGAATTAGTAATTGCAGTATTAAACTTAAATTTTCGCATGCATATGAATCCAGCACTATTTCATTTGTGGAAGTGATGCTGAATTTTATTCCTGCCCATTTCAGTTTTATGCTATTAACAAATGTCGCCTTATACTTTGTAGTTATTTTAATTGGAACGAACAAAGCGGGGAAAAGCGATTTCCAATATTTTTGAAATTTCAACTCTGTTTTTAGTTCTGAAACTTTTAAAGTAACCGGATAAACTAATTCAATACGCTCAATTGCTCGGACATCACCCAGAAATTGCTTTAAATATGTCTGGCATTCGTTTGGTGAAGCGCCTAACATATTTAAAAGATGATGAACCTCGATTTTAATTGAATGAACAGGTTTTTCCATAGGCCACCAATCATTAACAGCAGTTATGAATTTTCTTTGATTCGTTTAAATAGCTCCGACGCAAAAACAAAATCGTTTAATTGCTCTTCCTTGGCTACCAGAATATCATCTTTATTTCCCTCCCAAAGTTTCTGGCCTTGATATATATAGATTATTTTTTCGCCAATAGCCATCACGGAATTCATATCGTGTGTATTTACGATGGTTGTAATGCCATACTCTTTGGTGATTTCATAAATAAGTTCGTCAATAACAATAGCAGTCTTGGGATCCAGTCCCGAGTTGGGTTCGTCACAAAACAGGTATTTGGGATTTAAGGCTATGGCTCTGGCTATGGCCACACGCTTTTGCATTCCCCCGCTAATTTCAGATGGATAAAGATGGTTCACATTTTCGAGATTCACTCTATTTAAGCAGAAATTTACTCTGTCCAGCTTTTCTTCCGGGGAATCATTGGAAAACATATCCAACGGGAACTGCACATTTTCTTCCACAGTTAAAGAATCGAAGAGTGCTGAACCCTGAAAAAGCATCCCAATTTTTTTTCGAATTGACTTTTGTTCGCTTAGCGACATTTGGGAAAATACCTCGTCGCCATAAATAATCTGGCCCGAATCAATTTGATGCAGTCCGACAATTGATTTTAGCAATACTGTTTTTCCGTGACCACTCTGTCCGATAATCAGATTTGTCTGCCCTGCTTCGAACCTGGCCGAAATATCGAACAGTACCTGTTTTCCATTAAAGGCTTTATTTACATTCTTAACTTCTATCATGCCAATAGCAATTGTGTTAATAAAAGGTTGAATAATAAGATCTGGATACTACTAACAACAACAGCCCTTGTACTGGCTACCCCAACTTCAAGAGAACCGCCCTCGACATGATACCCTTGATAGGCAGAGATCGATGAAATTAAAAAAGCAAAAACAACTGATTTGATCATCGCATACACTACATGAAACGGAACAAAATCGAGCCTTGCTCCATAAATAAAATCTGCTGAAATAATTTCACCTGACAAAACGCCAGATAGCCATCCGCCTATGATTCCGACCCCCATACTAATGATGGTGATAAAGGGTATCATAATTACCATCCCTATTATTTTGGGAAGCACCAAATGACAGGAAGAATTAATGCCCATGATTTCAATGGCATCAATTTGCTCGGTTACCCGCATACTGCCAATCTCCGATGCTATATTGGAACCCACCTTTCCGGCTAGTATAAGACCCACAATGGTAGATGAGAATTCCAATACCACCGATTGTCGAGCAGCATAACCTATGGTATATTTAGGAATAAAAGCCGAATCTAAATTATAAGCCGTTTGCAGTGTAATTACAGCGCCCATAAATACAGAAATAATGGACACAATGCCCAGCGAGTTAACGCCCAAACTTTCCGCCTCTTTTATTGTCTGTTTCAGAAAAATACCAATTTTTTCGGGTCTGGCGAATACTCTTTTTAAAAATACGATATACCTTCCGAAATGAAATAGAAATCCCATATATTTTGATTTGCGATAAAAATACTAACTTAATTCAGGGTAAAAAAATTTTTAATTCTAAACCACAATGGTTTTTATTGTGGCGCTTTTTAGGTATTTTCACCAACATAATATAAATGCTATTGAAATATTAATAATAATATACGATGACTAACAACACCTACTGTGTAATTATGGCAGGCGGGATCGGCAGCCGTTTTTGGCCGATCAGCAGAGAGGAAACCCCTAAACAATTTCTTGACATTCTTGGAACCGGGAAAACCCTGATTCAGCAAACTTTTGACAGGTTTACCCCGATTTGTCCGGCAGAAAACTTTTTGGTGGTTACCAGTATTGAATATAAGAAAATTGTGCTTGAACAGCTGCCTGAACTCACGCCTGACCAAGTACTCACGGAACCTTACCGGAGAAACACTGCTCCTTGTATTGCCTACGCCAACGCATGGATAAAAAAACGCAACCCGGAAGCTTCTATCGTAGTGACTCCAGCCGATCATCTTATTCTAAAACCGGAAGAGTTTGTAAGGGTTATTTCAAAAGGCGTAGACTTTGTTCAGAATTTTGATGCACTGCTAACATTGGGCATTAAGCCTCACCGACCAGAAACCGGTTACGGATATATTCAAGTTAGTGATGATTCGCCTAGTGAACTTGGTGTTATTGAGCCCGTGAAGACTTTTACGGAAAAACCAAACTTGGAGTTGGCCAAAGTGTTTTTTGAAAGTGGGGAATTTTTCTGGAACTCGGGCATTTTTATTTGGACATTGAAAGCAATTGAGGTTGCTTTCAACACACATTTACCTGATGTAAAAATATTGTTTGATAGTATAGAGGACAAAATAGGCACTCAACATCAAGAGGAAGCCATTAAAGATATTTACCACGATTGCGATAACATTTCTATTGACTACGGTATTATGGAAAAAGCGAGCAATGTATTTGTACTTACAGCGGATTTCGGATGGAGTGATTTAGGTACATGGTCGTCGCTATATGAGCACTCGGCTAAAGATGACAACCTAAATGCGATAAACACGGGTAAAGTGCTTGCTTACAACTCTAAAAACTGCGTAGTAAACCTACCTGCCCATAAGATGGCAGTTATTCAAGGATTAGACAATTATATTATTGCCGAGTCACACGATTGCCTTTTGATATGCCCAAAATCAAACGAACAACAGATACGTCAGTTTTCGGCGGATATCATTGCCGAATACGGGCAAGAAAAAAAATAATCCCAGTAATATCAAAATATTATTAAACAAAAAAAGGAGTGCAATAGCACTCCTTTTTTATATGGTTCATTTTTTTGTTCTTCTTCATCCAAATTATTTACAACAAATATTACTTTTTGCTACCCTTCCGCGCCACATCCAATTATAATCCTTTACAATTGGGTCACACTAAACCGGGCATCGCCTGCGGCAACCGGGCGATTAACCCACATGAACATTCGTTATAAATCAATATATGAACATTGTAGGCTTTAAAACTCCCACAAGTCGTGTTCGAAATTGAAGATATCCATCTTAATTCTTTCCGATTCCAACATGGCTTCCATGCCAACCGCATACTGGTCGATTGTTCGGTTATTGTACACGTTTGACTCGCGAACAATGTAACTACCGAAATACCTTTTCATAAAAATATCGTCAAAAGTTCTGCGTTGGGCATCATTTTTTGTATTAAACACCTCGTTTCGAGCAAACAAATCTCTCGCTTGCGGGAAATAAATCCAGAACGTTTGTTTTTTGGCTATTTGCTCTTCCCCTCCACCGGAACTTTTTGAATACTCACGGATCGGACAAAGCCCAATGATACGAACATCCAACCTGGAATAATTTCTGTCGAAGAACCATACCTCTTTAACCAATATTTGTTTTACTTCTTCAGGTCTTAATTCACCAGCCACTACTTTTTCAACAAAGGTACCGTCATCCTGGCGTACTTCCATTGTATCACCTACAGCTCCCATTTCATACATTACCTGGTCTAGTGTCATTTCAACTTTAAACTCATCTTCATATTTAGTTGAGTATGCTGATAATCCCTCATACTGTATGCCGTGCATCAATAACTGAATTAAACTAAACCTGTTGTCCATGGTATTGATTGGATAGTACAGCGGCAAGTTAATTTTTTCTCTTAAATCCACAATCCTCCACACTTTTTTGGCCCACATTACATCGGCTTCTCTCACATGTGGATAAGGAATTGGTTTACGGTTTTGAACATGCTCCGGTGGATATATTCCATCCAGCACATTTTGGGCTTTCACAGCAGAATTACCTACCAAGGCCACCAACATAATTAATAAGAAGAACAACTTTTTCATTATCGTATTTTTATTTTATCTAACTCGTATCCGAATATTTTTTTAATCTAACACAAATGTTATTGTACCTAAATCGCGCGTTCCACTGGGCCCTTTGGCACGTATGCCTTCGATTGACACCTTAGAACCCCTGGCCATTCCCTTTATTAGTTCTAATTGCTGCGGAGTGAACTTGCTACTCTTAGAGGGTTCGTCCACAATATAACCACCTTTCAATACAGAAACGGTAAATCGTGTGACCTTATACTCCAATTCAAAATCGAAATCTTTCATTTCGGCAAAAACACCTGACTGAGCAAGCAATACGTTCTTGCGTATTTTACCACTTGATTTTCCCGCAACTTCCGGAACCGGGTCTGGCACCCTTTTTATCCTGAATTCCTGTTTGCCAATGAATTTTGTTTTCCCTTCAATTTCTGCACTTACACTAACCACAGACTCTTTACCGGCGGTACCCGGTTTCGGTTTCACAATATAATTGGTCCCATCACCTCGGCGTGTCACATTAGTCATGGTTATTCTTAACGCATTACTGGCAACTCCTGGTACAGAAATGGCTACCGGGTTATCCACTCCCTCATAAAAAACGTTCATTTTTGTGGGGGATATGACCGCACTTGGTTTTACCACCTGAAATTCTCCTTTTACAGGGTAAGGTATTTCTGTTGAACCATCCGGTGAAGGCATTTTTATAAAACCGGACCACTCATGCTCACCAACCGGTTTTTTAAGTTCAAGTATTCCTTTTCCTTTTTTGATATTACCCAGCTTATTACCGTTAATTTCAATCTTAGGAACAATGGTGGGGTCATATGCTGCCATGAAAAGCTCGGCCCTGTAGGTCTCGCCTTCCAGAATAGTTGTTTTGAAAGGTTTAACTACTTGCATCAATTGGTCAAACTTGTATGAATCTTTATCAATATCACTCATTAAATTTGCCACCATATCGGCTTCCGCATTTCTAATATCCCCTTGTATTTTACTTAGCATGGCCATAGAGGCTGCCAAAGGCACGTGCTCAAACTTGGTGGATTCCCAAGGTTTTTTTACGTCTTCTTCTTTTACATCTTCCGTATTAAAAACTTCTTTGTAGGCTTGGATATAAGTGGTATCCTTTTCGTCATTTTCGTCAAGCATACCCAGCAACAGATCCTTAAATTCACCCATTCTTTTTTTAAGCTCTTTACTCTTGGCACCTGCCTTCTCCACAATCATAACCTGAGCCGCAATGTCCTGGTTATCGATTCCGGTGTAATTCTCCGGTGTCGCTTCCGGGCCTGACACTTTTTGTGCCAAAATAACCTTAAGGCCCTGAATATGATTTACCAACGAATCGGAAGCTCCCTGTATTTCCCGTGCTTTATCCCATTCATCCTGCGCTTTGACTGGATTATTACTCCACGCTGACTCAAATTGGTTATAAAGCGCTTCGTTTTTACGCTCTACTGTTTCTCTTGTTTGGTTAAAACCTTCGTCCAGCGAAACAAATGCTAACAGTAACTCTCCAGACACGTTCAATGCGAGCATTGCTGTCAAAAAGAGGTACATCATACCTATCATTTTCTGCCGGGGGGTTTCGGGACAATTTCCGCCACTCATACTTTATTCTTCTAAAGATTAATATAAAAAGTAAATTAACGGCCTCCAACATTCATGGCACTCAACATATTTCCGTAGATCGTATTTAACTCCCCAACGGTTTTATTTAAGTTAGCCACCTGGTCCCTATAATTTTTAGCGCCCTCAACAGACTGCTTTAAATACTCGCTTATTTCGCCCAATCCGCTGTTCACATTATCGGTAGCTTCAACTTGGGCTTTAGATCCTTTTAACTGCATCTCATAAATTGAATTAATCGAAGCCAGGTTTCCGTTTAATGCCGATAACTGATCGTTATATTTTTTGTTGTTATCAGCGATTCCCCCCATTTCCTGTTCAATGCTATTTGACATCTTAGCATAGGTATCGATCAACTGCTTACCTGAATTTGACATGTCATTGGCTACTTTATTACCGGCTTCGGAAATGGCACTTGCAGTAGCACTATACGATTGTGTTAATGCTTTTGTTGACTCTTCGATGGCCTTTGCTGTTTTATCTTGTACGTTCCCGAACTTACCCACCGACTCTGATGCATTTTGTATATTTTGCAAGTAGCTTTGTGTTGCCAATGATGCATCACTTAAATCGGCTAGCTGAGATGAGGTAGAACTTAACTTTTTAATACCCTCCGATAGTTCTGTGACCGTCTTTTCATCAATGTTTCCTGTTTGGATAAGTGCCTGAAGCTCTCCCCCTCCACCACTTCCACCTTTGCCATGGTGAGTTGCATTAGGTTCAAGACCTACCAACTCGGGATATACCAGGCTCCAGTCCGGCATTTCATGAGGAGGTTCAAAAGCTGATAGCGAAAAAATTATAATCTCAGTACCCATACCAACCAGCAACATAAGCTCTGCTCCCGGGTAGTGCATTATTTTAAACAAAGCTCCTGCCAGAACGATTGCAGCACCAAAACCGTATACCTTGGCCATGATCTTTTTGTACGCCGGGCTTTCAACAAATTCGGTAATAGTCATAATTCAATTGTGTTAATCTGTTATTTTACTCAATAGTTTAAGGACATTTGTTTTCATCTTATATACTTAGTCCCCAATATAATCTCTAACGCAACGGAACCCGATAAACGATTTTGCCGAATCCTGGTATTCGTACGTCCTGGTACCGCACTGTAGGAAATAACCTACATCCTTCCATGATCCACCACGAATCACTTTTCTTTTCATTACGTGCGGATCGTCCGGTAAGGCGTTGTACTTGTAAGTTGGGTTAAAATCGTGAGTGAAACTATAAGCTGACTCATCAAAAGCGCTTGAGGTCCACTCTGCCACATTACCTGACATGTCGTATAAACCAAAATCGTTTGGCGCATACGAAGCAACCGCCATAGCTGTGTTACCACCATCATCGGCATAACGACCTCTTAAAGGTTTAAAGTTAGCCAGAAAACATCCTTTATCGTTACGCGTATACATTCCACCCCAAGGATACATTTGATTTTCCAATCCACCTCTTGAAGCGTATTCCCACTCCGTTTCTGTTGGAAGTCTGTATTCCATTACTTCCGGTTCTCCCTTACTCACAAGATAATTGTTCATAAAACGAGATCTCCAAATAGTAAATGCTGTAGCTTGTTGGTGCGTTATACCTACAACTGGATATTCAAAGAAACCAACATGCCAGAAATACTTCTCGGTCCAGGGTTCGTTGAATGAATAGGTAAAGTCGGCTATCCAACATAATGTATCCGGATAAACATTCACATTATCTTTCATTATAAACGCAGAACGGTCCCTAATATTTTCCTCTTCGCCAAGCTGATTATAAACCGAGCCTTCATATTGCTTTGTTTCAAAGTTATAACGGTTGGTTTTTTTTGCGGCCTGTTGCATATCCACCCACTCGTACTCGTAGATTAATTTTCTTGAATCGATTTCCTTTCTACGGAAGAATCTTTCGTTTTCAGGCAAGAACATCTCGTCAAGAATCTCGGCATACTCTTCGTTATCCCACTCAATAGGTTCGTCCCAGTTTAAGAAAGGCGGGTCTATTTCGTTTCCGTACTCATCCTCCGCAATCACAAACTCATCGAACTGATCCCCCAAAAGCATTCTTGCTATCGAATCCCTGACCCAATTGATATACTGACGGTATTCGGTATTGGTAATTTCAGTTTCGTCCATCCAGAAAGAACGGATAGACACGGTTTTTGACTGCGCTGTTAACGACCAGGCAGCATCCTGATCGTTCGGGCCCATGTTAAAACTTCCCTGCGGAATAAATAACATTCCATACGGGTCCGGTTCATAAAAGGTACCCTTTTGAGCTACTCCGGTAAGTTCGCCTCCTCCGGAGTTACTGCATCCGCTTAAGATAGCGACTATAACGACACTAAGAGCTAGTACTTTCTTCATAATATTTAAGACTATCGGTATTTTAAATTTTTATTTGCCTACTATAAATATCTAACGCTTTTATAGCGTTTTGTTCGTTTGTCAAAATCAATATCCAAATTATATCCCACCATCAGCTCATGCGTTCCTCCGTAGCCCGTTGAAGCTATGGCCGATGTAGTTATGTCATAACTGTAACCAAACCTTACTCCGTTTTTCATTTCAATCCCCGCTAACAATACAATTGCATCTTGAAAACGATAGGTGATTCCTCCCCAATATCTTCTTTTATATCTCACCAATGTGTTTACATCTACCTGAAAACTTTTGCCATCCGTTTTGTAAAAAAGTGAAGGCAGCAATTCATACGATGTATCCTCAATTTTATGGTTATACCCTCCTAAGAGGTAAAATGTTCCAGTTGTTTTAAAATTAAATTCTTCCTTAAAGTTGGCTTCCGGGCTATTAAGGTGTGATAATGAGGCTCCCAGATAATATTTATTTTCTTTATAATATACGCCAATTCCCATATCAAAAGCCGAACCGCTAACATCTGCGGCCGGAACATTAGGATCACTCGGGTTATAGTAGTCACCTTCAATAGCATCCAGTGTCCACAACGCTTTTAGACTTTGATTTAACAAACCAAAATTTAAGCCGACCGACAATGTTCCTTTATCCAATTCAAACTTTAAGGCATAATTCAAATTCATGGTCAGGTTGGTGAAATTTCCGATTTCATCGTTGATGAAATTTAAACCTATCCCGGAATTTAAATTAAAAAACTTGACCGGCATGTCACCGCTAAAAACCGTTGTTTTTATGGCTAGGTTTCCGGTCCACTGATTCCTGTTTAATGCTATCAGATTCATACTTTCGCTAGTTCCTGCAAATCCCGGGTTAACGGCCAGTTTATTAAACATATTCTGGCTAAACTGCGGATCATATTGCGCATGAACATTTTTTGCAATTGCACAAAATATAACAAAAATCAGAATTCTCCTAAACATTTATTCCAGTTATAAAAAACTCAAAGAACTCCTGTTTTCACCGCCTCCTATATCTTACTATAAAACTGAAGTTTACCTTTTAAACCCCATGCATTTTGCGATTAAAAACCGAGTTCGTATACTTTATTTCAATTATAAAGGTTTCGTTTTTATGCGTTAATCATGTTATTTTTTTGTATAGCCAACTTATTGCTAAATATCATTTTGAAAGAATCTCCACCATTTATCGGGCAATTCTCCATTCTTAGCCAAAAGGTATTCTTTTTCATCGCAAGCCAACATTTTAACCCCGTTCTTCCATGGCACTTCAATCCACCATCGGTTATTAACTCTGTTTGAATAGAAACGTATGTCTATGTCAAAATCTTGTAAATGAACCACAGAAATTTTACACCCGCCTACTCCTTCCATAGTCAAACCGCTCATATTCTGCGATATACCGTCTAATAAATGCCAAATTATTTCTGCACAAAGCATGGCTCCTTTGCCCGATTTGTCCAATTTTGGGTTATATTCCTGAAGGCAAAACACCTTTAAGCTGTCTCCAACACCAGCATACCATGCCAATCGACAAGCATCATACCCCGTAAGGCCGTTGACGTTTATATTTGAAAAGTACGGCATATATTCTTTTTGTATAGCCCCAACATCAAAGCTAACCAAATCAGCATCCCTCAATAATGGCTCCGCCGCAGCCATATTTTCATTCCTGATATCCCTAAGGCGTGTACATTCCCAATGTAGATCTGCTAGCTTCGCGTCCTGACTTTCACCTATCAGATATTTTTGTCCGCCAATCAGGTTTAACTCGTAAATATTTTCATTATAGTCTTTGGCCAGTTTTGTCAGAAAAGTTTGGCCGCTAAAGTCGGAACCTGTTATATTAAAATCTAACCTGGCATCAATAATAGAAATGGCCAGCTCCTTTTGATGCGCAACTATACCTTTCACCAAAGGCAAAACATAATCCTGACCTCCTCCTACAGTCACCACTACAATGCCTAACGAAGAAAGTATTTCAAGCACTTCGCAAATGGCAAAGTACCGGTCGTTTATCGTTTTTCCTTTTATATTGCCCAGATCAATTATCCGCAACGATTTTGGAATACTCCTTAATCCTACCAGATTACCCCGAATTACGCTGCCGGCATCTTCACCTCCCTTGTTCCCGGAAGGCCTTTTCCCGTCTTGAATCCCTATTATGGCAACTTCGAAATTTAAAAGCACTTCCTCGCAATAATCCCCGACAACACCATATTTAATTTGATGTTTCAGACTATCTTCTTCGGGCATATATATATTATGTGCCTGTGGTTCAGGAATTGGGTCAAAAAAATCGCTCAGCTGCACTTCTATGTTTTTTCCGAATTATTTTTTAGTTGTTTTTTTGGTCGTAGTCTTTTTAGCAGCTGTCTTTTTTGCAGCTGTTTTTGTTGTTGTCTTCTTGGCCGCAGCTTTTTTGGCAGGTTTCTTACCGCCATCTTTTATCAGCTTTTGGCAATCGTCAAACGTTAGTTTTTGAGGATCGGTGTTCTTTGGAATTTTATAGTTCTTTTTTTGGTAAGATATGTATGGTCCCCATCGGCCGTTCAATATCTGTATTTCCGGATCTTCGTCGAAACTCTTGATAAACTTCTCTCTATCTGCTTTTCTTTTTTCCTCAATAAGAGTAATGGCTCGATCCAATTCTATTTCCAAAGGATCGTCTATCCCCTTTTTAAGGGAAACAAATTTGCCGTCGTGACGTACATACGGACCAAACCGACCAATTCCGACCACCACTTTTTTATCCTCGTAAAGTCCTAAATCGCGCGGGAGATCAAATAGTTTAAGCGCCTCTTCCAAGGTTATCGTTTCCAAATGCTGCCCTCTTTGCAAAGATGCAAACTTTGGCTTTTCCACATCTTCGTCTTCACTGCTCTCGCCCAATTGCGCCATTGGACCATATCGCCCAATTTTCACGATAACCGGTTTACCCGTTTTAGGATCTTCACCCAGCTGGCGTTCCCCTGTATTTCGTTCAGATGTTTCCAAGGTTTCTTCAACCTGCCGATGGAAACTTTTGTAGAATTCGTCGATAGATTCGTTCCACACTATTTTACCCAGGGAAATCTCGTCGAATTCCATCTCCACCTTTGCGGTAAAGTCGTAGCTTACGATATTCGGGAAATACTTCATCAAGAAATCGTTCACCACCATTCCCACATCCGTAGGAAACAATTTATTTCTTTCGGCACCCGTAATTTCTGTCTTTTGCTCGGAAACCACCTCGTTATTTTTTAAAGCCAGGTATTGGTAAGGCCGTTCTTTACCCTCTCGCTCCTCTTTAACAACGTATCCCCTATTTTGTACCGTAGAAATAGTTGGCGCATAAGTGGAAGGACGACCGATGCCGAGATCTTCCAGTTTTTTCACCAAGGAAGCTTCCGAGTAGCGAGCCGGCTTCTGGCTCCACCTTTCGCGAGCCTCAATGACCTCATAAGCCAACGCATCACCTACTTTCATTGGCGGCAACAGGCCCGAATCTTCATCTCCTTCATTTTCCCCCTCATTTTCCGTTGACTGCATGTACACCTTTAAGAAACCATCGAATTTGATGACCTCCCCGGTAGCCACAAAATGTTCAGCTACACCATCCGCCTTAATTTGAACCGTTGTTTTCTCCAACTGGGCATCACTCATCTGCGAAGCAATGGTGCGTTTCCAAATAAGCTCATACAACTTTTGCTCTTGTTGAGAACCCGAAACCGTTGGCTTGTCCAGGTAAGTAGGACGGATAGCTTCGTGAGCCTCTTGCGCCCCCTTACTCTTGGTTTGATATTTTCTGATTTTTAGGTACTCCTCACCCATTACTCCTGTAATTTGGTCACTCGCCATTTTAAGTGCTGTATCAGCCAAATTCACGGAGTCGGTACGCATGTAGGTTATCTTCCCCGCTTCGTACAACTTTTGAGCCACCGACATGGTATGCCCTACCGAGAATCCAAGTTTCCTGCTCGCTTCCTGTTGTAATGTTGATGTAGTAAACGGAGCAGCCGGCGTTTTCTTTAGCGGCTTTTTGGTAATATCGGACACTTTAAAGTGAGCCTTGTTACATTTATTGAGGAATGCCTCAGTTTCTTCAAACGTGGCAAAACGCTTCGACAGGTCTGCTTTCATCTCCGAAACTTTTCCGTCAGCGTCGGTTACGATAAACACGGCTGTAACGCGATATGACGATTCCGGCTTAAAGGCAAATATTTCCCTTTCGCGCTCAACAATCAATCGCACCGTTACGGATTGCACGCGACCAGCAGACAAGGAAGGCTTTACTTTTTTCCAAAGAACCGGAGAAAGTTCAAACCCCACTAACCTGTCCAACACCCTTCGTGCTTGCTGGGCATTTACCAGGTTAATATTTATGTCTCTGGGATTTTCAACTGCATTTAAAATGGCAGATTTTGTTATCTCATGAAAAACAATTCTTTTAGTATTTTCAGGTGTTAAGCCCAATTCATCATACAGATGCCATGCAATAGCTTCCCCTTCTCGGTCCTCATCCGAGGCGAGCCAAACTGTTTTAACATCCTTCGCCAACTTCTTCAACTCTTTGACCACCTCTTTTTTATCATCCGAAACTACATAGGTGGGTAAGTAGTTATTGGCTATATCGATACCGAAATCCTTTTTAGCCAAGTCGCGAATATGCCCGTAGCTTGACTTCACAAGGAAATTCTTGCCCAAAAATTTTTCAATGGTTTTTGCTTTGGCAGGAGACTCGACAATCACCAAGTTCTCTTCACTAATACTACTTTTTTTTGCCATCTACTATAATATATTAACGCTCAATTATATCTACACATCACTCTAAACAAGGCAATTAGCAATAACACATTAAAGCATGGGATTTAATCCATGCCCGCCATACCGTTGTTAAAGGCGTCAAATTTAAAAAATTATCCTTACAATACTAAAATAGGTTCCCTTTATAAAGTAATATTAATGTTTAACATAGAAACAAGAAATCTACTCTTGATCATAACTTTCGACAACTATTCTGCGTTTATGAATATTAAAATGGCATTAAAAATGCAGGTATTACTAAAATTGCTAATTTTACCGCAAATTTTCAACAAACAACAATTATGCGCACTAACAACAAAGGAATCAAAAGACTGCTTAAATGGTTTTGGGGAAGCATATTGGCAGGCTTACTTTTAATATTTCTTTTATTTTTTTTAATAGCTCTGGGCTATTTAGGCGTAATGCCTTCGTTTGAAGAATTGGAGAATCCCAAAAACAGTCTGGCCACCGAGATCATTTCGGAGGACCATAAAGTATTGGGTAACTTTGCCATAGAAAACAGGACCTTTGTCGATTTCGAAGAACTTTCGCCATATATTGTCAACGCTCTTATTGCCACCGAGGATTTACGTTTTTACGATCACTCCGGGGTTGACCCGAGAGGGTTGGCAAGGGTTGCTGTTAGAACCGTTATTATGGGCGACAAAGGATCAGGTGGTGGCAGTACTATCACGCAACAGTTGGCGAAACTTCTGTTTCATGAACCCGCAAAAAATATTTGGGAACGAGGATTACAAAAACTAAACGAATGGGTTATTGCGGTAAAACTGGAACGCAGTTACACCAAGAACGAGATATTAACCATGTACCTCAACAAGGTAGGTTACATATATGATGCCTATGGAATTCAGTCGGCTGCCCAAACTTTTTTCGGTGCCACAACGGATTCCATTAGAATTGAAGAGGCCGCAGTACTGGTCGGAATGCTTAAAAACCCTGCCCTTTTCAACCCCATCAGAAGAAAAGATACCACAGAATTTAGACGCAATGTGGTTTTAGATCAGATGCGCAAGGCGCAGTTTATCAGCGAAGTGGAATACGATTCACTGAGGAACATTCCGCTAACCTTAAAATTCAGAAGACGAGACCATAAGGAGGGTGTCGCCCCGTATTTTCGCGAATACATCCGTTTAACCTTAAACGCCCACAAACCGGAAAGGGCAAATTATCCATCGTATTTAAACAATAAATTTATTGCCGATAGTATTGAGTGGGAAAACAATCCGATGTACGGCTTTACCAACAAGAACTTAAAACCTGACGGAACAAAATATAATATTTACAGAGATGGTTTAAAAATTTACACTACCGTAAATTATAAAATGCAAACCTATGCCGAGAATGCTTTAAAAGACCATCTGGCCAACAATCTGCAAAAAGCTTTCTTCCAGGAGAAGAAAGGAAGGTCCAGGGCTCCCTTTACCCATGAAATTACTGATGAGCAATACGAAAGCATCATCAACAAGGCTATCCGAAATTCGGAAAGGTACCGGATTATGAGAAAAGCAGGCATTAAAAGAGATTCGATTATGAAAGCTTTTAAAACACCTGTTGACATGCAGATATTCACCTGGGAAGGCGAAAAAGATACGGTATTGACCCCACTGGATTCAATAATACATATCAAACACTATTTGCGTGCCAGCCTTTTCTCCATCGATCCGCGTAACGGTCATGTGAAAGCTTATGTTGGCGGCCCCAACTTTAAATATTTCATGTACGACATGGCCACCAAAGGTAAACGCCAGGTGGGTTCAACCATTAAACCTCTTGTGTATACCCTGGCCATGCAGGAAGGGCACACCCCCTGCGACCTGGTACCGAATATACCTCAAACCTTTGTTTTACCTGATGGAAAAACCTGGACTCCCCGCGATGGAGGTAAGCGTCGAAAAGGAGAGATGGTTACCTTAAAATGGGGCTTGGCCAATTCAAACAACAATATATCGGCCTGGGTAATGAAGCAATACAATCCGGAGGCAGTTAGGGACATGATTCATGAATTGGGAATACTAAGCCCTATGGACGCAGTACCTTCGCTCTGCCTGGGAATTCCAGACTTCTCGTTAAACGAGATGGTGAGTGCCTACAGCACGTTTGCCAACAAAGGTGTACGCATTGAACCGATGATGATTTCGAGAATCGTAGATCGATACGGCAACGTCATTGGGCAATTTACACCTAAAAAGAAAGAAGTAATCAGCGAGCATACGGCATTTTTGATGCTTAACCTGTTACAGGGAGTTGTCAACGGTGGTACCGGCACAAGACTGCGTTACACCTACGAGTTTACGGGACAAATTGCCGGAAAAACAGGTACCACACAAAACCATTCCGACGGTTGGTTTATCGGAGTTACCCCAAATCTTGCCACCGGAATTTGGGTGGGTGGCGAAGACAGGGATATTCACTTTGACGGTATCAGACTGGGACAGGGAGCCAACATGGCTCTGCCTATCTGGGCATTGTATATGAAACAGGTATACGCCGACGAATCATTGAACATAACCGAGGAAGATGTTTTTGAGGAGCCTATGAACTTTAACCTGGTATTGGATTGTGACGAAGACAATAAACCTTTGACGGAAGAAGAAGAGGAGGAAGAAACGTATACCAATGGCGACGAGTCGGAATTCTTTTAACCCGGATTATGGATTGGAGGTTCGTCATGAGCATTGCAAGTACCATAAAACAAGGCATTACTAAAACGAGGCATAACTTGTCCCAATTACTTTTGGGAGTATTGTTCTGGTGAGTTGAAGTGATGCAACGAAGTGTCTTGTTTTAAAGTATTTTCAATGTGTAATAGAATTTCTAATGTATATGGCGGGTTTAATGTTGGAGTGATAATGGATAATGAACCGTGCGACGTCGGCAGGGAAACATGATATATAGGATATAACCGAGGGTTTTGTTTTGAAAGAATGCCCTCGGGTTATGCAAACAACAACTTAAAAGCTTCTTCCAACTTGCTTACTTGCGTTACCTGAATATCGTATTTTTCAATATCCAATCCCTTGGTAAATTTCGGTATGATGATTTGTTCAAAACCAAGCTTGGAGGCCTCACCTATTCGTTGCTCTATTCGTGTTACGGGACGAATCTCACCGGAAAGGCCCACTTCGCCAGCCATGCAAATATTGGGAGAAACCGGAATATCAATATTGGACGAAAGTATGGCAGATACTACCGCCAAGTCGATGGATGGATCATTCACTTTTATTCCTCCGGCAATATTTAGGAAGACATCTTTTACAGCCAATTTAAAGCCCGCTCTTTTTTCCAAAACAGCCAATAACATATTTAATCTTCGCAAGTCGAAACCAGTAGCAGAACGTTGTGGCGTTCCGTAGGCTGCGGTGCTCACCAAGGCCTGTGTTTCAATTAAGAATGGCCGCATCCCTTCTATGGCGGCAGAAATAGCCACGCCACTCAGATTATCGTGATGATGAGACAATAACAATTCGGAAGGGTTGGTTACTTCACGAAGCCCATTCCCCAGCATTTCAAAAATTCCGATCTCAGCGGTTGAACCGAAGCGGTTTTTAATCGACCTTAAAATTCGGTACATATGGTTACGGTCACCTTCAAATTGAAGTACCACATCCACCATATGTTCCAATACTTTTGGCCCCGCCAGATTCCCTTCTTTGTTGATATGCCCTATTAAAACTACGGGCAAATTTGTTTCCTTGGCCACCCTCAATATGGATCCGGTACATTCCCGTATTTGAGAAACACTTCCCGGTAATGACTCCATACTCCCACTGCTTAGTGTTTGAATGGAATCCACAACCAATAAATCCGGGTCCACATTTTTAATATGACCGAGTATCTTTTCCATCGAAGTTTCGCTAACCACCAAACAGTTCTCACTTCCCTGATGGATTCTATCCGCCCTTAACTTAATTTGCTGCGGACTTTCCTCCCCGGAAACATAAAGCACCTTTTTAGAACCAATTCGCAATGCCATCTGCAAAACCAAGGTTGATTTTCCAATACCCGGTTCTCCTCCTACCAATATCAACGACCCCGGCACCATACCGCCACCAAGCACTCTATCCAACTCCATATTTGAAGTGTTTATCCTTGGCAAGTCCGAAATAGGAACGTCTTTTATTAGTTCTGGCTTAGTGGCAACGGTCTCAAAGAAATTTTGTGTTGAAGCTGTTTTGGCATTGGATTTAACCACAACCTCTTCCACATAGGTGTTCCATTGCCCACATGCGTTACACTTACCTACCCATTTAGGCGATTCCGTTCCACAGTTTTGGCAGACAAATACAGATTTAGTTTTGGCCATGTAAATCAAACTTTTAGATTATAAATAATAGATCAGAAGATATTCGGGAATCGGCATTCCAGAAAGCAATTGACACTGTGTACGTCCATAAGAAATGTTGACGTATTTTTTTCTTCGATCCCCATTCCTCCGCATACATCCGGTTTCTTCTTCTGTTCAGGCAAAAAGGGAAGAACCTGTACTACTGCAAACTGATTCCGGCAACGGCTTACCGCTCCTTTTTTTCCTGGGCGATCTTGTCGATAATATCGGTAGTTGAGAACCCATCCACAAAGGTGATGGTTTCAACCGATCCTCCTCTGCCAGTGACTATATCGTACCCCACAATATCTTCCACTTTGTAATCGGCTCCTTTCACCAACACATCGGGCTGAACTGTTTTTATTAATTCGTAAGGCGTGTCTTCATCAAAAAACACAATTAAATCAATAAACTCGAACGCCGCAAGTACTATGGCCCTACTTTCCTGATCAACAATAGGGCGCGTTGGACCTTTGATCCTGCTCACCGAGCTATCGGTATTCAAACCTAACAATAACCGGTTTCCCTTTTCTGCCGCTTTAGCCAAATATTCTACATGGCCGCGATGCACGATATCGAAACAACCATTCGTAAACACCACTTTTTCGCTGTCCAACTGCCATTGGCGAACTATTTCGGCAGCCTTACCTGCATCTACAATTTTTGACTTAAATGAAACTTCTGACATACTTTTGTGAATCAGGGGTTGAAAATATGATGATTTCTCTTTTGCCCACAGATCCTGACGTAACAATCAGAATATTACAGCAAAGATGTTAAAGGTTTTCTTTTGGAAACCAATATTCTGCGTTAATTTTTTTAATCTGTGCCAAACAAAGGGAGTAATTACATTGTATTAACTTTCTATGGTTAGGTGATATTTTAGGGACTTCCTATAAATAGCAAACCCCGGAAGCACCGGGGTTTATCTGAAACAATCTTTTACACCAGCATGTTTGTTTCTGTGTGCGGAAATACAAACTTAGGTTTAAATCCTTTGGCTTCGTCGAGCTCCATCATGGCATAGGTAATAATAATGATCACATCACCTACCGCCACTTTTCTGGCCGCGGCTCCGTTCAAGCAAATCACACCAGAACCTCTCTCTCCTTTAATAACATAGGTTTCCAAACGTTCACCATTGTTATTGTTTACTACCTGTACTTTTTCGTTTTCAATTATGTTGGCTTCGTCCATCAAATCTTCATCAATGGTAATACTTCCCACGTAATTAAGGTTAGCCTCAGTAACGGAAACATTATGTAGCTTAGACTTTACAACTTCAACGTACATCCTGAAAATTTTTGTAAATCAAATTATCAATCAATCTTACTTTATCTGCAAATACGGCAATACAACCTACAATATACTCACTTTCGTTCCAATCATCAACAGGTTGTAATGTATTTCCATCTACAATATTAAAATACTCCAATTTCAATATTGCAGAGTTGTTTATCTTATCGACCACAAAATTAATAACTTCTTTTATATTTTTTGTGCTCATTTGTTCTTTTGATTCAAATAATGTTTTGGAAATCAATACCGATTCCTTGCGTTGTTCAAGATTTAACCTCACATTACGGGAGCTCATCGCCAATCCATCCTTTTCACGAACTATTTTTCCAGGAATTATATCGACAGGGTAATTTAACATTTTGGTCATGGCTTTTATAACGGCCAACTGTTGAAAATCCTTCTGGCCAAAAAAAGCTTTGTGCGGCTGCACCAAATCAAAAAAGCGACTTACTACCTGTGCTACACCATTAAAGTGACCAGGGCGACACGCTCCCTCCATCACCTTATCCAACGTCCCAAAATCAAACACCCTGTTATCCTCTTCGGGATATACCTCCTCAACGGTAGGATGATAAAGAATATCGCAACCCGTACCACTTAATAACGCTATATCGTTGTCAATAGTTCTGGGATAATTCAATAAATCATCGGGATTGTTAAATTGGTTTGGATTCACAAAAACACTGACGACAACAACATCGGTACATTCCCCTGCCATTTTAACCAAACTTAAATGACCCTGATGCAAGGCGCCCATGGTAGGCACAAACCCAATCTTTTTCCCGGAAGATTTATGTTTCTCAATTAATCTTTTAAGTTCCTCAGACTTAGCAACAATATCCATATCAATTTTTCAAAAAACGCCGCAAAGTAAATAATAAATTCTTAACTATAAAAGCATAAAACCCACAACTTGATCTAACAACCAATTCCAGACACCATTCAATTAATAAATCTTCTTGTTTTCAGCTGACATACAGCACTTACAACATATGAATTGTTGACAATAAAATTCCATGTCTTTGTTTGAGAACTTTATTTTTGTTAATTTTGCAGCCTGTTACAATTTTCATAAAGCAATTATCACCAACAAATAAGATGGAAAAAACAAAGGTTTTATTTATTTCCCAAGAAATCACACCCTATCTTCCCGAATCAGAAATGTCCAAAATAGGCCGCTATTTACCGCAAGGCATACAGGAAAAAGGAAAAGAAATCAGAACATTTATGCCTCGTTTTGGCTGTATCAATGAGCGGAGGAACCAGCTACATGAGGTAATCCGTTTATCAGGGATGAATTTAATCATTGATGACACGGACCATCCTTTGATTATTAAGGTAGCTTCCATTCAAGCTGCACGCATGCAGGTATATTTTATTGATAACGAAGATTATTTCCACCGAAAGGCCACTTTGGTCAGCAAAGACGGCAAGGAGTTTGAGGATAACGATGAAAGGGCTATCTTTTTTGCCCGAGGTGTTTTAGAGACTACAAAAAAGTTGCGTTGGGCTCCGGATATTATTCATTGTCATGGTTGGTTTACCGGACTGGTTCCTCTATACATTAAAAAGGCCATGAATGAAGATCCGCACTTTGCCAACTCAAAATTGGTTTACAGCATCTATAACGACGGATTTACAAGCACTTTTCCTGACACATTCCCTGGAAAGTTTTTACTTGAAGGAATAGAAAATGATGATTTTTCAGGATTAACTCCATTTGATTTCGAAAACCTCAGTAAATTAGCCATCAATTTCAGCGACGGCATTATACAAGGTAACCCCGAAGCAAATCAGAATATCATAGACTATGCAAAGGCCTCTGGAAAACCGTTCCTTGAATTCCATAATGAGGAAACATATGTGGATGCCTATGACAAGTTTTATGATGATTTGATGGACAATTAACCTGGAAAATTCTTAGAATTTTTCACCTTTGGCTGACGTTTTATGAAATGTTGTTTTGTAAGCCAGCGTATACAAATCACGAGAGTTGTTTTTTAATCAAGGATATCCCTGATAAGGGTGAAATAATCTTATAAAAATCAGGGTTAACCCTGGCACAACCTCAGGTTGTTGTCATTCATTTGAACAAAACGGGTAATCCTTTAAAATTAAAGAAGTGCAGACACAAAATATTTTTCAATTGCGAGTGCTTCAGACACTCACATTTGCCGTTGCGGTTCTATTTTTGTCATCGTGTAACGATGACCCGGCAGAAATTGCGGCCAATCTCTTTGGGGACAACTTGATTGATACGGAATTTTCGGTATCTTCCGGCACCGAATTAACCGCTAGCAATTTTATCCTTAACGTTGAATCGCAGAACCCAGTCCAAAGCTTTATTATCGGGGAATACTCCGATTCCATATATGGACAAACCGCAGCAGGCTTTCTGGCGCAATTCGCTAATGTTACCTCCGGTTTTACCGAAGAGGCCTCTTACGATTCTACTCAGCTAAAAATTGCATATACCAGAAACAAATGGCTCGGAGATCCATATTCTAAAAATAAAATTACCATTTACGAACTCACCAGTAAGGTCCCTTCCCAAAACCTTGTGAGCACTCAATTTAACCCAAGCGGATTATTTGACGAAGCAAACCCAATAGGTGCGCTTGAGTTTATGTACGAATTAACAGATGCAGAGAGAGATAGCCTACTGACAGAAGAAGAGAGGGAATCCACATTAGAAGATGACGAAAAGCTGGATCTGGCCTGGTCCAAAATAAATAATACACGTACCTTAACCATTGACATCGATGACGCAATTGGAGCAAAGATATTCAATGCCGGCGAAGATGTCATTACCGACGACGAAAGTCTGGAACAAGTTATTAAAGGCATATATGTTAGATCTGAATCTGTTGATGGTAACAGGGGAAACCTGGGTTTTGCAAACAGCACCTCATTATACGTTCATGGCTCTTATACCTATATTCCGGATAGTAACCAAATGGATGTAATAGACACTGCCATCGTTACTAAGTCTTTCGGTTTTGGTCAGGAGAACAAAAAAATACAATTTTACAACAATGACTACACGGAGTCGGTAATAGACTTTAACAGTGCAAACGTAGATAAAATGTACTTGCAAGGCTTAGGAGGCACTATGGCTAAGGTAAATATTAGTGATGAATTTATTGAAAAATGGCGCAGTATTCTTCCCGATCCCGACGAGGAGATAGATGAAAATGATCCCATAACCAGCCTTGCATCGGTAGAGCTCTCCTTTTACATTGACATAGATACAACCATTACAGACTATAACGACAACCTACCACAGACCATTTATTTATACATCAAAAATAGCGAAGGCGAGTTTGAAAGCCCGGTTTTTAATTTAAATGCAAGTATCGAATCGGCTGCATTCTCAAATGCCGTGTTTAGCGAAACAGAAGAAGGCGCTTATAAATATACATTTACTCTTGAAAGTGGATTTTTTGAGACCTTAATTGATGATACGCCCAAATACCCTATTAACGGAGAAAGAAATTACAAAGAACTATACCTAAGTGTTGCTGATGTTATTTCTGATAACGTACACTACACATTTGACAGGGTTGCCCTTCACGGCATGTCAATTACACCAAGTGAGCAAGATGTTACCATTCAACCATCAAACATTACAATAAAGTATGTTGAGATTGAATAATAAACCCAAAATCGTTATTACGCTTCATCTAAATGCCAATCCGATGATCCAAATCTAAGCAATCTAATATTTTCTATACCGATAGCATCGGTAAGGCTGAAGCCTTTTGATATAAAGGAATTTTTAAAATTCCTAATGATAGGACTCGGGTAAATATTTCTTAAAATAAACATTAGCTGCTATCCGAATTATTGGATGGCAGTTTTTTTTATGCGATTACCTAAAATTCGTAATGGATTCCCCGGAAAATTAAATGCATCGTTTGCAGATTCTACTAAGTGCATCATCTTCATTATTCAAATATCCCCCCAAATAGCGATAAAACCTTTACACCGGATAATACACCAAGTAAACTTTATATTGGCTGTGGATATATGGGTTTACCCGAACGGAGATGACAATTCCATGTTTTCACTTTTTCGGTGATACAATACGCCACTAATTTTCTTATTTTAGCCCCGTAACAACAACTGATACTAAAGCCATGTCGTACAGAAACCTAACAAAAGATGAAACCAAAGCACTTGAAAGCCAGAACTGCATAGCCATTGATGGCTGGGATAAGGTACAGGTAACAACGGACTTCGTTTGCACTAACATAAAAAATGTCACTTTCTCAGGCAAAAATTACCTGGGTGCGTTTTATGATAAAATTCCACTGCCATCCAAAACATATGACTTTAGCGGTATATACAACGCTCGTTTACACAATTGCACCATTAAAAACAGATGTTACATTAAAAATATTGGAACTGCCATTTCCAATTACATTATCCAGGAGGATTGTATCATCCAGCATGTAGGTACATTGATGGCTGAAGGAGAATCCTCTTTTGGAAATGGAACTGAAGTTAATCCGGTAAACGAAGCCGGGGGAAGAGAAGTTATCATTTATGATGAGCTTTCCGCTCACACAGCATACCTAATGGCATTTTATCGCCATAAACCAAAATTAATAGAAAACCTGGAAAAAACTATTTTAAGCAAGGTCCAAAGCATAACCTCAAAAACAGGATACATAGGCAAAAACACCGCTATACTAAATTGTGGGATGCTTAAAAACATTAAAACAGGATCCGATGCTATTCTGGAGGGTGTTCCATATTTAAGCAATGGCTCCATCAACAGCACATCCGATGCTCCAACTTATATTGGGACAGGAGTAAATGCTGCCGATTTTATTGTCTCATCGGGATCCACCGTTAGCGACAACGCATATCTAAGGCACTGTTTTGTTGGACAAGGCTGTGAGATTGCCAATTCGTATACTGCAGAAAATTCTTTGTTCTTTGCCAACAGCCAATGTTTGCAGGGTGAAGCCTGCAGCATATTTGCGGGGCCTTTCACGGTAACACACCATAAATCAACCCTGCTGATTGCCGGATACTATTCTTTTTTTAACGCCGGCAGCGGAACAAACCAGAGCAACCACATGTACAAATTGGGTCCGGTTCATCAAGGTATCATTGAAAGAGGCGGGAAAACAGGCAGTGACTCGTACGTTATGTGGCCAGCCCAAATCGGGGCCTTCACCATGATATTAGGACGCCATTACAGCAATCCTGACATTTCCTCCCTTCCCTTTTCTTATTTGATTGAAAATGACGGGAAGAGCATTCTAATGCCCGCCCAAAACATTTTTAACGTTGGGGTTACGCGCGACGCTCAAAAATGGCCCAAGAGGGATAAACGAAAAGGTAAAAACCCGCTGGATTATGTTATTAGCGAGGCCTTAAACCCACATACAATCAACAAGATATTAGATGGCATTGAGATACTCAAGCAACTTCAGCAAAAAGCATCGCCTCAGGGTAAAAACCTGATGTACAAAAACACACAGCTTTCTTTAATCTCTATAATTCGGGGAATTAAATTGTACGAGCAAGCGTTGGTCAAATATGTAGGAGATGAATTGATTTATGCCATAAAAAGAGCGAATTTTGATAGTATTAAAAAGTCATTTGTTTATCCCGAAAACAACCAATGGGTCGATTTGGCGGGGTTACTTTGTAAAACATCTATTCTTGATGTGTTTATAGAAGAAATGGAGACCAACAAACCAAACACCGGAGATTGGAATACGTTTTACAACAAACAATTCAATGCATACAACAAGCTTAAACAAGCACACGCATTCAACGTTTTAAAACAGTATTTCAATATCGATATAGTTTCTTGCACAAACGAAGAAATATCGAACTTTGTTAAAAACTGGATGGATAATAACACAAAGGTGAAGAACTCCATTCTAATGGATGCGAAAAAAGAGTTTAACACAAAAAGCAAGATAGGATTTGGAATTGATGGCGATATTGAATCCAGAGATATTGATTTCAGTCTGGTCAGGGGAAAGGTGGAAGACAATTCCTTTGTGAAGGGATTAGAATTAGAATACGACAATATAAACAAAGAAGCAGAGTTATTAATTAATCAACTCACTAAATAAGAGTACGTGTTAAAAGCCTTTGCTTTGTCACATTACATAACGAAACAAAACAACCAAATAATATGTGTGGAATAGTTGCCTACGTAGGTGATAAAGTAGCCTACCCAATTTTAATAAAAGGATTACAACGATTAGAATACAGAGGATATGATTCAGCAGGTGTAGCTTTGGTCAACGCAGGCACGCACACCTACAAATGCTTAGGGAAAGTAAAAGACCTTGAGAATCATGCTAAAGGAAAACACTTATCCGGAACTATTGGGATAGGACATACACGTTGGGCTACACACGGAGAACCCAATGATATAAACGCCCACCCGCATACTTCCATGAACGGAAAATTCACCTTGGTTCACAACGGGATTATTGAAAACTACGCTCACTTAAAAAAGGAATTGATTGCCAGGGGATATGAATTCCAGAGCGAGACGGACACCGAGGTATTGGTGAACCTGATAGAAAATATTTATCAGGAACAAAAGGTAAACGCAGAAATCGCAGTAAGATTAGCGCTTTCTAAGGTAATTGGAGCCTACGGACTGGTAATATCCTGTGAAGATGAAAAAGACCAATTAATTGCAGCTCGTAAAGGTAGCCCTTTGGTAATTGGCGTTGGCGATAAGGAATATTTCCTGGCATCAGATGCCTCCCCTATTGTTGAATATACTGATCAGGTTATTTACATGAATGATGAAGATGTTGCCATTATAACCAAAGACGATTTAGTATTAAAAAACATTCAGAACGATGCTCAAAAGCCTAAAATACAAAAAGTAGAGCTAACCATCGACGAAATCGACAAAGGTGATTACGAGCATTATATGCTGAAAGAAATTCATGAACAACCTTCATCCATCGGAGATACTTTCAGAGGTAGAATCTCCATTGATAAAACCAAAATATTCCTAGGTGGCATCATCGATGTAATGCCTAAACTTACACAGGCCAAAAGAATAATCATTGTAGCTTGCGGAACTTCCTGGCACGCAGCCATGGTTGGGGAGTACCTATTTGAAGAATACGCCCGCATTCCCGTCGAAGTGGAATATGCTTCGGAATTTAGATATAGAAATCCGGTGATTAATGCCGATGATGTTTTAATCGCTATTTCGCAAAGCGGTGAAACTGCTGATACACTGGCGGCAATTAAAATGGCCAAGGAACATGGCGCTACCATACTGGGCATATGCAATGTAGTGGGATCATCCATTCCTCGCGAGACGGATGCCGGAGTATATACGCACGCAGGACCTGAAATTGGGGTTGCTTCCACAAAGGCATTTACTTCACAAGTTACTGTTTTAACCATGATGGCCTTTATGTTAGGAAGAAAACGAGGTTCTCTTTACGATGAATTATACAAGCAGCTGATTCATGAATTAACACTCGTTCCTGAAAAAATAAAGATCATTTTAAAGTCGGAACAATATATCAAAAGCATTGCCGAATTATACAAAGACGCCACCAACTCGCTTTATTTAGGCAGAGGGTTTTTATTCCCTGTGGCTTTGGAAGGTGCACTTAAACTCAAGGAAATATCTTACATCCATGCAGAGGGATACCCTGCTGCCGAAATGAAACACGGTCCCATTGCACTCATCGACGAAAACATGCCGGTATTTGTGTTGGCCACCAAGGATAAATCGTACGAAAAAATTGTAAGCAACATCCAAGAGGTAAAAGCACGTAACGGTAAGGTGATAGCCATTGTAACCGAGGGGGATGAAACCATTAAAAAACTGGCAGACCACGTTATCGAGGTGCCTGATTCGCACGAGGCTGTTGCACCACTTTTAACCGTGGTTCCATTGCAAATAGTATCGTACCATATCGCGGTGATGAGAGGTTGTAACGTTGACCAACCCAGGAACCTGGCCAAGTCGGTAACCGTTGAATAGACTAACAATAAAAAATCCTGTGCTTTTGCACAGGATTCACAAGATAAAAATGGTTTAGCAGTTTTTATCTTTCTTCGTATTGTTTCTGATAATACTTTTCATAGGTGCCATCTGTAATATTTGTCATCCACTCTTCGTTGGCCAAATACCAGTCAATGGTTCTTTCTATTCCCTCTTCGAACTGAAGCGATGGTTCCCAACCCAATTCATTCATTAACTTGGACGAATCGATGGCGTAACGCATATCGTGACCTGCTCTATCCTTTACATAGGTTATTAAGCCAGCACACGTTCCTGCCGGTCGATCCAATTTACGATCCAGCACTTCACACATCTTTCGGATCAAATCTATATTGGTCCACTCATTGATACCCCCGATATTATACGTCTCCCCGTTTTTTCCTTTATGATAAATCATATCAATGGCACGAGCGTGATCAATCACAAAAAGCCAATCCCTGACATTTTCCCCTTTACCATAAATAGGAATCGGTCTCATGTTTTTTATATTGTTGATGGCCAGTGGAATTAATTTTTCGGGAAACTGATTCGGCCCATAATTATTTGAACAATTTGAAATCACAACCGGCATTCCATAGGTATGGTGATAAGCACGCACCAAATGGTCGCTGCTTGCCTTTGATGAAGAATAAGGGCTGCGGGGGTCGTAAGCTGTAGTTTCGGTAAACAGTCCGGTTTCTCCCAACGAACCATACACTTCATCAGTGGAAATATGATAAAACAGTTTTCCTTCGTAATTATCTTTCCAAATATTTTTAGCCGCATTTAGTAAGTTTACCGTACCTAAAATATTGGTCTTAATAAAAGAAAGTGGATCGGAAATCGAACGGTCTACATGGGACTCAGCCGCTAAATGTATAACACCATCAAAATGGTGCTCCGCAAACAGATTGTTCATTAATTCCTCCGACACGACGTCCCCTTTGACAAAAGTATAGTTCGGCTCGTTTTCAATATCTTTCAAGTTCTCCAGGTTACCCGCATAAGTTAAAGCATCCAAATTAAAAATATGGTACTGCGGATATTGCTGAACAAACAAACGTACCACATGCGAGCCAATAAATCCGGCCCCTCCGGTAATTAGAATTTTCTTCATAGAACAATGGTATCTTTAAAATTTATAGCGTCGAATTCATTTATTCTGCAATATATCACTTCGACGGATAAAAAAAAAGGTTGTTCCCAGCGAACAACCTTCCTATTTGACGAAAACTTTGTTAAGCTCGCCTAACAAGCTATATTTTATATCCTTCTCTTAATTAATGCCTCTCACATTTTTTTCCCATTTCCAAGCCGAAGCCAAGGTTTCCTCCAGGGTTTTTTCCGATTTCCAGCCCAGTTCGCTGTTACCGTAGGAAGTATCCGCCCAAATTTTTTCAATATCACCGGCTCTCCTGCCAACCACTTTATATTTTAAGTCAACGCCGTTTACTTTAATAAATGCTTTGACCAATTGCATGACAGAATATCCTTCGCCGGTTCCTACGTTGAAAAATTCGTAGTTGGCTTTCTTTTTACCTTCAATTAATCTGTTGATGGCTACAACATGTGCCTTCGACAAATCAACCACATTGATGTAATCCCTCACCGCAGTTCCATCAGGTGTATCATAATCATCTCCAAATACACTTAATTCCTCCCGAAGGCCTGCAGCTGTTTGTGTGATAAATGGTACCAAATTATTGGGAACACCCACCGGAAACTCTCCAATCAAACCTGATTCATGTGCACCTATCGGATTAAAATAACGTAAAGCAATGCAGTTGACATCCTCATTGACCTTACAGAAATCGCGCATTATATCCTCACAAATTGCCTTTGTGTTTCCGTATGGGGATTCTGCTTCTTTACGTGGTGTTGCTTCGGTAACAGGCAATACATCAGGCTGACCGTAAACGGTACAAGAAGAAGAAAACACCAAATGCGCAATGCCATATTTTTTCATCCCTGCCAACAAATTCATTAACGAATTTAGGTTGTTACGGTAATATTCCAAAGGTTTCTGAACCGATTCGCCCACTGCTTTAAAAGCGGCAAAATGAATAATCGCTTCAATATTACGGTACTTTCGAAAGAACTCATCTGTCAAAACACTATCCGACAAATCGAATTGCTCAAAAGCAGGTCGAACACCTGTAATTTTTTCGATGTTATCCAATACCTCAATCTGAGAATTAGACAAGTCATCAACGACAACTACCTCAAATCCAGAATTCTGTAATTCCACCACAGTGTGTGAACCAATATAACCGGTTCCGCCTGTAACCAATATTTGCTTACCCATATCCTTTATTAAATAATTATAACTTCTATCGTTTGAGTTCGTAAAAATAACAAATAAACCGTCAAATCAAACATTTATTTTTATCAAATTATTGTTAAAAGCCTGTACTTAAATTATTTAAACTAGTGGGTACTTGTCGGTTTTTTCTAATTCTCAACAAGTTATTAACAGATGTTCATAACAGGACTGTACATCCATGCTTTTTTTTATTATTTTTGCATTATGCTTCATCTAGAAAAACATATCAACGACTTACTTTATTTATACGATTGTGTAATAGTTCCTGGACTGGGTGGTTTTGTTGCAAACAAACAGAATGCAGAGCTAAATGAAAAAACCGGAGTGTTCAGTCCTCCTTGCCGAAAAATAGGTTTTAACAAAAGCCTGTCACATAACGACGGTTTATTAATAAAACACATTGCCAATGCCGAGGGAATCAGCTACGAAGAATGCTACAACAAATTGACTAAGCATATCAGCATTCTTAAATTTCAACTAGGAAAAGGTGAGAGCATTGAAATTGGTTCCGCAGGTGAACTTAAAAACGATGCTATGGGCAATACCCTATTTATTCCTTCACAGGAAGAATCGTTTTCGACAGATTCATTTGGTTTAACTACCTTCCATTTTAACACCTTAGCCCAACTCAAGGAGCAAAAAGAGCCAACACGAAGATTGGTTCGAAGGACACTCAATGCGAAAAGCACCCGTCAAATAGCGGCCAGTGCTGCATTAATAATAGGTTTTTTACTGGTTACGCCAGACTTTGGAAACCAAACGCAACAAAGTAACTTCACCGGCATGTTCCCCAAAATGGAACAAACAACCATTGTTAAAAATGTTGAAGTAGCAGAAAAACGGGAAGTTACCAATGAAGAAATCACTAATCCTATTGAAGCTGAACCTGTGACTATAGCAGAAACTGTACCAGTAACAGTAAAGAACAGATATTTTATTATTGCAGGCAGTTTTAAAGTTGAACAACCGGCCCGGGTATTCCTGGGTAAATTGAAACATAAGGGCATTCAAAATGCAGAGATCATATCTTCCAATGGTCGGTTTCGAGTTTCTTTGGAAGGATTCATGGATAAGCAAACCGCGATTGACGCTTTAAATAACTATCGGGAGACCAATGGGTATAGATCTGCCTGGCTCCTGTCGCAGAAGTAATTCTTTACAAAAAAAAGCTATCCAATAATTGGGCAGCTTTTTTTTATTTTCAGAAATCCTGATTTGAGCTCAATTCAACGGACGCTGAGTGCAAATAGGTATTTCCCGCTCCTATCTTTTTATCGCCACTTTTTAAGGTGGCAACTCAAACAACGTAAACAATGTCTTTAGTTGAAATTATGCTCCGCTTTTTAAGGCGGAGTAATAGCATTAAAATTACTTTATGAGGCCTTCCGCTATCATATATTCGGCAATTTGAACTGCATTTAAGGCGGCTCCCTTCTTAATCTGGTCGCTTACGCACCAAAACGCGATTCCTTTAGGATTAGACAGGTCATTTCGTATCCTTCCCACAAAAACATCATCCTCCCCTGCCAGGTTAAACGGCATCGGATATTCATTTTCGGCAGGATTATCAATCACTGTAATTCCTTTCGTTTTTTCGCATTCGGCACGAAACTCCTCAGGAGTAACAGGTCTTTCTGTTTCTGCCCATATGGCTTCGGAATGCGCTCTCATCACAGGTACACGAACGGTTGTAGCACTCACCTCAACATCCGAATGCATAATTTTTTTCGTTTCATTATACATCTTCATCTCCTCTTTGGTGTACCCGTTGTCGGTGAACACATCGATATGAGGAATCACGTTGAACAACAGCTGATGTGCAAATTTTTCTACCGTCAGTTCTTTGTTCCCGGCAAACTCTTTCACCTGCTTTTCCAGCTCGGCCATTCCCGTTGCTCCTGCGCCACTGGCCGATTGATAGGAAGAAATATGAACCCTTTTTATATGCGAAATATTCTCCAATGCCTTTAAAGCAACCACCATTTGAATGGTTGTGCAATTAGGGTTGGCAATAATATTGCGAGGAGTATTCTTACAATCTTCGGCATTGACTTCCGGTACCACCAATGGTACATCCTCCTCCATACGAAAAGCACTGGAATTATCGATCATGATCGCACCGTGCTTGGTTATGGTTTCGGCATATTCTTTTGAAATACCACCTCCCGCTGAGGTTAGCGCAATATCGATATCTTTGAAATCATCATTGTGTTTTAATTCCTTAACCGTAATTTCTTTACCCTTAAAAGTGTACACTTTTCCTGCACTTCGTGCCGAACCAAATAAAACCAATTCACTTAAAGGAAAATCACGTTCCTCCAAAACCTTTAGGAACTCCTGCCCTACTGCGCCACTCGCACCAACGACTGCTACTTTCATTGAACTTTGTTTAAGAATTAATAAATATTTTACGCGTTAATAAAACAATTTAACTAAATTGTTGGTGATGATGATTTATCTCATGCAAAAATATTTAAATTCCTCCAAACCATGCACCATGAAGCATATTTTTTTTCTTTTCTTCCTGATATCTTCTGCCGTTTCTGCCCAATTGTTGGAAACCTGGAGCGACAGTGATTTTACCACACCTCCTACTTGGCAGGGGGATATGCCTAAATTCACGATTAATACAACAGAACAAAAGCTTAAACTCAGCGCAGAGGCTGTAAGTTCACAAGCATATCTATCTACACCTTGCACTGCCATCAACAACGCGACATGGGAATTTTCCGTGCAGATGGATTTTAATCCTTCCAGCTCAAATTATGCCATCATTTATCTTACTTCGAACCAGGCCGGCTTTAGCAACAATATGGAAGGGTACTATGTAATGGTTGGTAACACGCAAGACGAGGTATCGTTATACAAGCAATCATCGGAGCGTATCACAAAAATAATTGATGGTACCGACAAAATATTGGATAGCTCTCCCTCTTCAGTTTCCGTGCGTGTTTTACGCGACGATTTGGGCAACTGGCAGTTATATACCAAACAAGGATCGGCCAATTACATTCTTGAAGGAGAGGTTTTTGACAATGATTTGGTGAGCTCTTCCTACTTTGGCATCTATTGCAAATACACTTCAACGCGAAGCGACAAATTTAGTTTTGGGCCAATCACTGTATCGGGAACCGGATTTATCGACACAGAAAAACCCAGGGTCATTTCGCATCAATTAATTGCAGGTAAGCAATTTGTCATTCAACTTAATAAAAACCCGAATCCTGCTTCCGTCTCTGAAAATGACTTTGAGATTGTTCCCAATTCCTTACAACCTAAATCTATTTCTGTTGATAACAGCATGATAACCCTTAATTTTAACGATTATCTGGTAGATACAGATGCAGGCCAACTCATTGTTAAAGACATTGAAGATGAGTCAGGGAATTTAATGAACGACACCGCCTTAAATTATAGTTTCGAGAGGATTAAGGTGTTAACGTCAAAAGTTACTGATGAATTTCAGCTACAACTGGCGTATAACAAAACGGTGGATGCAACTGTGATTGACACCAACCCTATTTCCAGTGCGCTTAACTTTGGAAACCCAACCTTGGTGAATGATTCCGCACTCCTGTTTAAAAGCGACAATCCAATGGCGGTGGACCAAACCTATCGTATATCCGTTTCTGGCATTTTGGCGGAATCAGGAGACATCATGAAAGACACGATCATTGACATCACTTATCGCAAACCGGGAAGGTACGATATTATTTTTACGGAGATAATGCCAGATCCAACCCCAAACATTGGACTTTACGATTCGGAATACATCGAAATCCATAACCGAAGGGACTATCCTATCAACCTGGAAGGCATGTGGTTAACGATTAATGGCAAGAAATCGGTTTTGCCCAACCACGAACTCCCTCCGGACAGTTACGCGCTTATCATCAACCAAAACGAATTGGAAAACTGGCCGAACGATTTACCTTTAATTGGAATAAAGAGTCTGCCTGCGCTAAATAACAATTCAGGAACTCTGGTTTTATATTACGCCAACAATCTGGTTAGCGATGTACTTCAGTATCCACTGATGATGGAAGAAGGCGGATTTAAAACAGAGGGAGGGTGGCCCCTGGAACGCATTGACAATGAGAATCAACAACCCGAATTCAATTGGTCATATTCGACCCATTTAGACGGGGGTACTCCTGGTTTAGATAATTCGGTTATAAACTTTAACCCGGATATTACTGCTCCTTACCTTAAATATATTTCCTATATCAACCCAAGCACTTTTGCGTTTGTCTTTAGCGAAACTTTAAAAGGACTTGACAATTTTACCCCTTCAGGCATTCAAATTGAGGGAGCTGCCATCTCGGATATCGCATATGATTCCATATTTTTGAAAAGCTTTCAAATATATTTTTCCAATGAATTACAGTTACAACAGACCTTTACGGTTAATTTCGTTTCTTCCTTATCCGATTTTGCGGATAATAATTTGTCCAGCAACCATTCTTTAAGAATAGGCATACCCGAAGCATTGGACAGTTTCGATATCGTCATTAACGAGGTGCTGTTTGACCCGGCTCCCGATGGAATAGACTTTGTGGAGCTTTATAACCGTTCTGATAAGATTCTCAACCGCAGCGATATTTACCTTTCGTCGTTAACGGATCTAGTTGCGGATGAACTGGAACAAGTGGACGATAAAAACCAACTTTTATTCCCCAGCGATTATTTGGTTGTAACCGAAGATAGCTTTGTTTTGTCGCAATTCCATCCATCCGCTATTTCCGAATTTATCAATCAATCCCACCTCCCTTCCTTAAACGATGACGAAGGAAATATTGCAATTACCAAAAACACAGGCGAAATTTTCGATTACTTTGAATACACTGACGATATGCACTTTGCGCTACTTAGAGACAAAGAAGGTGTTTCATTGGAAAGGATCAATCCGCATGCAACCACCAACAGTCCACATAACTGGCACTCAGCCTCAGAGCAAAGCGGGTATTCAACTCCCACACTTCAAAATTCACAATATGCTGAAAACCCCTTAAGAAGCAACACTAAATGGCTAAGTATCGACAAGGAAGAATTTAGTCCCAACGCCGATGGCACCAGCGACAATTTGCATATAAATTACAGTTTGGACAAAGCTGGCTGGACAGGGACGGTTGCGGTTTACAACCGATACGGCCATGTCATAAAAACAATAGCTCATAATGAACTTTTAGGATTGAAAGGCTTTTTTACCTGGGACGGCACCACCGACAATCTTGAGAAAGCGCCAATAGGCATCTATATTGTTTATGGCGATATTTTTTCGTCAACTGGAAAAACAAAGAAGGAAAAAATTACTGTCGTTTTAACCGCTGGAGCGAAAAGGGAATAACTTTTCCAAAGTATAGAAGTTTGGAAAAGGTTAATCATTTCTACAAAGAAGCTACCAGTTCTTTAATCACCAAAGTCATCGTAGGTTCAGCTTTGGCCGCTACCTCTTGCACTTCTTCGTGTGAAACCTCCACTATTTCGCCTGGCACGCCCGAATCGGTGACAATGGAAACACCAAAGCAGGTCATATCCATGTGGCGCGCAACAATTACTTCAGGTACGGTTGACATTCCAACCACATCGGCACCTAAAATCCGAAACATCTTATATTCCGCAGGCGTTTCAAATGTTGGCCCCGGGGTACCCGCATAAACACCTCTTTTAAGGTTTATCTTGTTTTTGTTGGCAATATCAAATGCTTTTGCGACAAGCTCTTTGGCGTAACACTGGCTCATATCTGGAAACCGAGGCCCCAATTCATCAAAGTTCTTGCCCATTAACGGATTGTCGCCAAACATATTAATGTGGTCATCTATAATCATCACATCACCTACCACAAAATCGGGATTTAACCCTCCACTGGCATTACTCACCAACAGCGTTTCAATACCCATCAGCTTCATCACTCTAACAGGAAATGTTACCTCTTTCATAGTATAACCTTCGTAATAGTGGAAACGACCTTGCATGGCCATAACCTCTTTTCCGCCTATTGTTCCGAAGATTAACCTACCATGATGCCCTTCGACCGTAGAAATCGGGAAGTTTGGAATATCATCGTAGTCCAAAGTGTTTTTTATATCAATTTCTCCCACCAATCCACCTAAACCCGTACCCAGAATGATACCAATTTTAGCCTCTGTTTTGGATTGCTCCAATATAAAATCAGCGGTTTCTTTTATTTTGCTTAACATAGGTGATGATTTTATCTTTAAATTCTTCTTGCTTATTGTTTAAGATCTTTATTTTTATTGGAATAAAATACAAATACTTGGCCAATAATGAGGTCTCCGGCAACACCTGACGAAACCTGACCGCATCTTTTTCTGTTGTTAAAACCAACTTGTTTTCGTTCTGTATCTTACTAAATTGAAGTTCCATTTTTTCAATATCACTCAGATTAAACTGATGATGATCAGGAAACCTCATACAACACACATCGCTGCTTATTGCTTTCATATAATTTTCGAAAGGAATTGGGTTGGCAATTCCACTTACTGAAAGCACTGATGTATCATTTAAACGATCTAAATATATTTCAGTTTGCCCCTCGAAAACGGGTTTTACTTTTTGATATCCAACCGTTGAGAAATAAACCTTCTGATTGCTTGAAGCATTAATTTTTTTTAGAAAATAGCTTTGCTGGGCTCCTGTCAAATTTTCCGGACATTTGCTGAACAGGATAATGTCAGCTCTCTTTTTTCCATTCATCGGCTCACGCAAATCTCCTGCAGGCAGCATCAAATCGCACCAAATAGGTCGGTTAAAATCAATAATCAATATATTTAATCCCGGTTTTACATACCGGTGTTGATAGGCATCATCTAGGACAATCGCATCAGGTGGACTGTCCATATCCAACAATTTTTTAATCCCGATGGCCCTTTTTTCAGCTACCGTTACCTTTACATCGGCAAATTTATCCAGGATTTGTTTAGGTTCGTCGCCAATTTCCGCAGCCGTTGAAGAAGCAGATGCCATTACTACACCTTTGGTTTCCCTTTTATATCCCCTGCTCACAAAAGCAATTTTATAATCTTCTTTTAATATCCCGATGACAAACTCGGTAACCGGAGTTTTTCCTGTACCGCCAACCGTAATATTACCCACTGAAACAACTGGCAACGGAAAACTTTCCGATTTCAATATATTTATGTTAAACATTAGATTGCGGACACGAATAACCAATCCGTATAACAACGCTATAGGAAACAGCAACATCCGTATGTATTTTATCAATTTCATGTCCGAAAAAAAAGGCCGTCTTTTCTAGACCAGCCTTTCTATTTTGCAAAGATATACAAACTTTAATTCAGCTCCAATTCATAAGGCAATCTTGCTTGTACAGGATGTATTTCTTTCATTTGATTCAAATGCTCAATCTGCTCATAATCCACCCCAAGAAATGACTCCGCTATAAACGCTTTCGCTTCGCTTCTCATATCCCTAAGGATTTCTTCAATTGGAGATAACATTTCGGGCATTTCTTTAATCCTAGCCCTTTCAAGTCCAGCTTTTTCTTTGGCAATATCGATAGCAGTTTGCAAGCCTCCCATTACATCCACCAGGTTTCTGTCCATGGCATTTTCACCGCTCCAAACCCTACCTTGTCCTATTTTGTCAATCGCCTCTTTGCTCACACTTCTACCTTCGGCACATCTCCCGATAAATACATCATAAAATCGCTCAACATACCCTTGGAACAATGCTTTTTCATCTTTGGTAAAAGGTCGGGTGATAGACGGCACATCCGCGTATTTATTGGTTTTAACGCCATCAAAAGTGAATCCCCACCTATTGGCAACAGGTTTTACATTTGGCATCATGCCAAATACACCTATGGAACCGGTTAGCGTAGCCGGGTTAGCCACAATAGTATCGGCCACACAGGCAATATAATAACCCCCCGACGCAGCCAAGTCGCCCATGGAAACAATCACAGGTTTTACTTCCTTACAAAGCTTTACCTCTCTCCAGATAATATCGGAACCTGCCCCGGAACCTCCCGGTGAATTAACTCTAAGCACTACAGCCTTGACTGACTCGTCCCTTCTGGCGTCCCTAATCGTCTTGCTCAGTTTCTCCGATTTAATTCCCTGATCACTTGTTCCATCAATCTCACCTTCTGCATAAATTACCGCAATCTTATCCTTCACTAATCCTTTGGTCTCACTTGGAACATAAACCGACTTATAGTCGGAAAACTTCACCTGCTCAATATCATCTTCCTGTTCAGTATTCGTAAGCTCCTTAAGTTCCGCAATCACCTCATCCTTGTATTTAAGGCCATCTATTATATTGCCTGTAACAAAAACATCGTTGCTGGAGAACATCCCGCCATTATCAGCCAAAGCATTAATGTCCTCCGGGGAAACACCTCTGGTTTCCGAAATTCCATCGACAATAAAATTCCATATTGAATTAACATAGGTAATGGTTTGCTCCTTGGCAGGATCGCTCATATGGTCCAACATAAATGGTTCCACGGCAGATTTAAACTTACCATGTTTAAATATCTGCATTTCTACACCGAGTTTCTCCAATGCTCCTTTAAAAAATGTACGCTCCGAGCTCAAACCTTTAAACTCCATCATTCCATGAGGCGGCAAATAAACCTTTGACGCAGCCGAAGCCAGATAATATCCTTTTTGCGAATACATAGGTGCAAAGGCATAAATAAATTTACCCGAATCTTTAAAAGCGATCAGCTCATCCCTAATCTCGCTCAAAGTGGCATATCCTGTATTCGGATTACCGCATTGCAAATAAATGCCAACTATATTCTTGTCGCGCTGTGCTTTTTTAATATTCTTAAGCACGGCGTTTAATCCTATCTGAGATTGGGAAAAGGGGGAGTCTCCCAGTAAATTGGCGAAGGGGTCATCCACACTTCTATCTTTTATAACCTTATCCAGGTCGATGGTCAATAAAGTCCCTTCTTTTATTTTAGTTTCTTTTTCTCCCGAAGACGCAATAGAGGCTATGACTCCAATAAATATCAGAACAATAAAAATCGCTGTTACTATTGAACCTATAACGGTAAGAAGTAACGATTTGAAAAATTTTGCCATAATTTGAGTTATTTTTGTGAACTATAGTAAAACAAATATATTAAAACAAATGTTATCAATACGATTTTACTCGGTAACATTTTCAACGAACTTGATTTATGCACAAGGCCATATTGCTTATTGGAGGAAACGAGGGTGACAGGCTTGGGATTATTCAAGAAGCCAGAAACTTAATCCGAGATAAGATTGGAACTATCGTTAAGGCTTCTTCTAATTACGAAAGTGAACCCTGGGGCTTTAAACACCATCAGAATTTTATTAACCAAGTAATAGAAGTGTTTACGCCACTTTCTCCGAACGAAGTGTTATTTCAAGGACAAGTTATTGAAAAGCAACTAGGTAGAAGGACCAAAACACAAGTTGGTTACGAGGCCAGAACCATGGATATTGACATCTTGTTCTATGATGATTTAATCATAGAATCATTGGAACTGGCGATTCCTCACCCAAAACTACAGGATCGAATGTTTACGGTGTTGCCACTTATCGAAGAATGGGGAAATCACATTCATCCGGTATTGAATAAGCCATTGAAACAATTACTGGAAGAATGTGATGATGATGGTTGGGTGAAAAAACTGGAATAGCCTTTACAACTTGCTACCAAATGCCAAATCACCCGCATCTCCCAAACCAGGGATTATATATTTTTTGTCGTTTAATTCCTTGTCTACCGCCCCAATCCACAAGGAAATGTTATCTGAAGCCATATTATTTCTAACATATTCCACACCTTCTTCACTGGCAATGATTGAAGCAATATGAATATGTTTTGGCGTGCCCTTTGTTAAAATTGCTTTATACGCCAATTCCATCGAAGCACCACTTGCCAACATCGGGTCGGTAACAATAACTATCTTATCGTCTAACGAAGGCGATGAAATATATTCGATATGAATATCAAAATCACCTTTTTCGTTATACTTTCTATAAGCCGAAACAAAGCAACTTTCTGCACTATCGAAATAATTAAGCACGCCCTGGTGCAATGGCAAACCAGCCCTTAAAATAGTGGCTATCACAACATTCTCGTCGTGAACAAACTCGTGTGATGTGCCGAGCGGGGTCTGGATATCAATGCTCCTGTAGTTGAGCTCCTTACTAATTTCATAAGCCAGAATCTCGCCCATACGCTCAATGTTTCTGCGGAATCTTAGGGGGTCGGTTTGAATTTCCTTGTCTCGGATTTCGGCAATAAATTGGTTAAACAAAGAATTTTGCTTGTTGAAAACGTGCGTATTCATTCTTCCTGATTTAAATATTCAACGGGTAAATAAAATAATGTATATATTTGAGTGTCGGCAAATATAAAAAAACCATGTGTTATAACGAGGTTAAAGAGATAGAACTTCCGAAAATTAAAGATTTAAGAGGGAATTTGACGTTTCTGGAACAGAACCATCACATTCCTTTTAAAATCAAAAGAGTGTATTGGATTTACGATGTTCCCGGTGGCGAGGATCGAGGAGGTCATGCATACAAAAACACATCGGAATTTATTATTCCCCTTTCTGGAGGATTTACCGTTGAAACAAGCCGGGGCGAGAAAAACAAAAACTATATATTAAGCCAAACCAACAAAGGATTATTTATCCCACCAATGACCTGGAGAAAATTCAGCAACTTTATTTCAAATAGTGTATGCCTTGTGATTAGTGATACTGATTTTAATGATTGTCAATATATCAGAGACTTTATGCAATACATTAGGATTTACAATACCCTTTAATTATGGCCAGTATCGATGATTGCAAAATAATAGAATTAAATAAAGTGGGATCTGACAAAGGGTCGTTAGCTTATACCGAGTCGGAACATTCAACACCCTTCGACATTAAAAGGGTTTATTATACCTATGATATTCCAACCGCCGCAGAAAGAGGAGGCCATGCGCATAAAGAGCAGCATGAACTTGTGTTTGCGGCAAGTGGAAGCTTTGAGGTGGTGCTTGATGACGGAAAGAAAAAGAAAACCGTATTCCTGAACAACCCCGGAAAAGGTTTACATATTATCCCTGGAATTTGGAGAGAATTGAAGTCGTTCAGTACTGCAAGCGTTGTGCTGGTAATGGCCTCCGATGTATTCCTTGACAGTGATTATATTAAGGATTATAAATTGTTTGTAAATGACTGAAGTAGTTAAATATCATTCAGGGCTAAAAGAGGCATGGGATGGGTTCGTGGAACACGCAGACAATTTTTCCTTTCTTTTTTGCCGGGATTATATGGAATACCATAGTGATCGGTTCTCTGATATGTCGCTAATGCTATATAATAAGGGATTGCTTAAAGCATTATTGCCCGGCAACATAAAAGATGACCATTTTTATAGCCATCAGGGGTTAACTTTTGGGGGCATTGTGCACCATTCGCATTTTACCTTAGAAGAAGCACGGTTACTTCTTAATAAAATTGTTTCTTATTTAAGAAACGAGAATGTGAAAAATTTTACAATTAAAATGCAACCATTTTTTTATGCTTCTTCACACACACAAATACAACAATATTTATTTGAATCACTCAAATATGAAAAACATTCTCAGCATATAGGAGCTTTTATCAATTGCAACAACCATAGTTTCCCAAAATCATCGGTAGAAAAAAGAAAGCTCAGGCTAGATAATTTCTATGTGCAAGAAGATGTATCAATAGAGGAATATTGGAAGGTTCTTGAAGAAAACCTTGCCGATCAGCACAAGTCAAAGCCCGTTCATACTTTAGCTGAAATTCAACTACTGCAAAATAAATTTCCAAAAAACATAAAGGTATTTGCCATAAAAAACAAATTTACCCATAAAATAGATGCAGGCATACTCGTATTTGATCACGGTGAGATTGTAAAAATGCAATATATAGCCACTTCTTCTGATGGACGTAAAAACAGGGCTACGCATGCTCTTTATTTTTTGTTTATATCTCACTTCAAAAAGAGTAAGAAATATATTGATATGGGCACATGTATGACAGGAGATGAAATAAACACCAGTTTGTTATATTTAAAGCAAAGATATGGGGCTGATGTATACTCTGTTAATTATTACAATCTAAACACCAATAAGCCTTAAACCATACACAAGACTTTTTTTAACACCTCCATTAAAAGGATCAATGGTAACATAGAAAAAAGTACTTTCTAAAACAATAGAAATAACCATGAGATACATATAAAAAAAGCATTTAAATTTATACTCAAAATCACCCAACCCTTATCCATAAAAACATGAAAACGTTACTGATATTAAAAAAAAACAATTATCTACCATTAGGTTTAATAATCATTACCGGGCTCTTATTAAGGGTAATAATCATATTTGCTTATTCAATACCAGTTTTTTATCCTGACAGCTACTCGTATAGAGAGTTAGCATCATATATTGCCAAAGGAAAATTACTTACCTATCCCGGATGGCGCACACCAGGTTATCCCCTTTTATTATTTATAACATTTGGGAAATACTATATTGTTGAGGTAATTCTACAAATCCTCCTTAGTATTGCATCTACTTATTTTATTTATGTCCCCCCAATATTGGTTTTTTTTTATGGCTTTTAATATCAACCGCAAACATTGGAATAAAGACATAGCAAAGGTTTTACTCATCCTCATTTTGCCTTTCTCCGCATATTTTGGATGGTGCAGTCTAAACTATCACAGCAACAACTGGTTTACCATAACTACTTTTTCTGGAATAAACCTATCTCAAACTGCAGCAAAGTTCTTTCATAAAGCCCCCGAAGAACATAAAGTTATCCGCGATATCTACCAAAAGCACATCAATATGGAGAGCAATCCCAGAACTAGAAGAAACAACAAAATTGTCTCGAATTGAACTGTCCCGCAAATTACATAAGATCAGCAAAGATTTAATCGTCATGCATCCCAAAGAATACCTTTCCCAGGTTGCACTCTCTTGGCTATCCTTTTGGAACAACAGTGACTTTCCTATAAACAATCAATATGCAAAAAATCAGCTGATAATGAACATTAGCAAACCAATCATGAAGATGCAAGCTTTAACTATAATACTAACTTTACTAAACATTTTTCTAATCCCATTAATTGCATTTTCTTTATTTTCAAATATAAAACACAAAAAGTTGTTCAACTTCAACACCATCCTTGTTGCCATTATTATCGTCGGCTCCATTTTACAGGCAATGGACACGTATGGAGGCAGTTCAAGGTTTGCCTTCCCGTTTATTCCATTGATATTGATTTTTTTGGCCAGCTCAATTAAGAACAGAAAACTTAACTCCTGAATTATTTCTAATGATTAACTCATTGACTTCGATACGCTTTTTATTTGCCTTTATGGTGTTTTTATCTCACCTAAGCTTTTTAAGAACAGAAGAGAATACTTTTTCTAGTTGGTTATTTGACAATATATTTAAAGAGGGGGCATTGGGTGTAAGTTTTTTCTTTGTACTTAGCGGCTTCATTTTATCTTACCGATATCAGAATAGGTTTACCAACGGTTTACAATCAAGATCCTTTTTTTATATCGGAAGGATCTCCCGCATCTATCCTTTACATATATTCACTTTTATCATCTCCCTGCCATTCGTTTTCCGTACATACGAAGGAAAAATTCTAAATCTTCTTGCTAAAGGATTTTTTAACCTTTCGCTAACTCAAAGTTTCATCCCAAAAAAAAGCGTATATTTCTCGTTCAACATGCCCTCCTGGAGTTTATCCGACGAAATGTTTTTTTACTTCCTTTTCCCGCTTCTTTCTTTACGGATTAAACCAAACAACTTAAAACTAAATACATACATAGCTGTGTCTCTAACAATTTTGATACTAATCTTACTTACACTTGTTCCTTCAAATCTGCACCACCAATTCTTTTATATTAATCCGATAATAAGACTTTATGATTTTGTTATGGGAATATTCCTTTTTGGGTTTTACAATCGGCTTAAACAAACTAAACTTAAATTTGGAACCCTTTTTGAACTTTTATCAATAATATCTTTTTGCATTCTATTTGCTTTGCATAACAACACCCCCACCCTAGTGGTTAACTCAATTTATTATATGGTTCCAATATGCTTGATAATATTAAGCACATCACTAGAACAGGGCAAAGTATCTCAATTACTGCAATGCAAATTATTTGTGATTTTAGGAGAAATAAGCTTTGCCTTTTACATGATTCACCAATTAGTCATAAGATATTATCTTATTGCATTCCCTATGCCTCTATTGAATCATTTTTTAGATGTACTCCTATTACTATTTGTCTCAATAATTTTAAGCTACCTTACTTACAAACATATTGAATTGAAATCTAAAAATTTGATTCGAAAATATTATAGTAAGCAAAAAACAGAACCATGTAATTGATTACAATTTGTTCTCCTCTATTGTAAGCTCTATATTAAAATACTTTTCAGTTTCATAGATCACGTCATCAATAACACTCAAATCACGAACCTGGATGTTGTACACCGAAATAATACTGCTTACCACATCGTCATGACTTATCGATTCACCGGGCTTCTTTATTGGATAATCATTTAAAATATTAAAAAAACTATTCGATTGAATAGAAACAGATTTAAATACACCGCATTCTTTAGATCTTAGAATAAATTGAAAAACTCTTTTATCAATCTTATATTTTGGAATAACAACCTTGTTCCCTACTGCAATATCAAAAGCATACCTGATCAAATTCAAATTACAAACCCTACTAATTACTTTGGGAATATAGTTACCCCCGAACCTTGGAGCAAGTTCAATAAAATACACCTTCTCTTCCTTGTCAATTCTAATTTCAATATTGATTCCCCCATTTGCATAGCCTACTAGTTTTAAAAACCTGCGTAGGTCATCTTCAATTTTTCGCAACAAGTAATCTGGAGCAAAGGATGGAAAAGTAGTCGCAACCGGAGCGAAATGCAAATGTCCTTCTCCAAAATACTGATCACCCAAACAACAAAACTTTAGTTCCCCATTTTGAACTAAAGCATCCCCATGAATTTGTTTAAACCCAGTATCTATAAACTCTTCCACAATAACCTTTTTCTCAATAGAAAACCTTAATGCAGATCCGATTTTATTTTTAAGTTCCTGAATATTCTTTACGACATGCACCCCCTTACTTCCAGACCTATCGATAGGTTTTACAATTAAAGGAAATCGAAGGTTTTCCAAATTAATTTCCTCAAAACCCACAACTACCTGAAATGAAGGAACAAGAAAATCATTCTCCTTTAAAAAAGCTCTAAACCTACTCTTATTTGCCATGATTACAACCGAATCCAGAACGTTACCGACAAGGTTCATTTTTTCGGCAATATATGAGGCTGAGATCGCTCCAATATCTGTACTATATGCTGCAACAGCATCAATGTTATTATCTTTTGCAAAGCGCAATAATCCTTCATGATCCAGCAAACTAATATTTACAAACTTATCAGAAAATTGATGACCTACATTATACGGATTATTATCGCATGTAATTACTTGATAACCATTCCTCTTTGCTTCTTTTATCAAATCAACATGATCAAATAGGGCTGGCAACACTAATATACTCTTACATTTCTTTTGCATTTGATTATTAAAATCTTAAAAGTACTATTAAATATATGACGAATAAATAAATTGTCGATCTCATTTCAATAATTAAATTTGACTAATATATTTAGACTTGTAATTGAAACAATAAGAATGAAGGTATTATTATTGGGCGAATTCAGCGGTATGCATCAAAATTTAGCCATTGGCTTGCGTAAATTTGGTGTAGATGTTACGGTAGCTTCTGATGGCGATGGATGGAAAAACTACCCGCGAGATATAGATTTATCTCGCGACATAAAAAGAAATAGCTTTTTATATTTGCTTAAGCTTTTACGAAACATCCCGAACTTATCAGGTTATGATGTAGTTCAATTAAACTGCCCAAAACCTTTTAATGCGACTGCGACATTTAATCGCATTGCGTTTAACTTTTTAAAACAACTCAACAAAAATATTTTTTTGGGAGCCCACGGCATGGACACCCGTTATATTTCCTTTGCACTTGATGGTAAATTAAAATACTCCGTATTTCAAATACCGTCGATCCAGAATGACCCACATATTAAGGAATTAAGAAATTTAATTAAATACAAATCAGAACTTAAGCTCAACGATAAAATAGCATCTCAAAGCAAAGGGATTATTGCTTCTTCAATAGGATATTATTTATCCTATACGGATTATTTTTCTTCAAAAACAACTTACATTCCATTATCCATAGATACTACAAAATATACTTACACTAGTACTATTGGCGATAATCCACAGAAAATTAAATTCTTTTTAGGCATGATGGAAGGACGAATTGTAAGGAAAGGAACGGATATAATCCACAAAGTATTATTAGAATTAAAAAGAAGATATCCGAACGATGTTGAACTAACAATTGTTAAATCCGTACCTTTTAACGAATATCAAAATTTATTAAATAGTTCCCACGTGCTGTGTGATCAAATGTATGCTTATGGGATTGGATTAAACGGATTAATTGCACAAGCTAAAGGGCTTATTGTTTGTGGAGGAGCTGACGAAGAAATGTACAAGGCATTAGGGGAACAAAACAACAAACCAATAGTAAACATAAACGTTTCAGAAGATGAAATGCTCAAATCTTTTGAATTTTTAATAAAAAACAAGGATAAGCTAAAAGAGATATCTATAAAAAACAGAGCTTTTGTTGTAAAACATCATGATTCTAAAACCGTTGCAAACAGGTATATTGAATTCTGGAAAGAGAAAATAGAAACCACAAATTAGGTTATGAGTACACTTAAAACCAAAATAAATAACCTGCTATTTTTATATAAAAACAGCCAGCTAATAAAAGTATCTTCTAAAAACGCAACACAGGTAATCGTTCGACTTTTAATGGGACTTTTAAATATTAAAATAACATCCTTACTTGTTGGAGCGTCGGGCATGGCATTATTAAGCCAATTTTATAACGTAATACAATTCTCGACAAATATTGCAAATGGAGGAATTATGCATGGAGTAACCAAACTAACCGCACAATTTGAACACTCATATAACAAAAGAAAACTTGTTGTTCATAACGCCCTTTTAATAACACTAGTTTTTACATTAATTCCTTCTTGTACCCTACTATTGTTCTCGGAGAAAATAGCCATTTCATTTCTATACGACATTAAATACAGTGGAGTATTAAGAGCCTCCGGCATCCTAATTTTTTCAATGGCGTTAAACAACCTTTTACTAGCATACACAAACGGAATACAGGATTATAAAAGATATATTCATTTAAATATCGCAGCTTCGATAATTTCAACCATCATAACTTTACCTGCCATTTATTTTTATGGCGTCAACGGAGGATTATGGGCTCAATATATCGCCGCATTAACAATTACATTAATAACTATAATAAAAATCCATGATTACTTACCTTCAATACATAAATTAATCTTTTCTAAAACAATCAGTACACGCTTAATAAAATTTGGGCTTATGTTACTTGTTGCATCTAGCACAACCCCGTTAGTAAGTATTTCTATAAGAAACGTTATAGTTGAGAACTGCTCTCTAGACCAAGCTGGATGGTGGGATGGCATAAACAAGATATCAAGCACCTATATATCGTTGATAATATCTATGTTAAGCTTGTACTTCCTACCTAAGATATCTAAAACAATGAGCACAAAAGAGCTTAACTCAGAGATCAAACAATCATTGTTAGTCACCATTCCATTTGTTGCCTTGGGTAGCTTTCTTATTTACTTTTTTCGTGATTTAATAATCTCACTTCTTTTTACAGAACAATTTCGGAATATGAGATATTTGTTCATATTCCAATGTATAGGGGATGTTGTTAGAATTTTCAATTGGTTTTTTGCAATCACTGTTATGATGAGAGAGCAAACCAAGGAGTATATAATAGTAGAACTTACAATGGCTTTAATTATTATCGGCAGCGCATATCTTGTCATACCCAAAATGGGAATTATTGGAAGCACCGTCATCTATACAATAAACACATTTATATATTCTATATTTGTAATAACCATTTACAAAAGAATGATAAGAAAAAGTCGTAAAACATAATTAACACTTAATGGACAAAAAGATTAAAGTATGTTTGGTCGCTACATGTCTGGACAATGGCGGTGCTGAAAAGTCAATTGCCGTGCTTTCTGAGTTGTTATATAACAAGGGGTATGATGTACACATCATTACCCTTATAAATAGGATTGTATTTAATTATTCTGGTAAATTAATAAATCTCGGTTTACAAAAAGATGAAAACGACAGCATATTTGGAAAAATAAAGCGCTTTTGTTTCTTTAGGAATTATCTTGAAGAAAATGAATTTGATTTTATTATAGACAACAGATCACATCAACACTCTTTCCGAGAATTATTCTATTTACTTTTTATTTACCGTAACAATAGAATTATTTATATCGTGCGCAGTAACAATCTTGATTTTTATTTCCCTCCAAACAAATGGATCTCAGAACTAATGGTTAAGAAATCCGAAATTATAATTTGCGTGTCCAAAGCAATAGAAACGATTATTCAAAACACCTTTAACATTAGCCGTACCAAAACAATTTACAACACCTCAACCACCTCAACAATACCACCTCTTGTTAATAATCTATCAAAAACTAATTATATCCTCTATCTCGGTCAACTTAACGACGAAATAAAAAACATTAGCTTGCTTATAGATTCCTATAACCACTCAATATTGAGAAAAAAAGTAAAACTTGAGTTATTTGGCAAAGGGCCAGACAAACAAATGCTACAAGACAAAATTGATAAATTAGGCATTTCTGATTTCGTAAGAATAAATCCTTTCACTATTGATATCGTAGATAAAATAATTCATGCAAAATTTTTGGTATTAACAAGTCGATTTGAAGGTTTCCCTAGGGTTTTGGTGGAAGCCCTTCGATTAGGAACACCCGTAGTTTCCGTTGACTGTCAAACGGGTCCCAGCGAAATCGTAAAAAATGAAGAAAACGGCCTGTTAATCGAAAATCACAACTACCATGCTCTGGCTGCAGCGATGACCAGAATGTATGAGGACGAAGAACTTTATAATAAGTGTAAGAAAAATGCCGCATGTAGCGTTTCTCACCTCCATCCTGATTCCATAGCTCACGAATGGGATACTTTACTAAAACAACTACTTTAATATGAAAAATAATATCCCCTTAGTATTTTGTTTCGACGACAATTATTTACTTCCAGCTTTAATTAGCATATATTCTTTGCTCAAAAATTCCAATGGAGGAAAAAACTTGCATATATATATTCTGCACAATAAAAAAAACTTAAGCCAACACAGTATAGATCAGATATTATTATTAAAAAGCCACTTTGGTAATTGTAATTTTTATTTTATCGACCTCGGAAATTCATTCATAGATCATCATACAACTGACCTTTCGATTGAAACTTACTTTCGACTTGCAATACCTGATTATTTACACAATTATGACAAAGTGATTTATTGTGATTCAGACACTATCTTCATAAATGATATTTCCGAACTATACCAAACAAACATCAACAACTACTCACTTGCTGCCGTAAAAGAAAGCCTTACCGAAATCAATCCCAATTACAAATATTTTCTAAAGAAAAACCGCTTTGACCCCGATAAATACTTCAATGCCGGTTTATTGATTTTCAACAACAAAAAAATAAATCACCACAAAATATTTTCAGATCAAATTAAAACCTTTAGCCATAAAAAGTTTAGATATGCAGATCAGGACATTCTTAACACCATATTTAAAGATGATGTCTATTATTTAGATGCAAGTTACAATTACACCTCAAACCACCTTAAACAAGACAATCTTAACTTTCCTAAAATCATCCATTACATCTATAATAAACCTTGGAAAGAGCCTTGTGCATTTTCGGATATATGGTGGTCGTACTATAGAACATCTCCGTTTTACGACGAACAATACTATCTAACCCAAACTTCAATAATATACGAAGACATAAAAAAACATTTATCAGTTGGCAATAAACTTAAAAATATAGGTGCCTACCACTTAATTATTAAAATTAAAGGTGCATTGCAAAGGATAAGATAAGTTTTCTAAATCTCTCCCTCATCGGCAAAGCTATAATATCCGTTATCGGTGACTATTACATGGTCAAGAATTGGGATTTCCATAACCTTTCCTGCCTCAACCAGCTTTTTAGTGTTTGATACGTCGTGGGAGCTAGGCCTGAGATTGCCCGATGGATGATTATGACATAATATGATAGATGATGCTAGCTGATCGATAGCGCCTTTCATAATCAGTTTTGAATCGATTACGGTTCCGGAAATACCCCCTTGGCTAATTTTTTGGGTAGAGAGAACTTTGTTTGCACGATTCAGAAGCACAACCCAAAACTCTTCGTGAGGCAAATCTGCCAAAATGGGGTGCATTAAATCATAAATATCGCGACTAGCCGTTATTTTACACTTCTCTTTTGCTTCACTTAGCTTTCGGCGCCTGCCGAGTTCCATGGCAGCCACAATGGAAATTGCCTTCGCTTCTCCAATCCCACTATAGCCCCGCTTAAGTTTGTCGATGGTTAGCTTTCCTAACTCATTCAAATTATTGTTTACATCGTTTAAAATCCGTTTGGAGACATCAACGGCCGACTCATTTCTATTGCCCGACCCAATTAATATGGCGATTAATTCTGCGTTGGACAAACTGGATATTCCTTTGGAAAGTAACTTTTCTCTGGGCCTATCTTCTACTGCCCAATTTTTGATACTTAGTTTTTGGTAAGTCATGGTCATCGATTATACTTTTATAAAACCAACTGAAACCTTATAACCAGTGCAAATTAAAACATTTGCTCTGGCCAGTCCCGTTTAGCTAAAAGATAATAAATATCTTGTTGCGAACAAACCATGGGATACAAAAAAACCTTCATGAAAAAGCATGAAGGTTCTTTCGAGTACTCCGTAGGGGAATCGAACCCCTGTTACCAGGATGAAAACCTGGCGTCCTAACCCCTAGACGAACGGAGCAAACTAAGCTTTTATTAAAGCTTATTAATATGCTTGGCTAACTTAGATTTTAAGTTAGACGCCTTATTCTTATGAATAATGTTTCTTTTGGCCAATTTATCAAGCATTCCTGCAACTTTTGGAAACATTTCCGAAGCAGCTTCTTTTTCACCTGTATCACGCAACTTTTTTACAGCATTACGAGCTGTTTTTGCAAAATACTTATTGTGCACTCTTTTTTTCTCTGCTTGACGAATTCTTTTTAACGCCGACTTATGATTTGCCATCTTATATAACCTAAAATTATCGAATCTTCAAAATGTACTCCGTAGGGGAATCGAACCCCTGTTACCAGGATGAAAACCTGGCGTCCTAACCCCTAGACGAACGGAGCATCAAAGCATTTGAACGTCTCTTTGTTTCCAAATGCGGATGCAAAGATATATCAAAATGCATTCACTCCAAATATTTTTTAAAAAAAAATAAAAATATTTTCCTACTCCATTAAAACACAACAAGCTGCATGCCTACAAACGCCTAATTAAAACGCAATATTATTATCTGAAAGAAAAAAGATGACAGTTATTTTGTATTATAAACGTAAACTTCTTTACATTTGCAGCTACATATTTTAAGGATAGTGGATGGATTTGACTGATTGCAACCACTCTAAAAAAGTGCTAAAACGCATAATTCCTTTCCTTTTTTTAGCTATCCAAACATTTTATTTAAAAATAAATTATAAATATAATGGGATATTTATTTACATCAGAGTCTGTTTCCGAAGGCCATCCTGATAAAGTAGCAGATCAAATTTCAGATGCATTGTTAGATGAATTCTTACGTCAGGATTCTGAATCGAAGGTAGCTGCGGAAACATTGGTTACCACAGGATTGGTAGTTTTAAGCGGCGAAGTTAAAACCACAGGTTACGTACCAGCCCAAAACATTGCCCGCCAGGTCATTGACCGGATCGGATATACCAAGTCGGAATATATGTTCGATTCCGGTTCTTGCGGCGTAATATCGGCCATTCACGAGCAGAGCGAGGACATCAACCGTGGTGTTGAAAGAGCAGAGGAGGAAAACCAGGGAGCGGGAGACCAGGGAATGATGTTTGGCTATGCCTGTAAGGAAACCGAAGAATACATGCCGTTTCCATTACAGCTCTCTCATCAATTATTAATTGAACTGGCTGCCATACGCAGGGAAGGAAAAGAAATGACTTACTTACGTCCCGATTCCAAGTCGCAAGTAACCATGGAATACGGCGACGACAACAAGCCTGTGCGGGTTCATACGATTGTCATCTCTACCCAACACGATGACTTTGATGAAGAAACGGCCATGCTTGCAAAGATCAAACAGGATGTCAAGAACATATTGATCCCAAGGGTGAAAAAGTCTCTTAACATTGACGCACAAAATATAATAAACGACAATTTTATATTACACGTTAACCCAACCGGCAAATTCGTAATCGGAGGACCTCATGGAGATACCGGGTTAACAGGACGTAAAATTATTGTAGATACTTATGGGGGAAAAGGCGCACATGGCGGCGGTGCTTTCTCGGGAAAAGACAGCTCCAAAGTGGATAGGTCTGCTGCTTATGCCACTCGTCATATTGCGAAAAACATGGTAGCTGCCGGCATTTCGGAAGAGGTTTTAGTTCAGGTAGCTTATGCTATTGGTGTTGCAGAGCCGGTAGGATTGTACATCAACACCTACGGATCTTCAAACGTTGATTTAACAGACGGTGAAATCGCCAAAAAAATCAATGCTATCTTTGATATGCGCCCAGCGGCCATCGTAAAAAGATTTGGACTTAAAAACCCCATATTCGAACCAACTGCAGCATATGGTCACGTAGGCAGAAAACCATATACCCAAACCGTGACCGTAAAACACAATGGTTCGGACATTGAGAAAGAGGTTGAATTCTTCACATGGGAAAAACTTGATTATGTAGATAAGATTAAAGAATCTTTCGGCATTTAATAGTAGATTAAACACTAAATATATACTGGCTATTCGATGATTCGGATAGCCTTTCTTTTTTTATGTTTTAACCCGGATTATGTATTGGAGGTTCGTTATGAGCACTGCAAGTACAATAAAACAAGGCATTACTGAAACGAGGCATCACTTGTCCCGATTACTTTAGGGAGCATCGTTCCGGTGAGTTGAAGTGATGCAACGAAGTGTCTTGTTTTAAAGTAATTTCAATGTGCAATAGAATTTCTAATGCAAATTGCGGGTTTAAATTAAAAATAATTTCTAACGACAGCAGGCTTTTTACGTATCCGGGAAGTCCCGACTAAGAAATTCTTATAATTCAGTTTTGCTGAAATATTCAGATTTTATTAGTCGAATTACTTATCAGGTATTTTCTAATGACAACTTTGGGATTATTTTTTTTTGTTTCCCCAGGGTATCTGATAACCCAGCACATACGAAAAACCCAGGTTAAAGTCATTAGATCCGTTACCAAAACCCGGTACGGTATACGCCTCAAGGATTTCACTGTTTCCAGAACTTATTTTCGCCTTTATACGAATCATCCAGCTCATATAAAAGTTATTGAACACCTCGCTTCGCAACCCAAACACTGCCTCAACCCAGTGCGTATTTAAAGTATAGGGGGAAATAGAAGAAGTGTAATCCCCCCAATAGTCTTCGTCGATGGTTAAAGAACCAGCTTCATGCTCTTGCAAGGCATATCCATACCTCAATCCAATCAGAATATTGTCATTATTACCCTTTTCATCAACAACAAAAATATCGTAATCGATACCTGCCCGAACAAAAAAACCGGTGGACTCATAGGTATACGACTTATCATCAAACGAAACAGTTTCCGAACCCAAAGTACCTGCAAAGAAAGTACGCTTACCCAAATTTGATCTGACACCCGCCTCCAATGCAAATCTATCTTCATCGAACACAGGAATAAGAAACCTTGAGATATCAATTCCCAATTCGGTTCCCTTCTTCTTATCGGGATAAGGGATCTTCTCTTTCTTCTTTAGGGGAGTTCCTTCCTTACCTTCTATATTTTGTCGCTCGCGCTCACTTCCGGACTGTGTATAATCTTGCCCGAAAGCAGTCCACGATAGGGCAAAAAGCAATAAACTAGTACAGATATATCTTAACATTCTCTAAATTTTCGTTGTAAATAACCTCATCGTAATCAATTGCTACTGAATCAATAAAAGAAACATCAGAGAATAAAACGGTATCCAGATAAAAAGAAAAAACAAAGCCGCACTCTCCCGAAACAAAGTTTAATTCTTTCTGGTGTACAAACGAAACCGTGTCCTTTAATTCATTTATTTCGATGATAAACCGGGAGGTATCTTTATGCATATTTAAAGGTAAATACACATCGCTTACCGTAACCGTATCATAGGGAATACTATCCACACCAATGCTGTATATTACAACATCGCTCACCGAAGAATCCGTATCTGTGGATTGGTATGAAGAATAAAACCCGGCTTGTACGGATTGCTGGTTCGATAAACAGAAGTCGCTACTTTCATCTTCACAAGCATATATTAAAATTATAAATATCAGCGCAAACGCATGAACAAATACCTTCATTTAATATCATATTAATTAAATTGCGAATGCAATATTAGTAAAAATAGAGGCAAACGGACAACCCTTACGCAATAATCCTTCCAAACAAGCTACCCGAATCAATTAAAATAAAATGTTACCTTATATAAGAGCTGACCATTAATATCATTAAATAAAAATAATAGATAATTTCCACGAAGCAAACAGACGTGCTTCCGCAATCCTCCTTTCAAAATTGGTTGGATAAGCAAACGGGCTACGGAAATATTACCTGGCAGGCTTTTTTATTTCCAGCATTACTTCAAAAATTCCTTCTCGTACACCTCCAAGTTGTATCGCTGCACTTTTGGACAAGTCAATAATACGCCCATTAACAAAAGGACCTCTATCGTTTATTTTAACCACTACCGTCTTTTTATTGCTGATATTGGTGACTTTGACAAGGGTACCAAATGGTAACGTTTTGTGAGCTCCCGTTTTTAAATGATGTCTGTACAATTCACCGCTTGCGGTTTTGCGGCCTTCGAACTCATCGGCGTAATACGATGCTTTTCCTTTTTGCTGGGCAGAAAGCAACAATCCACTAGAGATAATTACGAACAGTACTATTAAGCGTTTCATAAAAGCAGATAAATGTCGGTATTAATTAATGCTTGGCTATTTAATTAGATACTTTTTCTCTATTGATTGAGTTTTGTGATCGATAATTCGCTCAGAACCATTTTGGTGCTTATAATACGTGTAGCTTGGAACAACATTGTTTGTTTTAACGTAGATGTTATGTGCACTTTCATCCTTATGGTCCATAACATACCGAAGACTGCGATAGGTTGAGAATGTCTTCGTTCTTTGCACCAGGTTAAGTAGTTCATAACGATTTTCTTCAGCTTTAACAATACTGTTATATAATATCTGGAATCTGTAAAAGAAATATTCCCGCCCGTCAAATTTAAATGCATACTCCCTTATTTCCTTTGGTTCATATGTTTTAAAACGTGAGGCACCTTGTTCGCAAAAGGCAACTTGCATGTAACAGGTCTCTAAATTTATTTGATTTAAAGAAAACCCTCCCACTCTTGGATTGGTCGCACTTACTTTTACTTTTCCATAAACCGTATCATTGCTTTCCGTTACAATATAACCAGGGAGTTTCCTGGAAAAAATATTATTGCTAAACGCAAATAGCAGCAACATAAAAAGCAGTCTGGCCAATTGAATTGATCCTATATTCATTATAATTTTGTTTGAGACGCCGCCAAAGATACAAAATCAAAATTTACAAGATGATATTTATTTTCACCCTAACGAAGCTGCATTATCCCAAGATTGTATTTGACTTTGTCAAAATGTTAATTCAATGCGGCTCATGCCTGTTTTTACTTTAAAACAGTGTATTCTTTTGCGTATTGGATTTGAAGTTGGAGTTTAGCGGTGGTACCTGTGTGGCCATCAAATCACGCCCGTTACCTTCTTTAATCAACTGGCTCAACTCATTGGCTGAACAATTGTCTCTCAACCAGATTCGCTCGTCTTTTTTACGCAAGATCACCGGTGTGCGCGATTCTTTCCGCTTAGGGTTGTTATGTATTTCTTTTACCAAACCCTCCGCTTTCGTCGTAACTATGCTTACAGTTTCCCACACCACACCTTCAACTGTTTTACATCTATCCCACAAACCCGCCAACACCATTGGCGATTTATCCGCATACTCCAAAAGATAGGGGTACGCCTTCCCTTTACTATGATGATAATCGTAGAAACCATCTATCATAATTAAGCATCGCTGAAATTGCGCTGCCTTCCTAAAAGAAGGTTTTTCAAAAATCGTTTCTCCCCGTGCATTTAAAGTTTTATTTTGTATTTGAGTAGCTTGCTGCTCATCTTTCACCCAAAACGGAACCAAGCCCCAATAGAACAATTCTGGCGTTAATGGATTTACATTTCTGAACACAAGCAAGGGAGGATGGGCAAACCCCGATGATGCTTCCTGAGCCTCCATGTTGAGTGTAAGATCATTCAGATCCCTTTCGATCCGATCAATTTCTTCCGGGCTATCTCCTCTTCGCTTAGCATATTTAAGCTTTTTCTGGGTGATATATTTAACTGTAAAACACATTGGAAATTTGATTAATCACGCATAAGTTAAGATTTATTAAGGGCATATGATCATTAAAACAACACTTTTTTTTAATTTTGTGCCATGATTTATATTGTACTGCTTATTATTGTGGCGTTGATTTTTGCCTGGTTTGCCTCTCGAACCAAGCCAGGGGAGGTGGTTGAACAACAGAAAGAGGTTCCTGAAGATTGTTGCGGTGCCCATGAGGTTTGCGAATCGGACAGTTTATTAAGTTCCAGCGATAAAATCGAATACTACGACGATGAGGAATTGGATCGCTTTAAAGAAAGGGCGGCAAATCAATATTCCGATAACGAAATTGAAGAGTTTCGTGACATCCTGTATACTCTAAAAGAACGTGAAGTGGCCAACTGGATGAAAAGCATGCAACTGCGCAGAATCGAATTACCCAATATCATCAGAGAAGAGGCTTTAATGATTGTTGAAGAAAGAAGAGCCAGTTCAATTTCACAGTAACACCCCTACTTTATTTTTAATTACATTTGGGCTAGTATTAATTTAAAACCTGCTCAAATGAAGAGTTTTTTATTTTCAACGGCTTTATGCCTATTTGTTTTTCTTGCCACAAATGCACAAGAATCTTCACTCCTTTGGAGAATTTCCGGAAACGGACTAAGTGAGCCATCCTATATTTACGGAACCATTCATTTAATTTGTCCGCAAGATTACTCGATGAAGAGCAAGGTTAAAGCCTGCTTTGCCGAGACACAACAAGTATACCTGGAAGTTGACTTTGACGATCCGCAAATGATGCAAAAAATGATGAGTATGTCCATGCTTACAAACGGGGAAACTGCCAGGGACTATCTTACGGATGAGGAATATGCTTACCTCGACGACAAATTTAAAAATACAATTGGAACAGGAATGGCACAGCTTCAGGTTATGAAACCACTTATACTGCTATCTATGAGCTATATCTCTATTCTTCAATGCCAACCAGTTTCATTTGAGACTGTTTTTGTAGAAATGGCAAAAGAAGAGGATAAGGAGGTATTGGGCTTAGAATCCCTTGAACAGCAAATGAGCTTTTTTAACGAAATACCGTTGACCGAGCAGTTTAAGATGGTTTCCGACATCGTAAAACAAGAAGATAAAGCCAGGGATGAATTCAATACTTTGGTTAAAATCTATAATTCTGAAAATATAAAGGGCCTACTTGAATTTATGGATGAAAGCGAGTGGAGCATGGAAAAATATGAAGAGATACTTATTCACGGCAGAAATAAAGACTGGGCTAGTAAGTTAGATTCAATTGCCAAAGAAAAGCCAACCTTCTTTGCTGTAGGTGCCGGACACCTGGCCGGTGAAAACGGGTGGTTATCTTTATTGGAGAAAAAAGGATATAACGTTGAGGCAGTAAAATAAACCAAGATCTGTCATTAGGAATCCTGTTAGGCAGTTATGCTACTTCAAAACAAGGCGTTTCGCTAACTTGTTTCAACTCACCAGAGCGGTGCTAAGTCTCGTTTCAGTAACACCTAGTTTTATGATATTTTAAATGCGCATCACGCACCTCCATAAATAATGCGGCCTAATAAAGCCTAATGACAATTTTGGGATAAAAAAACTAATGAAATAAAAATGCCGGAAGATCATCTCAACCGGCATATATTCTTACTCCACCATGGTTTACTAAAAGATATTGCCTGACAGCCCACCATCGCTTAGCACCTTGAAACCTGTCTTATAAAATATTATCTATCAGTATTATTCCAGTACGGTTACCCAACCGTACGTATCCGGTTCCTCGCCATATTGGATTCCTCTTAATTTGTTATACAACTTGGTACTAATTGGGCCAGCAACTGATGGATCACCGAATTTGTATGATTTGTTTTCGTCTATATCATCAATTTGCCCAATGGGGCTGATAACGGCAGCGGTACCACAAGCACCTACCTCATCAAACTCGGCCAGTTCCTTCATCTCCACTTTCCTTCTTTCCACTTCCAGTCCCATGTCCCGGGCCAGCTGAATCAAGCTCATGTTGGTAATGCTTGGCAAAATAGAATTAGATAAAGGGGTAACATAAGTGTTTCCTTTAATGGCGAAGAAGTTCGCGGGGCCTGCCTCGTCAATATACTTCTTCTCTTTACTGTCTAAATAGAGCACCGAAGAATAGCCCCCGTCGTGGGCAACTTTTCCGGCACGCATACTTGCCGCATAATTTCCTCCAACTTTTAAGTTACCTGTTCCCTGCGGCGCAGCTCTGTCGAACTTGCGACTAATCATTTGCTTGGTAGGTTTAAATCCTTCTTTAAAATAAGGCCCAACCGGTGTTACAAAAACCAAAAAAGTATATTCTTCGGAAGGCGACACCCCTACCTTTGGCCCTGAACCGATTAACAAAGGACGGATATACAGGGCCGCTCCTGATTCGTAGGGGGGAACATAGTCCATATTCAGTTCGACGGCACGTACAACAGCCTTCTGAAAAAGTTCGGTTGGCACCGGCTGCATTAAAATACCATCGGCAGAACTACGTAGACGCTTTGCATTTTCATCCATACGGAAAATACGGACCTTGCCGTCTTTTCCCTTAAATGCTTTAAGCCCTTCAAAAGCTTGCTGACCGTAATGAACACAAGTGGCAGCCATATGAATGGTAAGCTGTTCCGAGGTACTCTCTTCTAACTCGCTCCATTGGCCGTCTTTAAAATAGCTACGTACGTTATAGTCCGTTTTAATATAACTAAACGATAATTTTGCCCAGTCGATTTTGCTCATGAAAATATGATTAAATAATGAACTAATATTTATTTTACCGACATAAAGCTAAAACAATAAAATGAATTATTCCATGACGGATAGCAACTTTGAGTATGTTACCATACATCCCTAACAAATAAATGGAAAAACAATTACCTAACAGCAAAACACTTACATACTGTTATGCCATTAATTACAAAAACATTATAGCAATTGATAATATTGGTAGATTTACCAGGTTTTTAAATCCACTTATCCATCAAACTGGCCAGGTCATCTAGTTTCACCGGCTTACCTATATAGTCGTTCATACCTGCCTCAATGCATACCTCCCTATCACCTTTCATGGCGTTGGCAGTCATGGCAATTATGGGGATATTAATATTCTTGCTCCGCAAGGCTGCCGTGGCATCAAGTCCGTTCAAAACAGGCATCTGAACATCCATTAATATCAGGTCGAAACTATATTCGCCACTGGTAATCATCTCAACTGCTTCTTTCCCGTTGTTGGCGATGGCTGTTTTTAAACCAATCCTATCCAACATTTTTTCGGCGATACGCTGATTGATGATATTGTCCTCAACCAATAAAATTATTTTGTTCTTAATCCTTTCTTCAAAAGAGATTTGTTTTTTACTATTTTCCCCTTCATTGTCAACATTTGAAAAGAACATGGAATCAATCGTTGTGAACAATTGGGTGTGTTTAATAGGCTTATGAATTACATGGTCAACTCCTTTAAAGTCATAACTCTCTTTCCATTTAAGATTGGATGTAAACAGGATTATTTTAACCTTGTTAATCTCCTTTTTAACGGTATCGATAAAACCCTCGTCTACTTTGCTAAACACATGGGAATCGATGATTACCAGATCAAAATCTTTTTCACTTTTAATGATTTCCAGCGCCGATTTTTCATCGAAACAGCTTTCAGACTCAATACCCCAGTTATTTAAAGTTTTTTTCAACAGCAACACATTGGTTTTGTGGTTGTCGACAACCAAGGTTTTTATGTTCTTAAATTTCTCGCCATGCAACTCTTCGGGAGATTGATTTTTATCTATTTTCAACGGAACGATAAAATGGAAAACCGAGCCCGGGTTGTCCTCGCTCCAGGCAAAATTTGGGTTGGGGCTTTCCACCCATATTTTTCCACCCATCAGTTCAATCAACATTTTGGAAATACTGGTTCCCAATCCGGTCCCCCCAAATTTTCGGGTGGTAGATCCATCCGCCTGCGTAAACGATTCAAATATTTTTTCCAGCTTATCTTTAGGGATTCCGATACCGGAATCCTCTACCATAAAATGAAGGGAGATTTGAGACCCAATTTGTTTGCTTACTTCCACTTTCAGCACAACCTCACCTTCCGAGGTAAATTTAACTGCATTGCCCAACAGGTTAATCAGCACCTGAATCAAACGACTTTCGTCACCAATTAATATACTCGGTATGGTTTGCTCTAAACTACTAATCAGCTCGATGCCTTTTTCGTTGGTTTTAAACGACATTTGATCCACCAGGTAATCAATGGTTGAGCGAATATTAAAAGGATAGGGCTCAATTTTCATTTTCCCGGCTTCTATCTTCGAAAAATCCAGGATGTCGTTGATGATATTCAATAAATTTTCGCACGAACGACTAATAATTGAAACAACATTATTCTGTTCCTTAGTCATCTTTGTGTTGCCCAGCAACTCGGTTGCACCAATAATACCGTTCATGGGCGTGCGAATTTCGTGACTCATGTTAGCCAGGAATTCCGATTTGGCCTTGTTGGACTCTGCTTCCTTCTTCTGAACTTCTTTTTGCGCACTGATATCCATAAATGCCTCCAGGTAAACGTTCTCATTATTAAGGCGGATAGGTATGATATTTTTAAGGATAGATCTGGATATATTATTTTGCTTCACCTCTAATCGTTCCTCAAGCATCGAAACCACCACGCGCGTAGAAGGATCCGAAAAATGTTCTTCTTTCTGGGTAATAAACACTTGCCCATAATCAAGCCCTTGCATGGCTTCGATTACATCCTCCTGCTTTTTGTATCCCATAATATTGGCAGCGGTATCATTGACCTGAATAATCTCCTTGTTACTGTTAACAATTAATATTCCCACCGGAAGGTTCTCAATAATTGTTTTCATCGATTCAATCGATTCTTCCAACGAATGCGTCAATATTCTTTTTTCGGTAATGTCTTCCTTAATCGCGATGAAACTCGAAATGGTATTGGCCTTACTCAGCACAGGCGACACAAGAACCTTTTCCCAATAAACCTCACCGTTCTTTTTTCGGTTATTGATTTCTCCTGTCCAGGTTCTTCCTTCCTGTATCGTCTGCCAGAAAGCAGGTGGAGTGCCACTGTTATTATTATGAAATAAGTCAATATTGTTATGCAATACCTCATGCTTGTCAAAACCTGTGATATCCTGAAAACCTTTATTCACATATTCCACGTTGCCTTTCGTATCGGTAATCATTATAGAGATAGGGCTTTGCTCTACCGCCTGTAGGAGTTTTTCGTTGTTCTCTTCGGCCTTTTTTCTGTTAATAATTACATTTTTAATTTGAATAATCAGATAATAGGTAATCACTCCTGCTATTAAGGTAAAAACAAAAAGGCTCAGGTATTTAAAGTTATTATACTTGTTTATTATATTAATACTCGCATTATTAAGCGCGGCAACATTTTTATTAATATCGTACGAAATCTTGTTCTCAATTTCGTTGATACGAGAAAAATGACTTTCTGATTGCTTTAATAAAAACCCAATATTTTTCAGATATAATTCCTTATCGGCATCTTCGTTTTGCAAGTACGACGAAATAATCGCCGATATTTTTGAGGCGAGCACATTTAAGTCATTGACTTTGGGAGCAAGTTCACGTACCTCAGGTATTGTTCCTGTAAATTCATCCACCTTGTGCACAATAACCTCCGTTACCAACTCCTGATCTTGCAAATTAACGGGTTTAACCTCATTTAACGTTCCGCCACGGTCGAGGATTTCGACAATATTTAAACATTCGGTTACGAGGTTGGTAATATTGTTTTGCGTATTGGCAAGTTCTTGGGGGTGATCAATGCTTGGGTAATCTTTAAAAAGCAAGTTAAGTTTCAGAATGTTTTTTTGTAACACTTTTTCCACTTTCTTCTTCTGCTCTTGATTATGAATTACTTCCTGATAGCGAAGGATATATGTTTTATCAAAATAGTTTTCTATCACCAAAATTGCCGCTATGGTAAGCAGAAAAATAGCCAGTAAAAGGTACAGTTTTGCTATTATTGGCTCACCAATATACAATTGCCCTTTTTGCGAATTAGAAGTCTTTCCCACAAAATTTTATTTTCAAATCAATTAATTCAGGGTATAAATTTAAAAAATTAATGTTTTCCTCCTATTAAATCCATACTTTCTAAAAATTGATATGGCTTCCTCTCCGGTAGCATAATCCAGAAATTCTCTGGCTAATTCGGGGTTTTCGCTTGTAGATAATATCCCGGCGTATATTTCGGAAGGCGATTGCTGGAAATCCGGAATGTTAAAAACTTCAACATGATCGCGGTTTCCATTGACATAGATATCACTTTCCCAGTTCAGCACTAACTGCGCCTCCTCATTTTTTAAACTTTTCACCAAACCCCTGCTATCGGTAGATAATGCAACAACATTTAATATCACATCACTGTACAACTTCTTCTCTTCCAAATATTTTCGGGTATCATATCCCAGCGTACTTGTTTCGGGATTGGCTATTATTATGGCATGTTGTTTCTCAACAAGGCTGTTAATATCACCATCGTATCCGGTCGGGTTTCCTTTAACAGTCATCACTACCAAAGTGTTATAACCGATAAACACGGAATCCACAATATAATTATAATTCTTGCTGCTTAATTTTTTGAAGCCCACCTTTGAAGCCGGCAAATAAATATCACCTTTTTGGGTATATTGAATCAGGCTACTTAAATTCTGAGAGCCATCATTGTGCAGCTTAATTGTACAGCCGCTTCCCGACTCGAATTTTTCTTTAAGTTCCATCAGTACCGGAACCATTGCATTTTCACAATATATGGTAAGCTCTTTCTTATGTTCTGATGCAGATTTATTGCTTTTATTCTTAACCTCATCACAGGCCACGAAAAACAATACTGACATTAATAATATGATATATCTCACAGATGTAAAATTTCTTGAAACTGTTGTGTTGATTAAACTAAAATAATCCTTCAACAATTTACGCAGAAAGTGCGATTGAAAAGGACTATTTCGTCTAATAATATTTTATGTTTGTCAAATATAACTAACGTTTTATGAAATGCTTACGTATCCATCGCGGCACCAATACACCTCCTATAAACAAATAAGGATAATAACTAATTGACCGCCAGACAAATGCCATGGCCACCCCGGTACCCACAGGTACAATCCCGGCCAGAAATTCCTTAAATACATATTCAGCAAATCCACTACCTCCGGGTGTTGGGCTTATTATCATCATAATCCACATAACCAACTGCTTACCAAACACCAAGACATGTCCGTCAAAATCGATAAACGAAAAACCGAAAAAGGATATGATTATTGTGTTCACCACCCAATACCTGCTTATCCAGCTAATTGAAGTGGCCACAAAGGCTTTTGTCCATTTACTTAAGGGCCATTGCTTAAATTCATTCGAAGTGTTAATCAAATCCGAACCTGATTCATTTGCATCCGGACGCCACTTTCGTATGATTGGCAACTTGAAAATCCATAGCAACAGAAATTTTAGTCCTCTTGGATTTACAAATAACCCATAGGTGATAACAACGGTATACAAAAACTTTAAACCATATCCCGATAAAGCAAACAGAATAAACTGATTTTTATACCACGGCAGGCTTTCTGCTGCATCGATGCCAAATCCGAATATATCCGTGCGCCCTATAAATAGCAAAACAACAGGAAAGGCGATTATAAAAAACAGTTCGTCAAGAAAGGAGGTGACCATAACAAGTGCGGTGCTTCGGCCAATTCGAATACCTTCCTTATTTAAGAAAAAGATAGCTACGCTTGTTCCTCCAATAGCCGACGGGGTTATAGCAGAGGTAAACTCCCATAACATAATAACTGAAAAAGCCTTTTGCCATGTTAGCTTTTTATTGGACAATAACCTGATGCGGTAGATATAGCCGAGATCGCGGATCACCATAAACATGAACGAAACGGCGATCCAAAAACCGGTTTTTAAGGTTAATTGCAAAACATCAAGACTACCAGGTTCATATTCATGGTATAACATGTACCCGGAAAATCCAATCCCAATGATTATAGGCCAAATAATCCTTGACGGCCGGATGCTTTTTATTATTTTCCCGGAGTTGTCTTGAGTCTGCATTTAACGCTTGCTTTGTTAAAGTAAATGTAAACAATAAAATGATATTATGGCTTAAAAAAGGCAAAAGGATGCATATCCCTTTGCCCTAAACCATTACATGATTGCTTATTACAATGGCAAAGTGTAATATACCTTAAATACCGGTCTATCATCCCTATTTTTAGCATCACTTGAACCAAACTCAATACCTCCGGATATATTTTCTGGATAATGTGTAAACATAAATCCATAGTTGGGGTAGTTGGCTTTGTCTACAGGTACAAATAATCGGGTAATATCATAGGTTCTTTTGTTAAAATCGATCCAAGGATTGTAATAAATAATTACCTTATTTGCATCGGTTGTTTCCGGTTGATTGTTCCAGGTCACACCTTCTTCCTTCCATTCTTCCACAATTTGCTTAAAAACCCCGGTATACATTGGTAACATATCTGTATTTTGTTGTTGCATGGTATAGATATCACCAGTTACAGTTAGTGTTAGCTGAACCTTTTTGATTGTGGCTGATTTTGGCAAATATCTTCTAATATCATAATACATCAAGCTGCGGGTAGTTCTCATAACTGTTAGAATTGGTTCCGATTTAAATGATGCTGAAAACATGGGGTGATCCCCAAAATTTTCGTTTCCATTTAAATCTGTGATCATCGCATCCTTTGTAGTATCGGGACTTGCCATAAATTCCATTTCATAAATTCCGCTATTATCTCCTATGGGAAGCAGTAATGGATTATCTTCCGAACTCATTTTAAGCTCACGATAACTAAACATGAACTTCTTTTCGTAGTCGTCTGTTTTCAGCAAAAAAATATAATTACCCCTGAGTCCTTTAATCACCAATTCATTTACCTTTGCTTCGAGTTTAAATTCATAATATTTTCCTTCCGGATCGTACACATCCAGGTTAGCTTCTATAAACCTGCTGGGTGCCATAATTAAAGGATGGTTGATATATGCCGCAGTAAAAAAAGCTAATGGCCTAACAATGCCGATTCCAAAATTCACATAACCAAAGTCTTCGGGTGGATGATCCCCAACAGGGATAACTTCGATTCGGAGACCCGTTACATCACTGGCTTCAATTATAAAATTTACGGGTAACGGTTTTTCAACCAGATAAGCCAAAGGGGAGCCTTCTTTTGGTGTTGCAAACACAACTTCTCCATTGCCGTTAATTATCATAAACTCGGTTAAGGTATATGTTCCCTCTTTCAGTTCCACTTTTTCACTTATAAACCCATCCCAGAATTTGTACAACGAAACTGCCTCCTTGTCGAGAACAACAACACCATCTTCGTCAACCACCGAAATGAGCAACTTGTAGTAGGCAAAATCCCCATTCTCCGTTGAGTCACCATCTACTGTTGACTTCAGACTTTCCTGCAAATCACCAGAAGAAAAGTTAAACTCAAGTTGCCCCAGGTCGCTTCCCGGCTCGTTTCCGGGATCCTTCTCGCAAGAAGTAAATGTACACATCAAAAAAGCCATCAAAAACAATGTTTTAGATGCAAGTCCTGTTAATCTTTCCATAACATTTGAGTTTTACCGGTTACTAAATCTTTTCATAAAGTTAAGGTTACAGATTGCTGACGGCAACAAGATGCAATACCGTTTTTACTATTTAGTTTTAGACAACAACAAACGTTTAGCCGGTCGCTATCAAGCGCTTAACTATGTAGGAATGATGTGAAAAAATAAAAATGGTTGCGTAGTATCAACAACTAATTTTTGTAACCGAACCGAGGGTTTCCCGCAAAACCAAACCCTCGGCAGAAGTGACATTACTTATTTCTTCAAAACCATCTTCCTTATCTTTTTATGACTTCCTGTTTCGGTAAACACCTCCATTCGATAAAAATACAGGCCGTTTCGGAGTTGGTTTCCTCTGTTATCTCTACCGTCCCAAACAACTTCGTGTTTTCCTGCCGGCATTTGCTGGTTAACCAGGGTTTTGACTTCCTGTCCGGCAAGGTTGAATACCCTTATAATCAACTGAGAGGAATTAAATATTTCATAACCGATTTTTGTTTGACCGGCAAAAGGATTTGGGTAATTCTGGCCCAAAACAAACCCTGAAATACTTTCTTCATTTATGCCTGTGGAAGTATCTTTCATAGGGCCGCCAGGTTCTTTGATTGAACCATTCACCGTAATATCCTCATCGCCACGTAAGCCATCTACAAAATACAAAGTGATAACATCTGTATTGATGTCAGCCCCGGTTTCTCCGTCATACATAAATTCATACCAGTGTTTCTGGTTGTTGTCGGGGGTGTAACCGTATTTGTAATATTTATCCACCGTTTCGCCTCCATGTAAATATAACATAACCGTAATCGCCTCTCCCGGATCAAGTCCATCTATGGAAAAATCGAAAAAGCCAAATGGAAAATCGGCATCCGCTGGCATATCGCCTGGCGATGGATTGCTTGCGACCACAAGTTGCGTAAGCTCTACATCCTCAGGCACTACCATCGTTACGTAATTCAAACCATCATAGGTATGGAAAGATGCTACATTAGCCTGTTCATGATCCGCCAGTCCATCGGTATTACCGTCGTAATTGTCGTCGCTGCCATCTGGTCCTTTTTCGCGTGTATCACTGATTCCATCCTGATCAGTATCCAGGTTTGGACCGGCAGGCGATAATGCTTCAAGAAAAGCACCCGGAGTATCACTCGTTAAATTGTATATTAACGTATTCCCATAATTCTTGATCATTTTCTTAATTGAATCCGTACGGGTATACTCAATATAACTGAACAACTCATCAGGTCTTTCTCCAACCCAACCTTCTGATTTTTCTCCCGCATATCTTTCTCCTGGATTTTCAAGTACAACTTTATTATCAAACACCACCTCCACCACAATAATATCGCCAATGGCTACTATTGCACTTGTATTTTCGGTATTGTTTAAACTCATATAAGTGATGTGGCCAAGCATATTGTTCATCATCTCAGGCGTACCTGTAATATCAGCAACATCGCCTGCGCGAAGGTATTCTCGACCCATGCCCCATTCATTATGCCATGGCATTTCATCTATTTTATTGAGAAAAAGCGTACCTACAGCTGACATTGACCCATCTCCTTCAAAAACTCCCTGAGAAGCAAGGCTTGCTGTGATATCCACGGGATCGCCAACCTGCAATGATCCCGTTGATTTCACTTCCACGATTTTTCGCAGGTAACCATAAGGACGGGTGTATCCCCAGTGCGAAGGGATAGGATAGCATATTTTGTTCATGCCGAGCCAGATACACCATTGTTCCGTGGGGCCATCATCATCGTTTTGGGTTCCTCCCAAGCAACTTATCCTGCGCAATTCAGGTTCAACGACTACCCCTCCCCAAGCAGCGGAATGGCCAAGCATGGCGCCGGAACACCCCAAATGAGACATATCCCACACCCCATGATAGCCTGGATAATTAAAAGGCTGGAATTTGTGACAAATCAATAAAATATTTTCAGGATATCCCCACCAGCGGTAACCATGTGCCAAAAAAACATCTGCTGGTCTTTCTTCGTCTCCTTCGGAATAACCGGCATAAGGCCCCGGATTCGTAACACCTTGACCGTCAACCGTGCCCCACTCAGAGTATACCGTACCATAGGCATAATCCGGTACGGTGAGTTCCTGAGCATAGGAACGGTTCAATATAGGTGCCATACAAACGAAAGCACCCATAATCATTGAAAGTAAAAATAAATTTTTCATAGCTATAGAGTTAAAATTAGACTCGGGGTACGATTCCAAGCCGCACCTCGAGTAGTAATTTCTAATTTCTGACAACCACCTTGGTCTGGTAACTTTCACCATAACCTATAACTTGCAACAAGTAAACTCCATTCTCGAGAAAATCTACCGATATGCTCGTCCTTAAGCCTCCAATGTTAGGTTGAATGTTTTTATGCCAGACAACCTGACCTGCAGCATTGATAATTTGAACAACAACCTCATCCTTGAACATTGGGGCATCAATATAAAGTACTGATTTTGCGGGATTAGGATAGACTTTTAGTTCAGCTTTATCAAACAGGCTCGACACTCCTGTTATTTCCGAAACAGTTGCTGTAATAACACCATTCACAATTTTGGCTTCAATCACCATTACCTGTCCGTCAGCATCAATGACAACTTCTTCAACCTGGGTCGCATTGCCCATTGGAATGCCAAAATGATCTACATAAAAAGTAAATGTTCCTGCCGGGATATTTGTAAAACTGAATTCCCCGTTGACATCAGTAACATCATACGCAATAATAGTTCCGGACTGGTCGTACAAATAAACGGCTGCACCTTCAACTTTGCTGGCCAAAACAGATTTTAACCCGGTTGGATAGGCCTGCGGGCTATCTTCATTTTCTAAAGAACCATCTACCTGAGAGCTGCCTCCTGCATTTCCCGGAGCGTTAAGCGCAAACAATTCAAGTCCGATAATCTCCTGGTTATGGTTGATCATTGTGGCATCGGCCAACGTTGCAGCATTACCATAATAACCGCGCATTAACTCAGGATAAACATCTTCATCCGGATGGATAAATAATGTTACGGTACCTTCCGGTGCATTTAGACTGAACAAATCCGACCCAAAAAGCTCTTCCCGGATGAAAAAATCCAGATCTCCATTGTCTTTCATGACGTCTACAATTACGACTCCTTGGGTAATTGGGGAATTGTCGGGGGCTTTTACGCTTCCTGAAATAGGATACCATGGAACGACACCTGTTCCGGTCAAATAAATATTCCGGTAATCAAGGTCGCTGGTATAAACTAACAGTCGGGTGATTTTATCCCCTACCGTTGTTGGCGAGAAATAAACATTGAAAGCTTGGGATTCGCCGGGATTGATGTAGAAAGCCCCATCGGGCAAACCATCGAACGAGAACTGGTCGGCATCATCGTCCTGAATTACCACCAGGTCGACCCTTAAATCGGTATTGCCTTCGTTTATTATTTCGAACGGATGAGACAATGACGAACCCACAGTTACTTCTCCAAACTGGCTATCCCCATTCACGATGGCTATCGGTTCTAAACCTTCGCCCTTCAGTTTAATTCTGATTACCGGATAAACAAGATCATTGGATTCTATCCGTAGATATTCGGTTTTATTGCCAATGGATTGAGGATCGAACGCAACGGATATCTCGCACTTTCCATCTGCAGGAATCGTTGTACAAGGATTGTCGGTGATATAAAAATCCTGTTCAATAGTATAATCGATACTTGCATTAGCAATAACCAAATCTGCATCGCCATAATTTCTTATAGTCACCACACGCGGATCGGTAATTTGTCCCACAATTCGTTTCCAGAAATCAATAGAGTCAGGACTAACAGAAATTTGTGGTTTAGGCGGTTCCGGTCTGCTGGTCAGGTATTTTAACACGTTTTTACCATACGAGCTGTTATATTCGCTAAAGGCAATATGAACATAACCGTCATCATCTGATTTTATTCCATTAATACTACTGCCATCGTTCGTAATCGTTTTATGTACCCAATTTCCGCCACTCTCGAAAGAATAAATCAACCTACCTGAAATTTGATCCTTGAAACAAATATGAGGATCCTGCAATGGATCGGTAGCAATAGCACTAAAGCTACTCCATTGCTGGGCATATACAAAGTCGTTTGACCAGCTGCCCGAAGTCTTCACCGCATACATATAGTTTTCTTCATAGTCTCCCTCGTGAGATGCCGAATAACAAATATGTGGACGGTTGCCATTATCGGTAGCTATGCTCAAGCGTAAGGTTTCAAGTTGACCTCCCCCCCAATTGTCCTGTATTAACTCCGAGGTTTTCCATATGCTGTCGGGCGCATTGGTCATATAATGAGGGCCCTGATTCACAGCACCCATTAAATAATAAGCAAAATGGATATGACCATTATTATCGACCGACATGGCCAGGTCATTATAGGCGCTCCGGGAAGGCAAAGTTGGCAGCACAAGGGGACCATTCCATGTTCCATTAAAATAATGTAAGTTAATATTATCGCCCCATTGAGTTTTCAGATAGGAAACATAGACAATCCCTTCCGGACTGCAATTAATATTTACACCTCCGAAGTCGCTAGATGAATCGGCCAATTTCAAAGGAGTGGACCAACCGGATGCTGTTTGCTTTACATAGTATAATTCATAAGGTGAAAGCCAGTTAGTATATATATATTCATAATAAACCACATGGACCGTATCGTTTTGATCTACGGCAACATGAGGATAGAAAATTGGATCATCATCATTTTCATAAACAGTACTTCTTGACCAGGCACCGCTTTTATTAGTAGCGTATCTTAAATAATCACCTTCTTCTTTGTCGGTATAAACAATATGAGATGCATTATTATGCATGTACAGTGAGGGACTCATACCAACATCAATTACATCCGATAGAGCCCATACTACGTCTGTTCTTATACTTTGAAAATTGTTTTCAAGATTTATATCGTTGTCAATCGTTTCAACCAGAGCGGTAAAAATGGGTCTGCCTTCGTCCAGCGGGGTCACTACTACTTCTATGGTGTCAAGGTCGTTGTATTCCATGGTGCCCAGACTGCAAAGCACCTCATTACCCACGATAGTCGATCCTGTACCATGACTATTGTACGACCTTACATAATCAACACTGGAAGATAAAGTACACGTTACCAAAACATTGTTGGCAGTTTGCTGTCCCGTGTTTTTAATGTAAACGGTGTAAGTTAGCTCGTTGCCCGTAACAACCGGGTCAGGTTCATCCTCTACCACCAAAGACAAATCGCATCCCGGAGGCACTTCCCATTGCCAAATATCTTTTGCTCCATCATTGTCACGCTCATCTTCGAACACCACATATTTATCAAAAATCGCCGGCATTGTCTGATCATGGTCCACATCGAACATTCTGGTAAAGTTTCCAGCGATAGGATTTATAAAAGTAAACATGTACAAATCCCAGTCTCCGTTTCTGTCATCTTGCCAAACCACACGATCCCCATAAATAGCCGGGTACTTCTGATCTTCCCTGTTATATTGGCCCAGGTTCCATAAGGGCCAATCAAAATTCTCAAAAACACTACCAATTCCATGAGTGATATGATGCATATAGATATCCCAATCTCCATTGCGATAGTCCATCCAGACAACGCGCTTGTCATAAATAGCAGGCCTTTGTTGACTGGCAGGATGATCGGTCAATTGCGTTTCTGTTCCTGTGGGGATATGATACATATAAATGTCCCAATCTCCAGACCGGAAATCTTCCCACACCACATAATCACCAAACACATCCGGGTTTGTTTGCCCTTGCTCAACATCATGGGTTAAGCGGGTAAGTACCCCTGTCGCAAAATCATAAGCATAAACATTACCGTAATCGACATCCATTTTATAATCGACAAACACTAAGATGTCGCCATGGATAGCTGGTTTTCTTTGGCCCCCCTCCCAAACCAATAGGGGACGTGGGTCGATATGCGGCGTGTTTATGTCGTATATAAATATATCCCAATCCCACTCGTCATCCACTTTTTCTGACCACACCACACGGTTGCCGGAAATATCGGGATTCATTCGTAAAGTAGCCGGGCCCGGGGTAAGCAATTTTTCGGTTTTGGTTACGCGATTATATAAATAAATCTCAACACCGCCTCCGAAAGGGTAATGCTCGTACACCACATAATCGCCATCAATTGCCGGAATTTTTTGATCTCGTGTATCATCGGTTATCTGGACAAATTCAACATATTGTCCTTTGACAGGGGCAAGGATTAGCAGCAAAGCCCCTACTATGCATAAAGCCAGGTAATGTTTTTTCATAATAGTATCCTCCAGAAAAAATATGAACTTTCTATAATTTAGTTCATATTGGATACTACTTCAATACCATATTAATGGGATATGGTATTCAAAATCCCATTTTTATGGGATAGCCTACTCTCGTGTTTAGTTTTACATTTATTCAGAAGAACGAATCCTAACTAGGTGTTACCATAAACCAACAATCATGAAAAAAATATGCTATATCCTATTTGCTGCCAGTATCCTGTTCACTTTTTCGCAACAAAGCATTAATGCGCAAGTAAAAGATCCGGTAAAGAAAACCGAGAAAGAAGGTGAAAAAAGGGTGGATAAAAAAGTTGACAAAACCATCAATAAAAGTTTCGACAAACTGGAAGAAGGACTTGGTGGTTTGTTTGGCAAAAAGAAGAACAAAAAGAATCAAAAACAAGAAACACAAACAAACAGCCAAGCTGAATCCCCTAATCAACCAGAAGAACAGGTTATCATTGTGGAGAAAAGTGTAAGTCCAACCTTATCGTGGGCCAAGTATGATTTTGTTCCCGGCGACAAAGTTATTTTTGAGGATGATTTATCGAGCGAGGAAAATGGTGAGTTCCCATCCAGGTGGGATCTCCACAGAGGAAATGCCGAAGTGGCCAAGTATGGCGAAGATCTGGTGATTATGTTGAGAGATGGCCACCCTTCTATTATCCCATATATGAAAAATCCGAAGGAGGATTATCTCCCCCAAGTTTTTACTATAGAGTTCGACTTGTATTATCCAGGAAGCGGTACGTTTGAAATTCATCTGTACGATAGGAAAAACCAGAAATCGGGAAGCCCTACAGGATATACAGGCATTAACGTTACTAGCAAAGAAATGGAGATGGGTCATTTTAGAAGCAGGTTGCCCGGTGAAAACATTAAAAAATCGAAATGGATGCACATTGCCATTGCCCATACAAATGGAAAATTAAAAGCTTATATGGACGAAACCCGCTTGCTAAATATTCCCAGACTCGATTTTGATCCAAAGGGACTGACCCTATATTCTTATCACGCTCACAATGAAAATTTGTATTACGTAAAAAATATCAGGATTGCTGAAGGTGGCGTAAAATTTTACGACAGAATATTGCAGGACGGAAAGATAATCGCATCAGGTATCAGGTTCGATGTGGGTAAAGCCACATTAAAGCCCGAATCGATGGGCATTATTAACAAAGTGACCCAATTGATGAAGGATCACCCCGAGATTAATTTCAGTGTGGAAGGCCATACCGACAGCGACGGCGATGATACCAGCAACTTAACTTTATCGGAAGCAAGAGCAAAAACAGTAAAAAACACTATGGTAAAACTAGGCATTTCACCTGACAGGCTAAGTGCCAAAGGCATGGGAGAAACCACTCCCATGGATACCAACGATACGCCTGAGGGAAAAGCCAATAACCGAAGGGTAGAATTCGTGAAGAAGTGAGAGCAAAACAAAGCTTGCTTATGTTCTGCCGAACGCCCGAGCGAATGCGCAGCAATTCGTGAAGAAGTGAGAGCAAAACAAAGCTTGCTTATGTTCTGCCGAACGCCCGAGCGAATGCGCAGCAATTCGTGA
>NZ_JBNGOS010000032.1:74143-85814 GCF_050589685.1 Saccharicrinis sp. 156
GTGAAGAAGTGAGAGCAAAACAAAGCTTGCTTATGTTCTGCCGAACGCCCGAGCGAATGCGCAGCAATTCCTGAAGAAGTGAATGTAAAGCTATGCTTGCCTGTGCTTTACCGAACGCCCGAGCGAATGCGCAGCAATTCCTGAAGAAGTGAATGTAAAGCTATGCTTGCCTGTGCTTTACCGAATGCCCAAGCGAATGGCGAAGTAATTCGGGAAGAAGTGAATGCACAACCAAATTTGTTTGGGTTATGCTGAGAATGCAAAGAGTGCTTTGCCCGGCATGATTTTTTATCATTACGCACCGACTAAGTATTATTAATCCTATCGTATTGATTAGAATAGCAAGAGTTTTAAACGAGTAAGCATGGTGCCTGGGGAATAATCCGCTTTCATGCAAAAAAAGCGTTAAGAAAATCTGTAATCCAAGCGGTTGGAAAGAATTTTTACGATAAGTGAGTGTAATGATTAAACTTGCTTAGGTGTTACCGAACGGAGCAAAAATCAATAAAAGCAAAAGCTGTTTGAACATCGCGAGCCTGTCTGACCGGGAGACAGGTTCTTTTCTTTAAGCGAAGCGCACTTATTTTTAGCTTTTTCATGTTAACGGCGGCACAATTTGTGTTTCGTTTGCAGCTAAGGCAATTGGAGCGTTGCCGAAATCATGAACAGCGTTGAGATATAAAAACTGAGGCGAACTGAAAATGAAACGTCCGCCGGCTTGAGACAAAATAGCGTTAGGCTATAGCGTGTATTTTTTATCGGACACCAGTGTTTTATTATGACTACGACTATCTGGAAATGGCTAAATATCTCCTCGAAAAAGGTGCCAACGTAAACGCAAAAAATGTACGAAACCAAACACCTCTTTCTCAGGCTAAAGCAGCCGGACATATCAAAATGGTTCAACTATGAAAAGCCCACTTGGTAACATAATTTGTATGAACACTATAAAATCAGTATCATGAAAACCACCAAACAATTTATTCAGCTTACCTTAATCCTGATTTTGTCAGGATTGAGCATTAACGGTTTTGCACAATTTACCGCAGACATGGTATTCAATAACACCGGGCAGGAAAAGCAATTTAAAGTTTATTCGGCCGAAGCAGGATATCGCTACGAATTTGAAGAACGCGGCAACAAAAGTGCCATCATAGTTAAAAATGGATCGAAAGATGTTGTTATTTTAATGCCCGACCAAAAAATGGCAATAAAAAGTCCGGCAGGCAGCCAGATGAGCATGAACAATGATCCAATAAAAGTTTTTGAGAAATATGAAGAACAAGGGATCTTAAAAAAAGAAGGTAATGAAACCATCAATGGCATTGTTTGTACAAAATCGACACTCTGGAGCAAGAAAAATCCAGGGCAAAAAATGTACACCCTTTGGTATTCCGAAAAATACAAGTTCCCCATGAAAATCATTGACCATATGGAAGGATCTGAGGGATCAAGCATGGAGATGAAAAATGTAAAATACTGGAAACCTGATAATTCAAAGTTCGAAATCCCCAATAATTATCAGGTGATGAGCATGCCGGGGATGCCGGATATACCGCAAATGTAGTTACTTGCAGATAGCAAGCTTAAATAAGAACAACATGAATCTGCGTCAAAAGTGATGAGAAAATCAATCCTCAACATTATGACCATAAACTACGATGTAGCGAGCACCCCAAATAAAGTCGACGGTTAAATCTCCCCGCTTATGGATTTTTTAATGACTTCGGCCTTACAATGCACATGTAGCTTTTTGTAGATGTTTTTAATATGCGACCGAACTGTTTCAATAGAAATAAAATTTTTTTCTGCAATCATTTTATAACTTAAACCGTCTACCAGGCCAAGCACAATTTCTTTTTCCTTGCCTGTAAGCGAGGTGGATGGCTCGTTTTTTTGGCCTGTCTGAAAATAATTGATCACTTTGCGAGCTATTTGCGGTGACATAAACGAACCCCCATCATTCACTATTTCTATCGCTTTTTTTATATCGGCAAAGGGAATGTTCTTAAGCAGATAGCCGGATGCGCCAGCGCATAACGATTGGAATATCTTGTTGAAATCGTGGTAGACGGTAAACATGACGATGTTAATGTCAGGATATTTCTCCTTTATGAGTTTTACCCCACTAATGCCTGACATTCCTGGCAAACCAATGTCCATGAGAATGATATCGGGTATATTTTCTTTGTTTAATCCGGACAGGAATGCCTCAACCGATTCCTTTGCGATTTGGCACGACATTTCCATCTGGTTATTCAGGTATTCTTGAACCCCGTTTCTAATCACCTTATCGTCCTCAACTATTGCTATCCTTACCATATTTTAATAATACAAATTTTATGGGGCAAGCGAAATACCATTTACATGGGGTATTGATGAGAGTTGTACCTAATAGTAAGAAGGGCTGCACTAATTTGGTCAGGGATACACTACATTTACAGCCTTCTTGTCCTCAACATTATTATTGTACCTCCATCCGACTCTATTATCAACTCACCTCCAATTCTTTCCGCCCTCATTTTCATGTTTCTCAGTCCATTTCCTTTTTTTACCTTTGAAATATCGAATCCTATACCGTTATCTTTAATCTGCATATTAAATCCATACACTTCATTTTCCATACTTACCTTAACTTCGGATGCCTGGGCATATTTAACAATATTATTTATTGCTTCCTTAAATATATAGTACACATTTTGCCTTGAATCAATCTTAATCTTCTTGTCTTTATCCAATCCATTTTCAGAAAATGACACCGCGATATCCTTGATGGAAAAAGTGGTGTAGGCTAAGTCGTACATCCGCTCAAGTAAGTCTCCTATGGTATCATTTCGGGTGTCGATAGACCAGACTATATCGCTCATCGTTGCAATCACATCTCGGCTTATAGAACCTATCTTACGTGATGCATCAATGATCTCTTTTTTTCTATCTGTATTTTGAATCTGTTCCGAGTGAATGCTGATACGTGTCAAGGATGCCCCCACTTCATCGTGCAGGTCACTTGCAATACTGATGCGCAATCGTTCCATTTCGGCCAAACGATTTTGCTTGTATCTGTAGATTCTCCATAGTACTGCCAACACAATGACAACCAGAAACAATTTAAACCATATGGTTTGCCAGATGGCCGGGGTAATAATAATCTCCATTGATGCTTGTTCGGAACTCCAGATACCGTCGCAGTTAGTGCCTCTAACTTTAAATGTATATTCTCCTGGATCCAGATTAGTGTACCCTACAAATCGTCGCTCTTGTATGGCAACCCAATTTTCGTCTACCCCCTCCAATATATATTGATATCGATTGTTTGCAGGATTAGTAAAATCCAAGGCGGAAAACTTAAACGAAAAGAAATTTTGATGATGGGACAATTTAATAACAGAACTGTCCGGAACAATATGCCCCTCAAAATAGGGAACATTAAATACATTAAAAGAAGTAATCTCAACTGGGGGTTCATATCTGCTTTCTGCTATACTATCAGGATAAAACAGGTTAAACCCATTATTACCCCCAAACAAAAACATCCCATTCCTAAGCTTTAAATACGCCCCCCCGACATACTCCTTGCCTTGTAATCCGTTATGAATATTAAAAGTTTTAATTTCCCGTGTGTCGGGGTTAAACTTACAAATGCCATTATTGGTGCTTAACCAAAGGTTTCCTTTTTCGTCATCAAGGATACCATATATTACATTACTGGGCAACCCATCCTTAATTGAATAATTGCTGAACGCTGTCCCTCCATGGAAATCCAGAACCGAAAGACCATCGCTGGTGCCCACACACAACTTTTCTTTTCCATCAATAACAGCTTTGTTTATGGCCTGTACAATATTATCACTCAATCCATTTGCAGCATTGGCATTACTCATGTATCGTTGAAACGAACCTGACTTTTTGTCCATTCTGCTTAATCCTCCGCCCCAGGAACCTAACCACAGATATTGATCCTGGTTATAGATACGAAGTAAATAATCGCCCGAGAGTGTGGTGCTGTCAACTGGGTTGCTCCTGTAATTCGTGAAGTTGCCCGAATTCAAATCGAATTTTATCAAGCCTTTGCTGTATGTGGCGATCCAAATGATACCAACAGAATCGTATGCCAATCCATTGATATTATCCAATCCTTCACTTTGGCGAACTAACGGTGATTCATTGTAATGCCGGAAAAGCTTTTTATGTGTATCAAACCTATTTAGTCCACCTCCACGGGTCCCTATCCATAAGTCTTGGTTTTTGTCTTCAATAATAGAACTGATATTGTTGCTGCTTAAACCAGCCCTGTTGCCTGGTACATGTTTAAACACACGAAAAGTGCCATCGGAAGGACAAAAATAGTTTAAGCCACCTGTCTCGGTCCCTATCCAGATATCCCCTTTGTGATCTTCGCAGAATACTGTTACCTTGTTATTGCTTAGGCTATTGTTATTGTATGATTTATGTTTGAAATGACTGAAATAATTCATTCTGGCATTAAATATATTTATGCCCTCCGCACCAATCCAAACTAATCCTGACCGATCCATCAGCAAGCTATTAATACTATTCCCGGTCAAACTTCGCCGATCGTCAGGATCGTGTTGAACATGAACGAACTGACTATCTTTAATATCATATATATCAATACCCAGGGAGACCGTTCCTATCCATAATGCACCATTAGGGCCCATCAGCAAGGATGTAATATTATTGCTTGAAATACTGTTTTTACTTGCATCATGAACAAAAGTTGTCAACAAACCTGTTTTGCGGTCATGCCGGCTAATACCCCCTCCAAGGGTACCAATCCAAACATTACCCTCCTTATCGCCCAATAGGGACGATATTTTACTTGATGGGATTTTACTTTGTCCATGATTACCCTTGTACGGCCTCAACTCAGGCTGTTCCGGGCTTGATATATCTATGATAGACAGACCGTTCCATGTTCCCACCCAAAGATCGTTATTGCTACCCAAATATAACGACCTCACAAAATTGCTTGCCAAACTTGTTGAATCGTCTGTATCATTCACGAAATGAGTGAAATTACCCGTTTTCGGATTAAACCTATTCACCCCCCCACCCCATGTTCCAATCCACAAATTGCCCCTTTCATCCTCACAAATAGATGTAGGTCGGGTTCCGTTCATGCTGTTTTTATTACCTTTTTGTGGCAGATAACGTGCAAACAAGCCAGTATTAGGATCGTATCTGTTTAATCCATGCCATGTTGCTATCCAAAAAACACCATTTCGGTCTTCATAAATATCCCATATCCAACTATGCGAAATAGATGTTGTATCTGACTTATCGTGCCTAAAAATGAGAAACTCATACCCGTCGTAGCGATTCAAACCGTCCTGGGTACCTATCCAAACAAAACCCTTGCTGTCCTGATACATACAGTTCACCGTGTTTTGTGACAACCCATCGGTATTGGATAAATGCCTAAAACTATAGTTGTGCTCGGCAAATCCGTCGATTTCAATAAAAACAAACGCGATTACAAATAAAGCAATATGGCCTATCTTGACTTGCATGAAGAAATTTAAGTATATAATTTACTTCAATCTGCCTTAAATTTCAACAATTTGGCCATTTACTTTTACCCGCCTACACTCGGGCAATAAACTCGGTTAAGTTTTCTCCTTTATCCAACTTTAATTTTTGTCGCAACCTATAACGAGAAGTATGAACGCTTTCTATAGAGATCCCCAAAAGAAGAGACATTTCCTTGCTGGAGAAGTTTAGTTTAATCAAGGCACATAGCTTATGGTCGCGTTGTGTTAACTCTGGGAACCTCTCGTTTAACGACTTGTAAAAACCCTGATTAACTGATGTAAAGCGAGTGTCAAACTCCTTCCAATCGTGCTTGCTGTTTGCGTTTATTTTTGCGATCAACTCTTTAAGGTCCTTATTTTTTGCCGAGCTCAATTTACTTTTAATCTCCATTAATAGCTCGTCCTTTTCAATTAGTTGCAATGCCGAGGAAGTTAATTCCTTGTTTTTCATCTCCAGAATTTCCTTGTTTTTTTCCTCTTTAGCTTTCTGGTCCGATTTCAGCATCTTCTCCGCCGTTTTATGGCGATATTTTAAATAGAAAAAAGTAATGAATGATACCATCACTAACGAAACAAGAACAATGGATAGAACGGTATTTCTTAAAAACAATAATCTTTTTTCATTTTCTAATTTAGTAAGCCTTGCCTTCTCCATAAGTTTTTGCTGCTCTTGTCGGAATTGATCCTTGATCTCAATAAAGCGTTGGTTATTAATACTTCTGGCACCAAACAGGCTATCATTGGCATTAAAAGAGTTCTTCAGATATGCATAGGCTATCCTGGGTTTGTTAATCGACAAATACAAATCTCCAAGTTTTTTATATACTTCAGGCACATAATTCTGATGCGATCTGTATTTTTTTGCCACATCTAAGGACTTTAAATAGTATTCGGAACACTTTTCGAAGTTATCCAACTTATTATAGAGGTCACCCATAAAAGAATATAAGATCACCAAGTAAGTTTCATTTTCAGACAAAAATGATTTTTCAACCTTCTGCAGCAAAGCCTCGGCCTCTTTAAACTTGTTTTGATAATACAATAAATATCCTTGTTCTGCATCTATAAAAAGAGTCTTGCTAGGGTATTCTTTTCTAATCTGATAACATGTATCTAAATATTGCTGAGCCTTATTTATTATTTGTTGCTCACGGTAGTTTATGGCAATTAAATAATAGGTACTCAAAATATCCGGTAATTTAATCTTACCTTCTTTAATCAGTTGTTTTTTAATATGTAAAGATTTATTGTAATTCATTAGCGCCTCCTGATGTCGGTAAAACAACCCATACAGGGTACCGAGTCCATCATAAGCTGAAGCCACCGACAATTCCGAACCGATACTTTCAGACAACCTTAAAACTTCCCAATACCCATCATACGATTTTGAATAATCCGCTTTAGTAGTATTAACAACCGAACTCTCTAACAAGCACTTAATAGCTAATAAAGTATCCCCTAACATAAGAAAATCATTCTTGGACTTCTCAAAATAAAAAAGCGCACTATCCATTTGCGAATATTTGATGGCCCTTGCTTTTAGCATATTGTTTTTTGCCTCATCGAAATTTTGCGAATATGAGACCACCAAAAAACTAAAAATAAATTGAATGATTAATATTGATTTCGTTCGTGTGTTTTTATTAATATCCATGCGTATAAATTTCTTCATTTTGCAACCTTGATGTTAGGCATAAAAATACAATGTTAGGTTTAATTATTTGCAATCATATGATAATTATATTTTTACACCCTCTAAAAATCACCAATATCCAGTTGTAGTCCATTGCTCTGTTTTGATTGTTTAGTTTTGGTTGAGTTTACAAAAGCAATAATCTAAAAGAAAATGGTCAGATTTGAAGATATAAAAAGCAATAAAGTATATTTATCGATACTATAAACTATTAGCTATAAAAATTACGTCTATGAATAAATTGAGAAATCTATTTTTGGCAACCATGGCATCTTTCCTGATGCTTAGTTGTGGCAACCAGAAATCTTGTGAGAAATGTTCTGAAGAAGCAGAAGTCTCGGATGAATTAATATACCGATATGGAATAACCGACAAAGAACACTTAAGTGCTGCCAGTAAGCGGGCGCTAAAATGGCCCACCTATGGCAACGAATGGTTTATACGATTTTCCGAACAGGAACTAAAGGGTGATCTTGCATACGAAGAAGGTGTCGTCCGTCGCGATCCAAGCGCATTAATTATGCATGACGAAAAATATTATGTATGGTACACCAAAAGCACTGGTCCAACGCAGGGTTTTGACGGAGATGTGGAAAAGGATAAAGTATTTCCATGGGACAGGTGCGATATTTGGTATGCTACTTCTACCGATGGAATAACCTGGAATGAAGAAGGCCTTGCTGTTCCTCGTGGTAAAAAAGGTGAATATGACGACCGTTCGGTATTTACCGTTGAAATTATGGAGTGGGATGGTATGTACTATCTGTGCTACCAAACCGTAAAGTCACCTTATACGCATAGGGTCAAAAATCAGGTTGGCCTGGCATGGGCAAGTTCACCTGATGGACCATGGACCAAAAGCAAAGAGCCTATATTAAGCCCTGCCGATAACGGAGAATGGCTGCCCGGAAAGAAAAACCGATTTGAGGTGATCAACAAAGGAGACTTTGATAGCCATAAGGTTCATGATCCATGCATTCTTCCATTCAAAGGCAAATTCTACCTGTATTACAAAGGTGAACGAATGGGAGAAGAAATGTATTTTGGAGGTAGAGAAATAAGACATGGTGTGGCTATTGCCGATAATCCGAAAGGCCCTTACATAAAATCACCTTACAACCCAATCAGCAATAGTGGCCACGAAATTTGCGTTTGGAAATATAATGACGGAATTGCTGCATTAATTACCACCGACGGACCAGAAAAAAATACCATCCAATGGTCGCCCGATGGAATTAACTTTGAAATCATGTCTTCTATCCCAAGCGCTCCACATGCTATTGGTTTAAACCGTACTGTTGATAACGAAAAAGATCCTACAGAAGTAATGCGTTGGGGATTGACACATGAATATGTTACCGGCGACTATCAGTGCATTAAAAGATTTACATCAAGACGTAAGGAACGTCACGGCAATTTTGTAGATTTTGCACAATAATCGGATAGTAAAAAATTAAAGAAACAGGCTCGAAAGTTAATTCTTCCGGGCCTGTTTAGCTTATGTCTAGCTGTATTTCGCTTTTCTGCTTAAAATTTGACAAAAAACCATCCTATTAACTACAAAAAATCCCTGTCCTAAAATAATGCTCTTACTACCTTCATAGCTGATTAATTAAGACCTGTGTAATATTAATTGAATGGCTGTAATAATAAAGATATGCACTTATATTTGCAATATAACCGACGGTCAACGTTCCGGTGCCCTAAACTGTTATCACCAAGCGGTGGGTTGCACAAATAAAAGTCCGCTGGCCTATGTTGAATCTCCATGTATTGATGCTTTGGCAACGGAAGCTGTTTTATCTACCAATGCTTATTGCAACTCACCGGAAATCTGGCCCTCACATGGCTCTAAGTACACCGGCCAAAATCCGTATCATTCAGCAATAAACTTTTTACATACTATGTTCATGGACAGGTCAAAATCTCTAAAAAACAATAAAAAGACAACTGGCATGGCCGGAACAAATTATCCCTTTGTGCACTAAAAAAAATATAAGTTTAAAAGAAAATGTTGAGGATGAGAATACTTTTATTATGCATGTTTCTAGCTAGTTCGATAGTGGCCATAGCACAGGATTCTGGATCTAAGGAAATTCCTGCAAAAGTTGAAAATGGCTACAAATGGAAAATGGTTAAAAATTGCTCCAATAATTTTAACTCTGATGGTAAATCGGATCAGTTCAATACCAATTGGAAAGATATGTACATGGGCAAATGGCGAGGGCCTGGCTTGTCTTATTTTAACGAAAGCCATTCTGAAATCATAGATGGCAAACTGGTTTTAAAAGCTACCAGAAAAACAGGGACAAAAAAAGTCAATTGCGGAATTGTCACCTCAAAACAAACCATTATTTACCCTGTATTTGTAGAAGCCAGAATAAAACCCTGCAACCAGGTATTATCTTCGAACATTTGGCTGTTAAGCATGGACAGCAAACGGGAAATTGACATCCTGGAAATTTATGCCGGCGACAGACCATCGGAAGTAAAAAATGCACAGCAGGCTTCACACAACTACCATGTGTTTATGCGCGACCAAACTGGCATTAAAGAGAACTTTGCCTTCCCACAGCACCATACCCTGCCAAATAACGAGCCTTATAGAAATGACTTCCATAACTTTGGAATGTATTGGAAGAGTCCCTCGGAGATTGATTTTTATATCGATGGAGAATTGGTCAATACACTCCGAAAAGAAAATATGACCGATCCCGATAATCAGTTTTTTGACAGACCTATGCATATTATCCTGGATGTTGAGGATCATGAATGGCGCTCGAATAAAGGAATTGTAGCCACTGATGAAGAGTTGGCTGATGATATGAAAAACAAAATGTATATAGATTGGATTAGAGTGTACAAACCAGTTAAAAAGCTATTTAAATAAGAGCTGAAAGAGCGCCCTATAAAAGCATAGTTCTTTCCGCGTGTCACTGAAGCTTTAGCAAAGGCACACGGTCAATGTATCAAACACCAGTAAATTAAAGGGCTGAAGCCCGACCGGTAAAAAATAGGATCACAATTTTAAAATAAACAGATATGCCACATTCATTATTAACAAGAATTTCAACGTTTTTGATTTTTGCTTTATTTTTTGCCGCATGTATTTCCCGGCAAAAAACCGACAAGTCAATGGAAGCACCCACTAAGGGCTTTCCTTTTATCTTACCCAAAGAAAAACCCAACCGACCATTAAGCAAGGCGATGGAGCGCAACTACGATAGCTACATGGCTCCACGGCCTGAGGACAATGAGCTGTATTCTCAATTTAAATACACCGAACTTAAAGGATTCGATTACAACGGTCATGACGGTACTATCTCACGTCGCGATCCTTCAAAAGTAATTTTCGAAAACGGGAAATATTACGTTTGGTATACTTATCGTAACACCCCCACAAAACCTATGGGGGCTGAAAATTGCAACGATACCATTCCTTCTGCCGATTGGGATTTATCGGAAATTTGGTATGCCACCAGTAAGGACGGAATCACCTGGAAAGAACAAGGCGTAGCAATCCCCCGTCCTCCAAAACCGGCGGTTGGCTGGCGTTCGGTTACCACATGCGATATCCTTAAATTTAAAGGGAAATATTATATCTATTATCAAGGCTTTAAAGAAGCCAGCGGTTTACGTGGCGACGACTGTCCTGTTGCTGTTTCGTATGCGGACTCACCTGACGGCCCCTGGACGCCGTATAACAAAGTTGTGGTGGACAACGGTGCCGAGGGCGAATGGGATCAATATTCAATTCACGATCCACATCCTTTTGTTTACAACGACAAGATTTATCTGTACTACAAATCAGACTTTGATGGCGACCCCCGTTTGGTTCGCATGACCGGACTGGCAACATCAGATAACCCACTTGGCCCATTCGAAAAGCATCCATTAAACCCGGTAATTAACTCTGGTCATGAAACGACCCTGTTTCCATTTAAAGAAGGAATGGCGGCCTTAGTGATCAAGGACGGGAATGAGCACTTTACGATTCAATATGCTCCTGATGGGGTAAACTTTGACATTGCGGCCATTACCATGCTGATGCCAACGGCAGCAGGTCCTTATACGCCTGATGCCTTTACCAATACCAAGGACGGACGGGGAATTACCTGGGGACTGTCACACTTGACTGCTGTAACAGGCTGGGCTACCAACCATGCTATCCTGTTACGTTTCGACTGCGACTTAAGCTTAGACGTGAATGATCCCGATATGAAACATCATAACTACTATTATAAACCCGAGCATTATTACAAACATGGTTTAAATATTAAACAAAAAAAACGGATTGCCGAGGAAAATAAACGGTTGATGAAATAAATAGATCCATACTAATATCCTACTTAGTGCCGGCAAGAAAAGTCGCTTTTTTTACAAAGTGGACAAATCCAAGCTGATTTATTTCAATATTAAAAGAGTT
>NZ_JBNGOS010000033.1:0-80275 GCF_050589685.1 Saccharicrinis sp. 156
GCCTCGTTTCAGTAAAGCCTTGTTTTATTGCACTTTCAATGTTCACGACGAAGTTCTAATGCATAATCCGGGTTTAACGAAAATTTATGGTCTACAAAGTTGTTAGAGAAATTATTTTTAAAAATATATGTTCAAAAAGGTTGCTACACAACTTAAAGTCTGTTTAAAAGCATTTTCCCTGACATACTTGCGACAATCGTTGAGTTCACTTCTTTTGGGCAATCAAAAGCAAAGAATCACCTTCTTCAAATTCTTTATACCTTTTAAGCAGCAAAATTTTAAAATAGGGTTCAAAGAAATGCCGTAATCTATCTTCGGTGTGATTATTTACAAACATCCCGTTAAAGTTTTCAGTTCCATTTCCTTTCCAAAAGGAGTGACAAATAATACCGTGCCCATTTAAAATTTCACTTTGGCTTACTATTGAATGTTTTAATTCTTCGTCCGTTAAATGGTGCAATACCTTGTTGGAATAAATAACATCGAACACCATGTTTGTTTTTAACGTGATGGCATCCAGTTCCAGAAATGTATCTTCGGGAAACAACATCTTGAGTCGCGTAACAAATTCCTGAGAATAGTCTGACCCCACAACACTGTGATCCTTGCGCAATATTTCAAAATCCGATCCCGGTCCCGAACCTATTTCTAAAACCGTAGCTTTTGGTTTTAAATAAGGTTTTAATATTTGAATAATTTCTGTCCCGTCATGATCTTTGGCCATCCGTATGTACTTATCAACGGTATGCTTATTTTTGTAAAAGTCGCTTTCCATTATTGCGTTATTAGATTTAAAATTTTAGGAAGGAAGATGATTGTGCCGATTACGAAAGCAATGATCGCTCCCCACAAAACGGCTCCCGCTGCCATGTCCTTTACTGTTTTGATGCGTTCATTCTTTTCGGGACTAACACAGTCGGCCAGATTTTCAATAGCCGAATTTACCAACTCCAACGATATAACCATGCCTATACAAAACAGAACGGACAACCATTCTGTGTAGTTTATTTGCAGAACACATCCCAAAATAACCGCCGCGATTGCCGCCAGTAAATGAATACGCGAATTATGTTCCTCTGTCAATAATATCCTTAAACCATTAAAAGCGTAAACAAAGCTTTTTAGCCGTTTGGAGATGGAGAATTTACTTGATGCCATACTTTAGTTTATAGTTTTTCACAAGCTCATACGTATGACTCAACAACTCTTGTCCACCGTAATTACCATGTCCCGGAATAACAATTTCTGCATCGGGATAAGCTTTTTGAACCTTCTCAACCGTTGAATCCCAATCTTTGACCACGGCATCGCTTAAATTTCCCATTCCTTGTGCTTTAATATTCTTCACCATACATCCGCCAAATAATATTTTCGAATCGGGCAACCAAACAGTAATATTATCAAATGAATGTCCACCTCCAAAAAAACGACACTCTACAGGAAGTCCGTTAAAATTTAATTCTCTCGAGTTTTCAAATGATTCTTTTGGCACAGTTAATCCAGACGACAAACATTTATCCACTGTTAGCTTATTGGCCAATGAGTTAACTCCTTGACTATGCATATATTTGATCCCTCCCATGCAGTCAATATGAAAATGTCCGGGAATCAATTGAGTCACATTTATATTCATTTTATCTTTCAGGTAATTAAATAGTCTTTCCGTTTGTTCCATTGTAACAGGAGTATCTACCATAATGGCTTTACCCTGTTTAGCAACTATTAAACCATTGGAAGGAAATGGTTTACCACCATTAAAGCGATACTTTGTGATATGCACAAAAACCGAATCTTTTAAATGAACCAATTGCAGATCCTTATCGATAAATATTTTCTCTTCTTTTTCCAGCTTTCTATTCGAATACAGCTGAATGGCTTTCATGTAGTTTTTTGAACCGTGTGGTGTGATATCTCTGGCAAAGCCGTTTAAATCAGGTTGATGTTTGCCCACCCAACTATTTACGTTATTAAGTCGCCCTCGCCATTTTGCCGCATCAAACTTTGCATAACCTGTAACATCAAGTAGCTTTATTTTATCATCTGTAAGCTTTATCTGTACATTCGAAACCATCGGTTCATCATGCAGAAAATCAACTCGTTTATCACTTTTAGCAATTACGGCTTTAATTATTTCTCCATCCGTTTTTATACTTCTTACTTCATACTTAGGCACAAATACAGAATCCCATTGAAAAACAGTATAAAACTGGTGTCGATTGCTGCATATTTCAAAATCGCCTTCCCTCATCACGAAATCATCCGTAATGTATTCGTTTAAAGATGCATAATTGGAATTAGAAAAAGCTTCAAAATATTCCCTGACTATTTGTTCGGGAGTTTGTTGCGCTAATATCGAAGTACAAAGCTGCAGTGTAACTAACAGGGCCAAATTAAATTGTAGATATCTCTTCATGATGGAAGGGGTTTTATACAAATATCGTATAAAATTTTAAGCTAGTTCAAAAATATTTTCACTTTACAACAGACTCTTCTTCTAGCTTTTGTAATGATATACCACATATTAATATTTAATGGTAAATACATTACCCTCATCCCTCAAATTGAGTATGAAGGAGAATCTTTAGTATTCGTAGGAAAAAAGTCTGGGTTCATAGAATATTGTTGGATAAGAATAGGTATGGGAATACTTTTATACAAAGTTTTATTATGAAGAAATTACGAATTGTATTACCGTTTGTACTGTTATTTTCTGGTTTAATGACTGTAAACGCTTGTGAAATTAATTTTAAGATACAGGATGATAAAAAGCAAGCATATGCTATTGGGGATGTATTAATTGTTGAAGTAGAAGTGGTTTTTACACACAGAACATGTCCCGTGGCGCTAAAAGAAACCAAATTCAAATATCAGGGAGTTAAGATTTTGGGTGCTACGGATTGGAAGCAGATTTCCGGCATGAAATACACCAGAAAGTTAAAGGTTCAGCTTACTGCGTTGAAAAAAGGTAAAAAAGGTAAAAGTCAGATTTTTGCTGTTCGCACCTGCGACAAAGAAGGGGGCTACGGAAACATTGAAATAGAGACACTGTGAAAATAGTCTTCTGCATATTCATTTTTAGTCTGCTTTGCTTGGGTGTTTCATCTGCTCCAATAAGTGAAATAAAGCAAAATAGGGTACAAACGTCGTGCAATACCGAAAAGCAAGACTGTGCTCAATGTCCGTATGCATCAGAGTCCAAAGGTCCAAAATCCGGTACTTCAGGCATATTTACCCTGGGATTAATATTAGCGCTGGCTTCGTATTATTTCTTTAAGCAATACAAAAAAAAATACATTTTAGCTGTAGGAGGTATTGCTATTGTGTTTCTTATTGGATCCTCTTTTGTGAAACCCTCAGCAAGCAATCCTGAATCGTGCATTGTTCTGGCTGAATCATCTTCCGTAGATGAATTTCGCGAAGCAGGTGACGAGTTTATTTCAGCTGAAAAACCCACTGAATTTGGTGACGAAGAAGAATTTAAAGATTCTGCCGATGTGTTTACTCCGGTAAGTACTTCTGAAGAATTTAATAATACGGATGAGCTTTCTTCTGTAGGTGATGAGTTCTCAGCCAATGATATGAACGAATTTTCCGAAGACTTTGGTGAGTTGGCAGAGGCTAATGTTAGTTCGAACGAAGATTGGATAGGTAAAAACAAAACCCACTTAACAGAATTGGGGATTTTGCTGGCCTTGTTGATTGTAATCGGCTTTTTTATTAACAATCCCACCTTTCGTAAACTTCGTCCGCTGTTTTTGCTAGCCATGTTAGTGTGGCTTGGGTTTATGCGAGGAGGATGTCCTTGTATGATTTCATCTTTTCATAATGTGATATTGATAATATTAGGAAACGATGTTTCCTGGGTATCCATGTTATGGTTTTTGGGACTTATCCCAATCACCTATTTTCTAGGGAAGATATGGTGCGGATGGCTCTGTCATTTAGGGGGATTGCAGGAATTCCTGTTCTCAGCTACAAAAATAGAGTTCTTGAAAAGTGCCAAGCACCAAAAAATAATCAAGGGTATTCAAATAACCGTATTTGTAGTTCTGTTGTTACAACTGGCTATTACCCACAGTAATGTTTTTATCCATTATGATCCATTTAAAGTTGCTTTCAATTTATTCTCAGCTACTGTAACTGGATATGTTTTACTGGCCTTACTTTTGGTATCATCGGTGCTTGTTTACCGTCCGTTTTGTCGTGCCTTTTGTCCGGTTGGATTGGCTTTAGGTTTGGTGGCATTATTGCCCAAAGCAAAAAGAATAGTCAAGAACGAGGATTGTGTAGATTGTATCCGATGCAGTAAATCGTGTAAATCAAGGGCTATTATTTACGAAAACAAAACAAGTCAAATAAATATTCAGGATTGCATAGCATGTGGCGATTGTTTCAGCAGCTGCCATAAAAACGCACTGAAAATTTCAACTCAAAAGAGCATGATGTAAATTAGTTAAGCTACAATGGTCTCTTATCTAATATCTCTTAGTCTCTAATCTATTTTTAAAACAAATGAGAATATATTTAATCATATCACTATTAATAATTACAAGCAACAGCCTATTTGCCCAATGGGAATGCCGAAGTAAAATGGGTGCTTCTCTAAAACCGATAGGAGAATCAAACTTGATGTGGGCAGGAGAATTGGTGGGTTCAACAGGATACCTCAGCAATAGTACAATATCCAATACTATGGGGTTTCTGGGTCTGGATTATACAGGTGGGAACTCTACCCTGTATTTTGAAGGTGGTTTTAAATACTGGAATCAATACGATTTTGATACCAATTTTGAATTTGATAATTTCCGCTGGGGACTGCGCGAATTGTTTTATAGTTACCGTTGCGATTATGGGAAACTGACAGTTGGCCTGCAATCCAGCAAGCTCGGCGATCAGTATTTGCTCAACGAAAGGATATTGGGGCTCAGTTATCAGCGCAACAGCGACAATTGGAAAATAAATATTACCGCAGGAAGTGTTTCTGATGATTTTTCCAGGAACGGCACTTTTTGCAGCACCTGCTATCTCTACGATATTATTCCGGGAAGATCAATTAATAATATAGGCTCCGGTATAGGTGAAACCAATATGTTAGGTTTTACCCTGGGTTTTAACCCGGGTAAAAAGAGCAGCCAATCTCCTAATGATGAATTTGGTTCAATGGACGAATTTGAGACACCCAGTTTAATATCAGTCGATGAAGTTGGCTTGGCTATTTACTCGGAATTTGGAAGTGAGGTGAACACTTCATTCTTTACTAGTGGCTTGTATGCTAACATAAAACTACCTGGTGAAATAAATTTTAAACCGGAAGTTCTGTTCCAGTCTGCCGAAGGCAACAATGGACTTATATCCGTTTTAACATTGGATAAAAATCTACTGTGGAACAACGGACATAAAACCTCTTTAATGGCCTCACATTATGGCTTTACTGAAATTGACGATGAAGCTATTGTCTTAAACCGATTCAGTAATATTTTGGCCGGGGAAGTATTAAGACTAGATGCCACTGAAATGCCACTTTTCTTGTTGTCAGCAAAACATACCATCCCTAAGATTAAAACACATTTTAAATGTCAATACGCTTTCTCTAATCCAACCACATCCATGCAAGAATTCGATATTCAAGCGGGAAAAACATTCTTTAAACGCCTGCAAGCCAATGCAATTTTCGGTTATGTAAAGAGCGATTTAATACCTGTTGATGATTCTGCTTTATTGGGAAGGTTAGAATTAAGATTAAACTTTTAATGGTGTATTATGAATAGAAGAGAATTTTTGAATAAGATATTAATATCAGCATGTTCCGTCAGTGTGTTTGCAATGGGTATTTCATGCCACAAAGACGATCCCTATAGTATCGACCAAAGCAAGTGCACCGGATGCGGTGATTGCGTCTCTTCGTGCCCCAATGATGCCATTACTCTTTATGGTGGTAAAGCAAGTATTTCCAGCTCAGATTGTGTTGGCTGCGGTAAATGTGTGAGTCATTGTAAAGAGGGCGCTATCTCATCCTAATTATTAAAGACCATGGAATCGAATAAATTTAATCGGAGAAATTTCTTATTAACCCTGGGAAAAGCGACCAGCCTCATAGCCATACCTCCTTTGTTAAAATCGTGTAGTAACAGCATGTACAATGAATATAAGGTAGATATGGAAAGGTGTACAGGTTGTTCGATATGTGTTGGTGTATGTTATTACGATGCCATTTCTATAGCCGAACCATCGGCCTATTCTATTGATGAAGATAATTGTATCCAATGTAAATTGTGTTCTGATGTTTGTTCAGATAACGCTATTCAGGTAGCTCCGGTTACATTTAATATCAACGAAGAAAAATGTAACGAATGTAGCATGTGCAGTTCAGCCTGCACTTATGATGCTACCATGGTTGCGGTTAAACAATATAGTATTATAGACGAGAATTGTACCGATTGTGGTAATTGTGTTAGTGTTTGTGAGCAAGACGCCATCACCTTGAGTGTTTCAAATGTTTCGTACTCCGTCAATGGCAATTGTGTAGGCTGTGGCGATTGCATCGACAAGTGTGTCAACGAAGGCAACGCCATCAGTTATACTGTGGAAAGCTATTCTGTTAATACCAGTCGCTGCCATGGGTGTACCAATAAATGTTCCAGTGCTTGTTCTTACGGAGCCATTTCAAGCGTTAACGGAAAGGCGTACATCGATACTTCAAAGTGCACCAAATGTGGAAAATGCCTTGACAAATGCGACCATAGCGCCATCACCAATGCCAAGGTCAGTATAACCCAGGATAAGTGTACACAATGTGGTGAATGTTATGCGGTTTGCGATGAGAATGCCATTACTAAAAGTGGTGAATCGGGAAGTTCCGCCTCTAATATTGATGTTTCGAAATGTAACAGTTGCGGACTTTGCTTGCCTGTTTGTAACGACGATGCCATCTCTGTGGAACAGGCAGCTACTCCGGAAACACCGTATATCGATCAGGACTCATGCGTAAGTTGCGGCGACTGCTTTGATGTATGTACTTTCGACGCTGTGGACAAAGAAGTACCCGACGAAACACCATACATCGATGAAAGCCTGTGTACCAATTGCGGTGATTGTTATCCCGTGTGTAACGACGATGCGATAATCAGGGAATTGAACACGGCTGATATTATTCAGGGTAATTGTTCAAAATGCGGAAAATGTCAGGAGGCATGTCCCGAGAATGCGATTCTTAATTCATAATCTGGCTAATTGCGCTTAATTCTTTTATAATCATATGATAAAATTATTTGTTATTGGTTGTTTATTATCGGTGTGCTTAAACATAGCTACTGCCCAAAACGCACAAGCAACAATTAATTTTTGGGGAGTTAAAAAAAGTAATTATGCTATTGGCGACACGTTACGAATCAAAATTCAGGTTAATATTCCCCCTGAAATTTGTAGCGATGGCATGCAAAAAACTAAAATCTATTTATCAGGATTAGATATTATCGAACAAAGTCAATGGAACGCAATGGATAATCGTAATTGGGCAAAAGAAATGACCTTAAAGGTGAGGCCTAATAAAAAAGGCATGGGAAAGATAACTGCATTTAGAAAAGCAGATAAGGGAGAGTTTTTTATTCAGGAAAAAATAAGTATTGCAGAATGAATTCGGTTGTAAGCAATAAACTAAACCGGGGCTTTGATAAGGAGACGACATCCAAAATAATAGTATTGTCTACAATTGTATTAATGGTGGCCGACACTATTTACATGAACATCTCCGGCATACAGTACGGGCACAAAGAAAAGTGTATTTTATACCAATTTTTACCCCGTTGGGCTTTCTTTATCTACGAGCATTTCATGGAGCTGTTTATGGTGGTCATTCTGGGCATTTTCGGTGGTGTGTTAATCGAACAGCATACCAAAAAGGTAAAACGCTTTTTTCCCAAAAATCAATTTCTGGCTTTTCTTTATGCTTCCTTTCTTCCTATTTGTTCCTGCGGGGTGATTCCTGTTGTGGAATCTATGAAACAAAGGGTGAGTTTAAAAACCCTGGTGACCTTTATTATTGCAGCTCCTTTACTAAACCCATATATCGTATTTATGTCCGTTTCAGTATTGGGCGTTAGGTATGCTGTTTTTAGGATTGTGGCTTCTTTGGTATTGGCAATTTCCGTTGGTGTTATGGTAGAAATGGTAGCCCGAATATTTAAAATGGATATTAAAGGAGTATATGACAACTGCAATACCGGTTGTTCAACCTCCGGCAATAGCCCTTTTTTAAAGACAATGGAATATCTAAAAAAACTAATCCCTTATATTTTATTGGCCGGAGGATTAACGCTTGTTTTTGAATACATTCAGCCACAACGATATCTGGAAACACTAAGCTTCAGCAACCAAACCCAAGCCACTTCTCTTATGATGCTAGTTGGTATTCCTATTTACGTATGCAACGGAGCTGATGTATTGTTTCTAAAACCTCTCCTGGATTTTACCGATTTATCCTTGGCATCAGCTATGACCTTTTCATTGACCTCTTCGGCCGTTTGTATTTCTTCCATCGTAATGCTGATAAAATTCTTTGGAAAGAAAATAACCGCTGTATTGCTGCTCTCAATAGTTATAGCAATAGTACTTATAGCTATGGGCATTTCCGGTATTTTGGGATTGTCTTACTAAAAACTTAAACACAACAACGATAAGAATTATACCTGCCGGAGTTATACAGGCATATGGGCCTGCATAAATCGCATACCTCCCATACCATCATCATGAAAATGCCCGGAACCAATTGGATCACCTTAATCCCCATTTTATTTTCAGGAAAGTATACTGGCGCTCCATTTTCTTATACGTAAAAGGAGCATTCACCATGATAGCGCGACCGTTTTTTTGGAATTAATTAACCCGTATAAAGGAAAACGACTGTACTTTTCTGTTGAATGCCCGCTAAATATGCACAAAAAACGAATCTTTGAAATGAACCAATTACAGATCCTTATCGATAAATATGTTCTCTTCTCTTTTCTGCTTTCTATTGGAATACAGCTGAATGGCTTTCTTATAGTTTTTTGAACCGTGTGGCGTTATATCCCTGGTAAAACCGTTTAATTCAGGATGATGTATGCTCACCCAGTTGGTTATGTTTTTAAGTCGGCCGCTCCATTTAGTCATATCAAACCTTGCTTATTCTGTAGCATCAAGTAGCTTTATTTGTACATTCGAAACCATCGGTTTATCACGCAAATATTTAACTATTTTACCACTCTTGGCAACCACCGTCTATCTTGTTTCCCCAACCTTTTTTAGGCTACTTACCTCATACTTGAAAATAAATACGGAATCTCATTGTAAAACGGTATAAAATTGCTGACGGTTACTGCCAATTTTTAAATCGCCTTCCCTCATCACAACATCATCCGTAATGTATTCGTTTAACCCGCAATATGCATTAGAAATTCTATTACACATTGAAATTACTTTAAAACAAGACACTTCGTTGCATCACTTCAACTCACCAGAACGATGCTATGCCTCGTTTCAGTAATACCTTGTTTTATTGTACTTGCAATGCTCATGACGAACCTCCAATACATAATCCGGGTTTAAAAATGCATAATCCGAATTAGAAAATGCTTTGAAATATTCCCGGACCAATTGTTCGGGAGTATGATGGGCAATTGTTGAAGGACAGATTTGAAGCGCAACAAACGGGGCGAGATTAAATTGTAATCATTTGTTCATGACACGAGGGTTTTATTCAAATATCACATAAGACTTTAAGCTTCTTTTTTTTTCTTGCATGATAAAAACTCCATGCTGCACATGCCATAAAATGTTGAATGCAGATTGATATAGCAATTGACTGTTAATATATTATGATATATATGATAACCTGCTTACCCCTTTAAAAAATACACCCTTTCCATTTTTACCCATTCCAGTTTATGTCCTGGAATGGCTTGTTGAAAGTTAGACATCAGCTCCCCCCACTCACTTTGTCTGGGATAGGTTCCCATCTTTTTCCAGCATTCATCAAAGTCGGTAGTAGCGTCAATCTCGCAAATCATAAACATACGGTTATCCACGAGATAAATATCCATCAATTCGATGCCCGCATCATAAATGCCCTGGTTTATTTCGGGCCAATTATTCTCGGGTTTATGGTAATACTTATATTTTTCGATTAATTCCGGGTTATCTTTCAAATCGCAGGTCAGGCAAATTCTTTTTCTGCTCTTCGTACTATTTATAACAATGTGTTCCGTTTCTCTCATATTTTAAAATTGAATTGTTTTATCAAACTAATTGGCATATCCCAACACCATCCCAAAAATAACCAAGATAGCATTACAAACGTTTAAATTATAATATAAAAGTATCTCCATTAAATTCGCGCACTGCATTTACCATGGCGATAACATTTTCGGGGGGTACATCAGGAATAATATTATGCACGGCGTTAAAAACAAAACCACCATCCTTCGAAAATATTTCCAGACGTTCCAACGAATGCTTACGAACCTCATCCGGGGTTGCTTTATTTAAAACTGTTGTGGTATCAGCACCTCCACCCCAAAAGGTAACGTCCCTACCAAACTCCTTTTTTAACCTTTCCGGCTGCATATCTGTGCAATTGGTCTGCACAGGATTTAAAATGTCAAAACCGGCTTCTGCCAAATCAGGAATTAACTGGTAAATCGATCCGCATGAATGAAGGAATGTTTTCATTTCACTATGTTTCTTCACATAATCGTTTAATTGTTTATGGCGTGGTTTATAGAACTCCTGATATAATTCCTTGGGCATAAATGGCCCGCTGGTCATACCTAGATCATCCCCAAAACGAATAATATCTACCACATCCCCCACTGCCGCAACCACTTTCTCCAATGTTTTCATATGACTTTCCAACAAAGCATCCAGCAGCCCATGTACTTCGGCAGGGTACAAATAAGGGTCCATCAAAAAGTTATCCATACGTCGCAAAAAAGATCCCCATTCAAACAAGTTGCATCCCACAACTATCATTAAAGCTTTATCTGTTGTTGCTCGAAGATGTAACGCATTTTTTCTCAAAGTATCCCAAAATCCGGGATCGCTGGCATGATCCCATGGGCTGTGTGCAAATGCACTCCACAAAACCTTATCCATAGCCGGTTTTAGTCCTGAATAATCTGAAGGGAAACCATCTTGCCAGGGATAAATCGTTTGGTCGAAGAAAGTGGCACCTTGCGGCATTTTGGCAATAACTTCACCTTGTGCATCTTTAGCCACATATTCACCAGTTGGCATTAACGCTGGTTTAAACCATTTGGGGTAATATCCGATGGCACCGTTGGCCATGGTAATCGGATACCAATCTGAATCCGAAGCATTAAAGGTTCTTCCTACATCGATGATATCTATACCCAACAAATCAATAATTTCATCGTCGGGTTGCGCCAATTGCTGAACCACATCATAAATCCGGGTGTGCAAATCCGGTTTATTTAAATAATGCAACAAGTTTGAATAAGCAATGGCCGATATACCCGAACTGGGATTACTCCCTATGTCAAAGGGCACTTTATCCGGTTGTTTATGGTTAATAGCGCTTAATACTCTTTCTCTGGGTGTCATGATACATTAGCTTGTTAGTTTATAAGACTCGATATTATGATATCTTACACTCTATATTAAAATTAATTATCTCGCAAAGTTATAGCCTACGGCTTGTCATTCAATGGTAAAAAATTTAATTTTGATGGACTATTTTGTATTTTTATGAACTCAAACCAAATCAAAGATGGTTTTGCCGGACAACGATTGACATACACCCCTGGTAAAACGAAAAAAAGTATTCAAGCGGAAAGTAGGATTAATGATTTATATATTACCCATATCGGGCATTTTCCAAATGCCAAGGGACATTACAGAAACAGACCATTCGGGTGTAGTCAATACATACTCATTTATTGCAGAAGTGGTGAAGGATGGATTATATTGGATGATCAAAAATATATTTTACAACAAAATCAATATTTTATCATTCCTCCTAAAACCAAATGTTCCTATGGCGCTAACGATTCTAATCCATGGGACAATTATTGGATTCACTACACCGGAAAAAATGCGATCAACTATTCACCAACTTGTTCAAAACCAATAACTATTCCAGAGAGTAAATATTCTCGTTTGGAAGACAGGTTGATCGTGTTTGAAGAAATGCTTCAGAACATGGAACAATTCAGCAATTTTGAAAGTGTAGTGTTTGCCAATGTATCGCTTAAATACTTTCTAACTACCTTAAAACATATCGATTGTTATCGAATCTCGCAGGAGGTTTCAATAAAAGATCATGTAAATACGGCTGTTACTTATATGAAAAACAATTTAACAAAACGATTGACTTTAAAAGCATTATCAGAAGTATGTCAGTGTTCTGAATCTAATCTTTACAAAGTATTTATGAAAAAGATGCGTTGCTCCCCTATTGAATATTTTTTGCAACAAAAGATGCAACGCGCTTGCCGTTATTTATCAAGCACTCATTTAAAAATTAAAGATATTGCCTACGAACTAGGATATGATGATCCTTACTATTTTTCACGCCTGTTTACCAAGCACATAGGAAAATCGCCAACGCAATATAGAAATGATGAGGTAGGAGACTAATACTAATAATCCCCAGGTATGGATATCCTGTATTTATAATTCATTAAACCAATCACGCCTTGGGGCTCAAAGGTATTTTCTTAACAACAGAAGATATCTGACTTTCATCCCTAATGGAATATGTATACGGCCAAAGTGGATAAAACAGCCAATGCTTTTATCGATTTTCAAAATACCTCCTGCAAATAGCAAGCAAAGGTTCGGCCTGAAATGGCACCCCCCTATGTACGCGCGGCTGTAAAAAAAAGCAAGGACTGTACAGATATGGTTTCGTCAGATACAACTTTATTTCCGTTAATGTTCTTGGTACTCCCAATGTGTCTGGTTCTCTTATTGCCATTAAAAAACTTGTTTTTGAAGACAAAAAATACTCCTTGGCTGAGATGCAAATGGCCATGGAAAAAGTTTGGGAAGGAGAAGAAGTAATGCGCCAGTATTTCTTTAACTTTTCGAAGTTTGGAAATGATAAAGACGAAAGTGACAACATGACCTTCCGTGCTTCATAAAATGTTAGAGAAATATTGGAAAACAAACAAAATATCAAGGGTTCATTGTTCCGACCGTCTTTGTTCCATTATTGGTGTAACTGTAAAATCTTTTTGTAAATTGTGGACTTTAGTAAATGCCAGGGTGGTTCGTTCCAAATTGAGCTAACACCAAACTTTTTTAAAGCAGGTAGCAATTCGGCGCTATTGATGGATGCTTTCTCAAGAAATTTCTTTGTGAAAGGCGGGGTTCAGATCAATTTTAATTTAACAGATTTAAAATTGTTGGAAGATTCCGTGGAGGATAGCCGGAATCCAGCTTATCATGACATTAATGTTAAGGTTACCCGATATTCGAGCCTCTTTGTTACCATGGATAAAAAATTCCAGAAAGAATTTATTGAAAAGGAATATTATTAAAATATATTAGAGGTTATTAGATTATAGACTAGAAGCATATGACGCTTGAATGAAATCTTTCGATAAAATAATTTTTAATTATTATATTATTTAAGCATGAACTATAGACTATTGACAGCCTTGCTAATACCATTAGCTTTAATGAATTGCGGTCGTACAGATATAAAAAAGGATAACACCAGTATTCATCAAAAACGACTTGAAGATTTTGTTGACATGCGCTTTGGAATGTTTATTTGTTACAACATCATGTCGTATGGAGCTGAGTGGGGCGAAGCTAACTACGACATTAGTAGGTTCAACCCGCAAAAATTGGACTGTAACCAATGGGCAGAGTTGGCTGCCGAGGCCGGAATGAAATTTGGCTTGCTCACCACAAAGCACCACGAGGGTTTTTGCTTGTGGGATAGTAAATATACCGATTACGATGTGGCATCAACACCTTACAAAAAGGATATTGTGAAACAATATGTGGATGCGTTTAGGGCTAAAGGTTTAGAACCCGGATTATATTATTCTATTTGGGATTCGAGCAATCAGATTGATAAAGGTAAGGTTAACGAAAAGGAATTAGAATTTATAAAAGGCCAGTTAACAGAACTGCTCACCAATTATGGAGAAATAAAATATTTAGTATTTGACGGATGGTTTTGGCGCTTTGGGCACAATGAGGTTCCATATAAAGAAATAAGGGAACTGGTTCGCTCGTTGCAACCCGAATGTCTGATTACCGACCACACCCATATGCAATCAACATTTCATGTTGATATTCCTTATTTTGAAGGCCCTTTTGGTGCTTTTCCGAAACAAACGAACACAATGGCCTCCGCATTGGGACATTGCAGTGTAAAGGGCAACGGATGGTTTTGGAGTCCCAAAACACCCAATGGTTTAAAGATGGGAGAATCAGCTCCAAACATTACGCATAAACTGGAAACTTTGGAAAGCAGATACTGTAATTTTTTGCTAAACTGTATGCCTAACAGAGATGGTTTATTGGATACCATATACATAGACTTCTTGTCGGAAATAGGCACCTTATGGAAACCCGATTTTAACCGACCTAAATTACCAAAACAACACCCTCCTGTATTATTCGAGATACGCCCCGTTTCAGCCTCAGCAACCAGCGGTGAAGCAAACCACACTTTTGATGCATCAAAAATCGCAGGCAAAAACTATTACGACTGGATTCCTCATGGTTCTAATCCACAATCAGTAACTTTTGATTTAGGAAGTGTTTATAACGGAATCGAATTAATGCAGATAACTCCCAAACATCGATGTAAACCTGCTCCGGAGACCAGCTTAACAGATGGTAATATTAAACATTGCAAACTATGGGTTAGTAAAGATGGAAATAAATTTAAGCTCATTAAGGAAGAAAAATGGTTAGCCGATGGCGATATGAAAAGCATCCAATTCGAATCAAAAAACACCCGTTTCCTTAAGCTGGAAATATTAGAACACGAAGGTGCAAATCCTATTATAAATGAAGTCGTTATTGGTGCCCATTCAAAAGCGCCCGTTATCCAAATCAATGAATGAACAAAACGCTAATATACAATATACATAATATAAACACCCATATCGGTCCGGTTTTGCGCATTGTTATCTATTATAATAAAACTAGACGTATCACTAACATGCTTCAACTCACCAGAGCGTTGCCATGTCTAATTTTATCAACTCTTTGTTTTACAATTCCTTAAACACTCATTACATACCTCTAGGGTGAAAACTATAAAAAAGTCAATTCCCTAAACTAAAAATAGAGATACGGACACCATTGATTCCTGGTGTAACAGACAGCCTTGAAAACTTGCATCAAATTGCCTTATATATTTCAGTTAATTTTCCTGGTTCTGATGGAGAGCTTTGCCTTTTCAATGACCTGTGTGCCGGCAAAAATCTTAAAATGATCAAAATATGGCTTCATTCGAATAAAAAGCACTCACATAAAGATTACGAAGTTTTTCGGCAAATTCAAGATGATTATCCTGGTATTAACTTGTTGATATCGGGATTTGTGGAGAGTAATACTTTTTTGATTATGGAATTAACGACAGCTATTTCCTTAATACTGCGCAACTGGTTGTCCTGAATATGTTTTGGCAATTAATAACATCGTTAAATGAACCTGTTTCGAATATTTCGGGAAAGTAAGTTTAACCTTAAACTCATTAACCAATAGGTAATAGAAGCTGCCATGGGACAGCTTCTATTACGACTAATTATTTTTCCGGAATATTAACCAACACATCGAGCAGGTGAAGCCAGAATTTATTTACCGTTTCAATGTTAATCCTTTCATCGGGCGAATGGGCGCCACGGATGGTTGGTCCGAACGAGATCATATCTAACTTTGGATATTTTTCCAGGAAAAGACCGCACTCCAAGCCAGCATGTATCGCTCTAACCACGGGAGCTTCTCCAAACAGTCGCTCATATGATTCCCTGGTGATGTTCAAAATTTCCGAATCGGTATTGGGTGCCCATCCCGGGTATCCTTCTCCATGCTTAACTTCTGCACCCGCCAATTCAAACACACTGCGCACCATGGCGGCAATATCTTCTTTGGCCGATTCTACAGAGCTTCGCTGGCTGGTGGTGATAATCATTTTATCGTCTTCCTGCTTAATTGCAGCCAGGTTAGTCGAAGTCTCCACCATTCCTTCTATTTTTCGGCTCATCTCTATTACCCCGTGCGGGCAAGCATAAACTGAGTTTAACAAGCTTTCCTGAAAGCCTTTTTCAAATACACTATCCGGGATATCACACGATTCCAGGTGCATCCTTAAATCAGGCTCCGTGACTTCAAGCTCAGAACACAATTCATCGTAAAAAATATTGAATGCTACTCTAATGGGTTCTTTTTGAGATGTGGGAACCAAAGCTAAAGCGGAAGCTTCACGTGCGATGGCATTCCTCAGGTTTCCGCCACTAAACTTGTTCAACCTTAATCCGTATTCCCGGGAAGCGTTCCATAAAAAACGATTCAGTATTTTGTTGGCATTCCCAAGACCTTTATGTATATCATCGCCAGAATGCCCTCCTTTTAAACCAGAAACATCCATCTTAAAAGCAAAGCAATTAAGCGGTGTTTCTTCCATTTGGATTTCAAAAGTGGCCACCGTGTCAACACCCCCTGCGCACCCAATAAATAATTCACCATCATCCTCAGAATCCAGGTTCAGGAGTATTTTACTTTTGAAGAAGCCTTTTTTTAAGCTAAATGCTCCGGTCAGCCCCGTTTCCTCATCAACGGTAAACAAACACTCCAGATCGCCGTGTTTGATGTCATTACTTGCCAGCAAAGCCAACTGGGCAGCCATACCGATTCCATCGTCGGCACCCAATGTGGTATCGGTAGCTTTAACCCATTCACCGTCAATTTTCGGGACTATCGGGTCTTTATCGAAGTTGTGTTTTACGTGGGAATGCTTTTCGCATACCATATCCACATGCGATTGCAATACCACGGATTCCAAGTCCTCGCATCCCTTGGTGGCAGGTTTGAGAATCAGTATATTCCCTATTTCGTCCTGTTTATATTCCAACCTGTGTTCCTCGGCAAAAGATACCAGGTACGCTAATATCTTCTCTTCTTTTTTCGATGGCCTGGGGATTTGACATATCTTTTCGAAATATTTCCATACTACAGCCGGTTCTAACGATTCTAAAATATTCATTTCATTATTATTTTAACTTTTAAACACACTTGATGAAAATCAACAAGTTAACCACACCCTTCAAAGCGAAGCAGCACCACTGGCTCGTTTCATCGGTTATTTTTTTGAAGCTATAAAAATAAAACGTAAAATTAGCATATGAGATGAGCATTCTCAGCTATACTTACACCAGGAAGTCTTTGGTATATCCGAGAAAAAAAACTGACCTTAATCCGTTAAATTACATCCGATCCGCTATCAAGAGAATATGAGACTTGTTCCCTGATTATTTGAACAATTCCAATAGAAGCATAATCTCCTCCTTTTTATGTTCATTACCTTGGTTTTCGTATGCATACGATAAATTGAACAGCACTCTTTTAATAATATCCAAGTTAGCGCAAGGATTAAAGTAAGACGATATATTGTTTAATTTTTGTTGTTTAATGAAGTATTCTATTTCTTTTCTTCCCAAGATCGCCCCTTTATTTACAGGGTTAATGTAAAACATCACATTATCCTTATGCCCGGCAGACGTAAAAGGATGAATATTTTCATCCAAAAAACAAAGGATAAAATTCTTCGGTAGGTTAACACCGTATATCGGTAAACCTAATCGTTGTGCCACTACCGAGTATATGATAGACAAGGATATCGGATTACCTTTTTTAGTATCAACCACCTCATTGATATATGAGTTTTGCGGAGCAAAAAAGTTGGCACTATTCCTTACATACTTATGGATATCAAACATGACATGATTAATAATCCTAACTTTTTCCAGTGAGGTAAGGTGATCGTTCAGTTCCAGCCAAACATCTTTACGCAATTTGTTTACCTTTTCGTTTAATTCGTCGTAGTTCAGTTCGGGATATTGATATTTGGCAACCAAAAACGCCCCATAAAACAAATCTTTTCCGCCCTCATTCACCCACTTGGCCATAAGACTTTTTACGTCATTCAACTGAAGTGTATGAATAATGTTTTCAACCCTTTTTTGAAAAACGTCGTCATGAGATATTTCCCAGGCTTTTTCCAACTCATCGACTACTTCAATCTCTTCTTGAAGCAACTGCTCCTCTACCGTACTAAATACCACCTCGTTAGGATCATCCAATAAAGATATTAATGCGTGTACTTTTGTCTTATCCATGGCTCCCACTTTTAATGTTGTTAAACCAAACTATCCAGTACCTTCTCTATCAAATCCTTCATAACTGGCTTATAATCGTTACTGTATTCCCCTGCTTTTCGATTTGCGATAATGGCACAAACTGTGGCTGCATTGTGCCCTAACAACTTCGACAATCCATAAATTGCCGAACACTCCATTTCGTAATTAGTTATTCTGTGCTGGTCATGTCTAAAATTACTGATTTTTTCGTTAATATCCACATCTTGAATACCTAAACGTATTATTCTTCCTTGTGGACCATAAAAACCGGGAGCCGAGATAGTAACACCCTGATGAAATCCATTTACCGAGAGTTCGTCCAACAATTCCGATGAAGCATCTACTACATAAGGGGATGCAAGCAGTGGATTCCAATTCAAACCTTCTTTAAACTGTTGCTCAAAATCCAAATCCACTACCTCATCTCTTCCAGCATAAAAATTTAGCAAACCATCGAATCCTATTGCCTTTTTGCTTAACAAACAGCTGTCCACCGGCAGGTCTTTTTGCAAAGAACCAGAAGTACCTATTCGCACCAAATTAAGGGATTTCAAAACCTGTTTGACCGTTCGCGTTTTAAAGTCTACATTGACCAGGGCATCCAATTCATTAACCACAATATCGATATTATCGGTACCAATTCCTGTTGCCACAACCGAAAATCGCTTCCTTTTATAGGTACCTGTAACAGATACAAACTCGCGGTTCCTGCGCTCAAGTTCAACCGTATCGAAAAAGGATACAACAGTTTCTACCCTGCCCGGGTCTCCGACCAAAATAATATTGTCGGCCAGTTCGCCGGGTTTTAGCTGAAGATGGAAAATACTTCCATCCTTGTTTATTATTAATTCTGATTCTTCTATTCTTCGTGCCATGCTATATTGTGATAATTTAAAGCAAGGTATATTTTTTTTGTAAAACATGTAATCTTTTATCATAAAAAAACTTTTAAAAACTTTTTATATGTTGTACCCCAAAGCCACAACCGATATAAACTTACTTTTAAATTGTCTAAGGCACAAGGGTTAACCCTGTTTTGGCAAATCACTCATTGGGGTGCAGTACGAGACCAATTGAGTGATGCACTGCATCGAATCCACAACGCATACAACATCGTACCCGAGATATTGCTTCCGGATGTTGGGCCTAATAAAACCTTTTATCATCTAGGAAGAATACGACAAAAATTCATTTTTTCTTTCTATTTTTGCCCAAAATTATTGACTATGATACAAAGAATCCAGACTATTTATTTATTGATAGCATTGGCTTTTGGTGCTTCCATGTTTTTTGCACCTCAGATAACGTTTGCTGCGGATACTGAATATATATTAAACTATACTGGAATTAAAGCAGCAGCGGCAACTGAAAACACTAAAAGCATCCCCACCATTGCTTTAACCATACTATTGGTGCTTACTCCAATGGTATCGTTAATGGCAATATTTCTTTTTAAGAAAAGGATGATTCAAATTAGACTTTGTGCGGCAAATATCGGTTTGTTGTTGGGTACAACCGCTCTGATTTACTATTTCGGAACCGTTGGGTTGAAACAACTTTCTGCAACCCACTTAACTTATGGAATCAGCACGGTATTTCCTATTGCTGGTGCCATCCTTAATTTTCTGGCATTAAGAGGTATTGGCAAAGATGAGGCCTTGGTAAGATCAATGGATAGAATCAGGTAAACGTGTCTTTTAGCCGTTCTACCCATAATGTACTAGAATCCGGTTACGCAATTAAACTACTGCAAAACACGGTGTTTCACTGAGTTGCTGCAACTCTCCAGAGGGGTGCTATGCCTTATTTCAGCAACGCCTTGTTTTATGGTATTTTAAATGCTCATTACCTGCCTATAATACATATCCGGGTTTAAGGAAAATATTTTAAGCTGCAGAGATGCGGCTTTTTTTATGTGAATATTTTATAATCAGAAGAACATGTTTCTACGCACCAAAAAACTTATTCAACTTTATTTGCTTTGGCTCATCTACCTTTTAAAAACAAAACGCCCCTTCAATGCGACTGCAAAGAAGGGACGTCCTTATTTCGGTGACTAACTAGTTTTTAGTTTTTGGTCTCTTTTACAATAACGTCATGTGCACCACCTTCAATAATACTTGTTGAGGACACCAAGGTAAGTTTAGTATCCGTTTGCAATTCGCTCAACGAACCAACTCCGCTACTACACATGGTAGCTTTTATTTTACCTACGGTCACTTCTACATTATCTTTTAGTTTACCCGCATAAGGAACGTAACTATCCACCCCTTCTTCAAATTTAAGATTGCTGTTACCTCCCATATCGTAACGCTGCCAGTTGCGTGCCCTGTTAGAACCTTCGCCCCAGTATTCCTTCACGTAATTACCACCGATCAACAACTTTCGGGTTGGGCTTTCGTCGAAACGGGCAAAATACCTACCCATCATCAAAAAATCGGCACCCATGGCCAATGCCAGTGTCATATGATAGTCCTGCACGATACCACCGTCTGAACAAATTGGGATATACACCCCTGTTTTTTGGTAATACATATCTCTTGCTGCTGCTACTTCAATCAAAGCCGTGGCCTGCCCTCTACCAATTCCTTTTTGCTCACGCGTAATACAGATAGAGCCTCCGCCAACACCAACCTTAATAAAATCGGCACCTGCTTCGGCCAAATACATAAATCCATCTGTATCCACCACATTTCCAGCTCCCACTAAAACCTCCCCAAAATTACCTTTTATATACTGAATAGTTTCCTTTTGCCATTCTGAAAACCCATCTGACGAATCAATACAAACCACATCAACCCCAGCCTCTACCAAAGCGGGAACCCTTTCCTGATAATCACGGGTGTTAATACCTGCACCCACCAAAAGTCGCTTGTGCTTATCCAGCAACTCATTAGGATGTTCCTTATGGCTATCGTAATCTTTGCGAAAAACAAAATATTGCAAATTTTTATCCTCATCCAGGATGGGCAAGGTATTTAACTTATGCTCCCAGATCACATCATTCGCTTCTTTTAACGAGATACCACCTTCTCCATAAATTAAATCTTTTAATGGTGTCATAAATTCTTTCACCTTTCTACTGTGATCGTCTCTGCTCGGTCTATAATCCCTGCCTGTAACAAGTCCTTTGAAAGCACCTGTGGCAGATCCGTCCTCGGTAACACCAATGGTTGAAAACCCGGTTCTTTCCTTTAAAGCGATAACATCTTTTAGAGTGTGTTCTGGTGTCAGGTTAGCCCTGCTCTCCACAAACCCTGCCTTATGTTCCTTAACCCGTTTAACCATTTTGCATTGTTCCTCAATACCCTGCGAACCAAAAATAAATGATAATCCACCTTCCTTGGCCAAAGCTTTTGCCATTCCATCATCTGATACAGACTGCATGATAGATGATACAAATGGAATATTTAATGAAATTGCCGGTTCCTCACCTTTTTTAAACTTTACCAATGGTGTCCTCAAATTAATTTTATCGGGCGTGTGTTCCTTTGTGGTTAAACCCGGAATAATGAGGTACTCATTAAAGGTTCTTGATACTTCGTTGATGATATTTGCCATAGTAGTTCGAATGAAAAATTGCGCAAAAATATACATTTTTTTTCTATTAACCGCGTAATGACAAAAATTCACAATTTAATGAAGAAATTTGACCTTCTCCCTTTAATACAAATTATAAGTTATTTTTTAAACTTTCCGAACGTAATTCAATTGTGCCACAGCATAATTAGACCAACCAGGCAACGTATCCTAGACCCAATTCTGTATTTCTTCCTCATTAAAATAGTCACCATCAAAAATTGTATGATTAAAGTCTTATTCAAAGCACTTCGCAAAGAATTGTATTAGTGGATCTGTAACCAATGTTTCACCATAGTCGCCAATCGCATTATTTATTCCGGCATGGTCGTAAATACTTCCGTCCACCTCTGACACAGATACACCTTTTGATTTTAACGTATCAATGAATTCATCGGCATATGCTATTCGTCCGGCAGCACCTCTTTTGGCTATAAAAAATCCAGGGTATGTATTGCCGTTAGCAATATTGAACAAAGGTGATGCTTCTTTATTTATGGTTTCACCAAATCCAAATGCATTGATATACATTTCCTGATTGGTACCATTTTTTACCTGTTCGTCTACATCGTAGCTTTCGGTATCTATACAAGCTACACCTTTAATATCAAATAAGGATAACCCTACGTCATTTAAAAACATTGGGTTAGTACCTGTAAGAGCCACCAAATGCGCTCCTGCACTATGCCCTAACAGTGCAATTTTGTTTTTATCACCTCCCAACGAACCAATATGGGTGTAAATCCACAGCAATGCATCAGCAACATCAATATTGTGATCGGGATATTTTATCCTGCTTGTATTATCAATTTCAAAAGGAAAAGGGCTCAACCTGTAGTTTATACTTACAAAAACATAGTTTAAGGAGCGAAACAAATCTATTTTATTGTCTAACTGGGAAGCTTTATCGCCAATACTCCAACCACCTCCGTGCACATAGACAACTATAGGTTTTTTGTTGGATATATCGCTTGTATAATAAACATCCAAACTTAATAGATTTTTAGAAACACCGTCAATATTCTTGTATTGATAGGTATCGAACTTAATTATTACAGGTTCTACATCATCACCTTCACCTTTAGTGGTACAACTCATATTCCACCATATCAATATAAATAGTAGGTAACGCATAACTTTTTTATGCTTAGACGGATTCTTTTAGTAAAAGTTTAACCGGGCATAAGATTTATCATTTTATAGAAAATAATTCCGGAACAGGGCACTGGCTCAACGCTACGGCCAGCCATTAAATCATCATCAACATACTGCATAATAGAACTTTGAACCAACACCAACAAAAAAACAGCAAGTAAAAAACTTTGAACTTTCTACTTTTAACTCAAAACAATAAGTTTGTATTTTGTAAATTCGCAGCAAACTACATGTTACATGAGCAATTTTAAAGAGGACTTAATGAAGGTAAAGGCTTTTGCCTTTGATGTAGACGGTGTTTTGTCTGCTCAGATTATACCTATGGATTCTGAAGGTGTTCCTATGCGAACAATCAATATTAAAGATGGTTATGCCCTGCAATTGGCCGTTAAACTGGAATATCCAGTCGCAATAATTACAGGAGGTAATACCGAAGCTGTGAGAAAACGATACGAGTTATTGGGTATTGAAGATATTTACATGCGTGCCTCGGTAAAAGTTCCTCATTTTGAGAATTGGTTAAACAAAAGAAACCTAAAACCGGAGGATGTGATGTACATGGGCGACGATTTACCGGACTACCCTGTAATGGATGCGGTTGGTGTCCCTGTTTGTCCGGCCGATGCGGTTGAAGAAGTAAAGTCACTATGCAAATATATCAGCCATAAAAACGGAGGAGAGGGATGTGCACGCGATGTTATTGAACAGGTATTAAGGGCACACGGAAAGTGGGGATTGGATCATTCTTGGTAAAAAAAATACTATGATATCATTATTGCGTTTAGTTCGCCTTCCCAATCTACTGATAATAGTGTTATTGCAATGCTTGATCAGGTATGGGTTAATCATACCAATTTTAAACCATTTTGGTTATGAACCTGTTCTGTCCGATTTTCGATTTGGGTTGTTGGTATTGGCATCGGTTTGTTTGGCCGCATCGGGTTATGTGATTAACGATTATTTCGACATTAAAATCGACCGTTTAAATCGTCCTGATAAAATGATAATCGACAATGGCCTGCAAAGACGGCAAGCCATGTTTTTTCATGTTATCCTATCGTTTATTGGGGTATTTATTGGCCTGTTTATTTCCTATATCGCGCGCAAGGAAACCTGGGCGCTTATGTTTTTGTTAATACCCGTCTTTCTTTGGTATTATTCCACTACATTTAAAAAACAAGGATTTATTGGTAACTTGATTGTAGCGGGTTTAACCGCCTTGGTTACCATTGTTGTAGTTTCGTTGGAATTTGCCATGTTGGTGCGTGTTCACGGCAATGCGATTGTAAATACCGAAGCTTGTTCAACCGCATGGTTCTGGACGTTAGGTTTTGCTTTTTTTGCGTTTGTGACCACCCTTATCCGCGAGATCGTAAAAGACATGGAAGATGTTTTTGGGGACGAACAAGGTGGGTGCAGAACCTTGCCCATTGAAATAGGAATGAAATTCTCGAAAATTTTTGTGGTTATACTTACCTGCAGTACATTATTGTCCATATGGGGTTTGTATTTTACCTTCGATATTTTAAACAGCTCTATAATTACGCTTTGGTATATTGCTGTTTTAATAACAGCCCCCCTTATTTTATCCATTTATTTTTTATATAAAAGTAAAACACCAAAGGCATACCATCGTTTAAACACATTTTACAAACTGATTATGTTGTTTGGAATTTTATATATCCTGGTAGCAGGGCAACTGTTTTAATGCAATATAGCGTATGCTTCAGCAACATCTAAAAAATTATCAAATCATATTGGCGTCTAAATCTCCCCGGCGTTCGCAACTGTTGCGGGAAATAGGGGTTGATTTTTCCGTTGAAAGTAAAAGTATTGAAGAAGTATACCCGGATGGCCTAAACAAAGAAGAAATTGCCACCTATCTTTCCGAACTAAAAGCCGCACCGTTCAAACAAGAAATTCAGCATACCAATAAATTGGTGATTACATCGGATACCATCGTTTGTTTAGGGCAAGAGACTCTGGGTAAACCAAAGGATAGGACCGATGCTATTGAGATGCTCAGAAAACTTTCGGCCAATACACATGAAGTAATAACAGGCGTGACCTTGTTGAGTGCCCACAAAATGCAATCTTTTGCTGTTTCTTCAAAAGTATTTTTTAAAGCACTGAATGATGAAGAAATAGCGTTTTACGTAGATGAGTACAAACCATTTGATAAAGCCGGTGCTTATGGCATTCAGGAATGGATTGGAATGATTGGCATTGAAAAAATAGAAGGTTCGTACTTTAATGTGGTAGGATTACCCATACAAAAATTATATACTGAACTAATGAAATTTTAACTCAATAAAAATACAGATAGCTATAAAATTAAACACATGAGGAAAATTCTTACTTTACTGATTGTATCAGTTGTTTTTTGCCTTTCGTCACAAGCCAGGGAAGGTATGTGGATTCCTATCCTGCTTGAAAAATATAATATTGAAGAAATGCGGCAAATGGGCTTTAAGCTTACTGCAGAAGACATATATAGTGTAAACCAAGCTTGCATGAAGGATGCCGTGGTAATATTTGGTGGCGGATGTACGGGAGAGCTTATCTCTGATCAAGGACTCATCATCACCAACCACCATTGCGGTTTTGATGCCATTCAAAAACACAGTAGCGTAGAGCACGATTATCTCACTGAAGGATTCTGGGCCAAAGATCGCGCACATGAGCTCATCAACGATAATTTATCCGTTACCTTTCTTAAAAGAATCGAAGATGTTACCGATCGGGTTTTAAGTGGTGTAACAGAGGGTATGGAAGGCAAAACCGATACCATCCAAAAAAACATTACGACGATCATTAAAGAGGCCACCGAGGGTACGCATTACAAAGCAAACATTAAGCCATTCTTCCAAGGCAACCAATATTTCCTCTCGGTAAACGAAGTGTACAACGACGTTCGCCTGGTGGGCGCCCCACCTTCCGCCATCGGAAAGTTCGGCGGAGATACCGATAACTGGATGTGGCCTCGCCATACCGGCGATTTTTCTCTGTTTAGGATATATGCAGATAAGAACAACAGACCCGCCGATTATTCAAAAGAAAATGTACCGTATAAACCGCTCAAGCACTTTCCTATCTCGTTAAAGGGAGTCGAAGAAGGTGATTTCACCATGGTGTTTGGCTATCCAGGTTCAACGGAACAGTACGTCCCTTCTTATCACCTTAAGATGATTACCGAAAAAGTAAATCCTGAATTGATAGACCTACGTACAAAGAAACTTGATATTATTAAAAAATATCAGGAAAAAGATCCAGCTGTCCGAATCCAATATGCTACAAAGGCGGCCCGAATTTCCAACTCATGGAAAAGGTGGATTGGTGAAATCAAAGGTTTGGAAAAACTAAATGCCATTGACAAGAAGGAAAAATTCGAAGCTGATTTTCAATTCTGGGCAGATAAAAATGCCGAACAATATTCCGGTTTGTTAAAAGAATACCAATCGATTTATACAACTTATGGTGATTATCGCCTGGCAAACAATTACTTCTTGGAAGCCATATTCCGAAACGGAATGGAGGCAGTTCAAACGTCGAGCCTTTTTAATCGGTTAAAAACAGCCTATCAAAAAGATTCACTGGATCAGGAGCAAATAAAATTGATTAAATCGGACTTAAACAAGAAGCTTACTGCATTTTTTAAAGATTATTATAAACCTATTGACAAAGAAATAACGGTTGCCATTTTATCCATGTTCAGGGAAAGTGTAGACGCTAAGTTTCATCCCGAAATTTACAGTTGGATTGACAAAAAGTACAAAGGCAATATTTCGAAGTTTGTAAATCAGTTATTTGCCAAAACTCTGTTTGTTAACAAAGAATCCACAATGTCGTTTGCTAAAAACTTTACGGCCAAAGACCTGAAAAAACTCGAAAAAGATCCTGCTTATAAACTATTTAGCAGTTTTTATAACGCTTATAGGCAAAAAAATTCTGAATCCTACAGTCAGTTGACTTCCGAAATAAAAGACCTCGATCAAAAATATATGGCGGCTCAAATGGCTTTTCAATCAGACTCTGTTTTCTATCCTGACGCCAATTTTACATTAAGGGTATCTTATGGGAAAGTGAAAGGCTACAAACCAAAAGACGGTGTCGTATTTAACAACCATACTACGCTAGAGGGTATTATTGAAAAAGATAATCCGGACATTTACGATTACCGCGTTCCGGAAAAGTTAAAAAAACTTTACGAAAAAAAGGACTTTGGACAGTACACACGTAACGGTACAGTACCCGTTTGTTTTATCGCCACTAACCATACTACAGGAGGTAACTCGGGTAGCCCGGTAGTAAATGCCAACGGCGAACTAATTGGCGTAAACTTCGATCGTGCCTGGGAAGGCGTGATGAGCGATTTAATGTTCAATCCCGAACAATGCCGCAATATTTCGTTGGATATCAGATACGTTTTATTTTTGATAGACAAATTTGCAGGAGCAAGATATCTATTGGATGAGATGACTTTGATAAAATAGCTGTTTAAACCCGCAATATGCATTAGAAATTCTATTACACATTGAAATTACTTTAAAACAAGGCACTTCGTTGCATCACTTCAACTCACCAGAACGATGCTCCCGAAAGTAATCGGGACAAGTGATGCCTCGTTTCAGTACTGCCTTGTTTTATGGTACTTGCAATACTAATCACGAACCTCCAATACATAATCCGGATTAAAATTAATTGAAACTTAAAAAAAGCCAGGATCGTTCATGAACCTGGCTTTTTTTATTCCTCTAATCTACTTTTTTGTCTCCCTTTAAATTAAACGCTGCAATTCTGCGCGATAGTTTACTATACAAAACTGCCAGCTCATCATCATTATCGAGCATAGCCAGATGTTTGTCAATTACGTTTCTGTCGCCTCTTATAGCCGGTCCGGTTTGTGCTTTTACGGGTGACAAAAATTCCGTTTTAAATGCTGTTTCTTTAATTAACGGTTTCATTACATCAAAGCTGACATTGTTCTTTTTCAGAATACGATCTGCTATGGCATACATATGGTTCGAAAAGTTGCAGGCGAAAACTGCAGCTAAATGTATTTGCTGACGCTGGTTTGAATCACAAGCGATCACGGTTCCCGATATTTTTCTGGCAAAATGTTCCAGTTCTTTGCTAACTTCATCTTTATTTGCTTCAATTAAAATGGGAACCTCCTCAAAATCGACTTCCCTTTCTTTGCTAAAAGTCTGAAATGGATATAAAATACCATATTTATTAAATCGAATAAGTAAATCCACTCCCAAAGAACCAGCAGTATGAACCACAATACCTTTGACTTTTGGCATTTGTTCAATGGTAGCTAATAAAGCTGCATCTGTAACCGCAACTATGTATAAGTCGGCATCTACCTGAATTTCCTCAAAGTCATCCGTGGCATAAGCATTCAGTTGCTCTGCCAATTCTTCCGCATTTGCAAGGGTTCTACTAAAAACCTGTCGGATATTAAGTCCTTTCTTTACCAAACGATTACCTAACTGAGTGGCTAAGTTTCCTGAACCGATCAATATGATATTTCGAAGCATATTAAACTACTTTATTATTAAGATGAAGATCCATTGAACCCTAAAGATGCATTTTTTAATGCATCTTCACTTCTAAGAAGTGAAGAAATTCTTGCAATACAAGATTTTGTCAGGAATAAACCCTGACATACAAAATCATCATATTGGTGTTTGATTATTTAGCTTAACTAGCTGATTTTCTTTCATTAAATTATGCATTTATATTTTAGATGCATAATTGGGTTTATCGAGAATAAAAGTAGTAAAATAAGTGACATGTGTGGTTAACAACAATGAATATATCCAAGTTAATCCGTATAATTACTGGGCGATTTTTTCCTTACCCTCCTTAACACTATATTCGACAAAAAATGCAAAGATATTAGCATTACGGTACTAAAACTATTATTATTTTTGCAGCTTGTTTGTGGTTGTTAATTTACAGCCCGATAATAAATACATAAGAAGTTTGTTTTTTGTATATTCTAACTATCCATGAAGAAAGAAAGGGTTTTGCTGGGAATGAGTGGGGGTGTAGACAGTTCCATGTCGGCATGGTATTTACAGGAGCAGGGGTACGAGGTAGTCGGAATTACATTTAACACAGTATCTCCACTGGCATCACCAGGTTCCCGTCAGTTTATTTTAGAAGTAAAAGCACTGGCAGCCGGGCTTCACATCGAACACCATTTGATAGATGTTTATGACGCGTTTAAAAAAGAGGTGATCGATTATTTTGTCGACGAGTACCTGCGGGGCAGAACGCCAAACCCTTGCATCCGATGTAACGAAACCATTAAATGGAAATTGTTATTGGAAGAATCTGAACGGCTCAAATGTGATAAAATTTCCACCGGACATTATGTTAATGTAGTAAAAAAGGATGGATACTTTCATATTCTAAAAGGTTTAGACCCCGCTAAAGACCAATCATACTTCCTATGGAACTTGCCCCAACAAACACTATCGAAATGCATATTCCCATTGGGGTCCTTGCATAAAAAACTAATAAAGGAAAAAGCCAAAGAGCTTGGTTTTAAGTCCATGGCCAACAAAAAAGAAAGCATGGGGGTTTGCTTTTTACATGGTCAGAATTACAGGTCGTTTATTGATGAAATAAAACCCGATCTAAGAGAAAACCTCGATAATGGTGAAGTGCTAAACAGCGATGGAGATAAAATAGGAACCCATGAAGGATTTCCTTATTATACGATTGGCCAAAAAAGAGGACTAAACCTGCTCAAGAACCATGGTGAATGCGTAGCTCAAATTGATGCTGAAAATAACAAGTTAATCACTGCTCCTAAAAACTCGCTTTTTTCAGACCACCTAATCATCAGCGACTACTTAACAAATAATCCTTATTTTTTAAACCGTACGCAAAAAGTCGATGTGCGAATCCGTGGCTTAGATTGTGTTCCCCCTACCCCAGGAACAGTGGAGCTCATCGACAACCAACTTCACATCCATTTTAATGAACCCGTATGGGCATTAACGCCCGGGCAATCCATCGTTATTTATCAAGATAATATTGTTGTTGGCGGAGGCATTGTGGATGATATCCAATTCAATGCCCATATTGAATCTTAGTAAGGCTATTGGTTCTTTTCGTAATTTTATACCTGTCGTCTGTTCTGTGACCAATCACCCAAATAATATCATCTCCCGAAATCAACAACCAGGTATCTTCTTTGTCTTTTAAAGAAAACTTTTCATCGATGAAAAAGTCGCTCAGCTTTTTGAAGTTTTTCATGCCCAGTGGACGGAACTGGTCGCCTTGTTGCCATTTGCGTATCGCTAAGGGGTAATTGAGCAATTCTTCATCAAACTGAGCCACCTGACTGCTTTTGTCAATTTTATATCCATTGGCCTCAATACCCTTATCTAACTTGAGTTTTATGGGAAGATCGATCTCGTTTTGGTCGATTTCAATATAAAAACGTTCATTGTGATCATTTTCTTCCTTAGGCAGAAGAATCACATTAAATCGATCTTTTATCAGTCGATATTCTTTTGAATAAAACTGCTTTCCAGAAACATTGTTCTCGATACTTTCCACCAACTCATTTACAATAGCCCCGTTAAACCCATAAGGATGCAGAATTTCAAATAGAACCAAATTCTTATCCACAAAGCGATGGATATGCTGCAACGATATTAGCATCTGACCATCCTGTTCCACCACCAACTCCTTTTTAATTTCCTCCACAGAACCCTTAACAAACCTACTTACCTGATCCAGATGCTTCATGTTAGTCTCCATGGTATCCATAAAAGATGGATTTAATTCCATCAACCGAGGAAGGATTTGATGCCTTACCTTATTTCGCAGATAAACAGACTCCAGGTTGGATGAATCCGTTCTGTAACTTAGATTATGCACTGAACAATATTGCACTATTTCACTTCGCGAGAACTGCAATAACGGGCGAATAACATGGCCGTGAACAGGTCTAATACCAGACAAACCTTTAATGCCAGTTCCCCTGGCAAGATTTAAAAAGAAGGTTTCTATACTATCGTCTTTATGATGACCTGTTGCAATCCAGTCGAACTGTTCTGCTTCTTTTAGTTTTTCGAACCAGGCATATCTCAAATCCCTAGCTGCCATTTCAATGGAAATTCCATTTTCCGTCGCATGCCCTTTTGTGTCAAAAGACTTTTGAAATAGTTTTACACCAAGCGACGCACATAAATCCACAACAAAATGCTCATCCCCATCCGATTCATCGCCTCTTAAATTAAAATTACAATGTGCCGCACAAACACCTACCTTCAACGAAACTAATTGATGTAACAAAACAACAGAATCAGCACCTCCACTCAACGCCACCAATACCCTTTGCCCGGATTTGTATTTGCATTTATCTTTTAAGTAATTTAAAAAACGATTATTCATAGGGTATTATTTTATCCTGATTAAACAACTGTAAAATAGCCTTTGCTTTTAACAGGCACTCTTCATATTCCTTTTCGGGTATACTTTTTTCGGTTATGGCACCTCCCACCATAAACGACAGATATTTATTTGTTGAGTTATAAAGCAAACTACGAATCACCACATTAAAATCGAAATCACCTTCTGGCGTAAAATACCCTATCGCACCTGAATATACGCCTCTTTTGGTTTCTTCATATTTCTCGATAAGTTTCATCGCCCTAACCTTAGGTGCCCCGGTCATTGAACCTGCCGGAAATGAAGACCTGATAGCATCCATTCCTGTTTTATCTTTGTCCAACTTTGCGGTTACGGTAGAAATCATCTGAAATACCTGTCGGAAAGGGTAAATACCGCAAAGTTCCTCTACTTTTACCGAACCTTTTTCTGCCACCCGGGATAAATCATTACGCACCAAATCAACAATCATTATATTCTCCGATCGTTCTTTTATACATGATGCCAAATCCTTTTTTAAATTATCGTCTTCAATAGAATCGGCTCCTCGCTTGGCGGTTCCTTTAATAGGTTGACTGATAATTTTATTTTTTTCCATTTTAATATATCTTTCCGGAGATGCACAAAGAACATAATGGTGCTTCGTTTTTAATAAACCGGAAAATGGTGTTGGGGAAATTTCCACCAATGTATTGTATATTGCGAATGGGTTTATTTCCGTATTTTCAGCAAAAAATTCCATGCAATAATTCAACTCATATATATCACCCTTATGTATATGTTCCAAAATAGATTTAATTGACTGACAATACTTATTCTTGCTTACCCTTGCCGTAAACTGCACCTTGTCAACTATTCTTTCTCCGTTGTTTTGTGAAAAAATGGACGAGATTATTTCCCTTGCCTCCTCTTCTTTATTTATGTCAGCCAAATAACCGATAGTCCATTTATTGCCTATGCACCGGATCACATAGCGCGGTTGAAAAAAAACAGCTTTATCGAAATTTAATCCGTCGTGATTGACCGAATACAATTTCTCTAAGTCATCCTTTAAATCATAACCCCAATAACCACACATCCAATCGTTAATCTCCGATTGAAATTTTTGAACTGCTTCAAATCCACCAATCACCTTATCTATGTGATCAAGTCCTACCATTAAATCCGCTGTATGATAATCCACTTCTGATTCGCGATTCCGATAGTAATCACAACTATCATAAACGGCACCGTATTCGAATTTTCTGCAATATAGAACTATCTTCTGTTTGAAATCGGTTGAATCTTCAACGTGAAAAGAAAAATACCTACGCATGGCGCAAATTTAATTCAAAATGGTATAATCGAACCTATTCATATCAAAAAAGCACCCACAAATTAATGTAGATGCTTTTAATCATATTTTTAACCAGCTTTAATCTCGTTTTCCTAAATAATCAGAAATACCTTCCTGCGAAGCGATTAATCCTTCATCACCAGCATGCCAATCTGCAGGACAAACCTCACCGTTCTCCTCGAAGAATTGCAACGCGTCAATCATTCTTAATGTTTCTTCAACGCTACGTCCCAGCGGCATATCATTTACCACTTGATGACGCACAATACCTTCTTTGTCAATTAAAAACAGTCCTCTGTAGGCCATTGGTGTGCCTTCAAATACCATTTGTCCTTCTTCGTTATAATCATACTCCCCAGCCAACACATCATAGTTTTCGGAAATAGTCATCGCATTATCTGCAACCAACGGGAATTTCACTCCTTTGATACCGCCTTCTTTTTTATCTGTTTGCAACCATTTCCAGTGAGAAAAAGCAGAGTCAACAGATACGCCAACTACCGCAACGTTTCTTTTTTCAAACTCAGAAATCTTGTCCTGAAAAGCAATAATCTCGGTTGGACAAACAAATGTAAAATCTGCCGGATAAAAGAATAATATAACACTCTTTTTACCTACGAATTGATCCAGAGAGTAATTCTCCACTATTTCACCACCGTTAACAACTGCTTCCGCTTTAAAAGCCGGTGCTTTTTTTCCTACTAGTACTGCCATAATTTTCTTATTTGTTTATTTAATTCTGAAATATTATTGATTACACACCTCAAACAAAAGGATATAAATATTGTTCTCATAAATTAGAAAATTTTTTTCACCTTGTCAATACACTCAGTCTACTTTATTTGATATCAATAGACTCATTTATATTTTTTAGGTCTACAGATTGGAAGATGAAGTGGCTTACCAATATTTATATTGTTCAGAAATCTGTTGATTCTGCGGACACCTCTTTTCCATTGTCAGAATTGAAGGATTAAAATTAATCCGCGTACGATTTTATTTCGCGGATAGCTCAACTATTTTTATGATTACTTCAACTGCCTTTTCCATACTTTGAAGTGGGACAAACTCGAACCTTCCATGAAAATTATGCCCTCCGGCAAAAATATTAGGCGTTGGCAAACCCATAAAAGACAAACGAGCCCCATCGGTTCCGCCGCGAATTGGCTTTATATTTGGCGTCACCCCCACTTCTTCCATGGCTTTTTTAGCTTGGTCAACAATATGTATTACCGGCTTCACTTTTTCGCACATGTTATAATACTGATCCTTTATTTCTATGGAGACGGTACCACTGCCATATTCGCTGTTTACTTTACTGGCCAGGTGTGCCATTTCCTTTTTACGGTCTTCGAACCTTTCGCGCTTAAAATCTCTAATAAGATAAGTGAGTTCACTTTTCTCCACCTCACCTTTAAATGACATCAAATGATAAAAACCCTCATATCCGGATGTATGTTCGGGAGTCTCGACCCTTGGCAGCATGGAAATAATTTGATTGGCGATACGTATCGAATTTCGCATTTTGTTTTTTGCATACCCAGGATGCACGTTTCTGCCGGCTACTGTTATTTTAGCTATTGCGGCATTAAAGTTTTCATATTCCAACTCCCCTATTTCACCGCCATCCATGGTATAGGCATATTCAGCCCCGAATTTTTCCACATTAAAATGATCGGCTCCTGCCCCTATTTCTTCATCCGGCGTAAATCCAATCCTTATTTTTCCATGTTTAATTTCAGGGTGATTGATCAGGTGTTCAGCCGCAGTCACTATTTCGGCCACTCCAGCTTTGTCATCCGCACCAAGTAACGTTGTTCCATCTGTGGTTATTAGTGTCTGCCCAACATATTTCTTTAGTTCGGGAAAATCAGATGTTTCCATAATGATATGGTCCTCTTTGTTGAGAACAATATCGTTGCCATCGTAATTTTCTATTATTTGAGGGTTCACATGTTTCCCTGTAAAATCGGGACTGGTATCTACATGAGCAATAAAACCCATTACAGGCACTTCCTCTTCAACATTAGCGGGAACTGTTGCCATCACGTACCCGTTATCATCCAACTCAACCTCCTGCAAACCAATTTCTTTAAGCTCTTCTACCAATTGTAGCGAAAATTTCATCTGTCCCGGGGTAGACGGGGTCAGTCCTGTATCCGTATCCGATTGGGTATCAATACTCACGTATTTTAAAAACCTGTCTTTTATGTTTGTCATATTATTTATATAATTTTAAAACTAAAACAAATATTCTTTCTACCGAAGTTAAAAATGCAATGCTAACTGATAAAAGTAGGTGTTAATAAAATAAATACAAAAAGGGGAAGCTAATAAAAAGCCTCCCCTGACAAATATCATAAAGAAATTCCGCTACTAAATCTTAATAAGATTTCGCAAATAAAACCTTTTGTGCCGAAGGTTTACCAGTAACCATACATTTTCCCGGTGTTTTATCTCCGTTTAAAGGAATACAACGAATGGTTGCTTTGGTTTCGTCCTTTATTTTTTGCTCTGTTTCAGAGGTACCGTCCCAATGCGCTACAACAAACCCACCTTTTTCGTTTAAGACCTTTTTAAACTCCTCATATGTACCTACCTCTGAGGTCATTTCCTCCCTAAAGTCCAACGCTTTTTTAAAGATGTTTTCCTGGATAGTATCTAACAGCGCTGCAACATATCCATCCACACCATCAATAGAAACCACTTCTTTAGTCAAAGTATCGCGACGGGCCACTTCAACCGTATTGTTCTCAATGTCGCGGGGGCCAACAGCCAAACGGACCGGTACACCTTTCAATTCATACTGGGCAAACTTCCAACCTGGCTTGCGGTTATCGCTGTCATCGAACTTTACGGAAATTCCTCGTTGCTTTAATTTAACAACTACATCATCAACTACAGCCGAAATTTTATCGAGATCTTCCTGACTCTTATAAATAGGAACAATGGCCACCTGAATTGGCGCCAATTTTGGAGGTAATACCAAACCAAAATCATCGGAGTGCGCCATAATTAACGCGCCCATCAAACGAGTTGAAACTCCCCACGAAGTAGCCCAAACATAATCCTCTTTTCCTTCCTTATTCGCAAATTTCACATCGAACGCTTTTGCAAAGTTCTGTCCTAAAAAGTGCGACGTTCCCGACTGCAATGCTTTACCATCTTGCATTAAGGCCTCTATTGTATAGGTTTCCAACGCTCCGGCAAACCTTTCGTTCGCAGTTTTACATCCTTGCACGACCGGCACGCCCATAAACTTTTCAGCAAAATCGGCATATACCTGAATCATTGTTTCAGTTTCTTCCATAGCTTCTTGCTGGGTTGCATGGGCCGTATGCCCTTCTTGCCACAAAAATTCGGCTGTACGCAAAAACAAACGCGTTCTCATTTCCCAACGGACCACATTGGCCCATTGGTTACATTTAATGGGAAGATCGCGATAGGATTGAATCCAGTTTTTATACGTATTCCAGATAATAGTTTCCGAAGTAGGACGAACAATCAACTCTTCCTCGAGTTTAGCATCCGGATCAACCACAACCCCGTTTCCATCAGGATCATTCTTAAGTCGGTAATGCGTAACGACTGCACATTCTTTTGCGAAACCCTCAACATGATCTGCTTCTTTACTAAAAAATGACTTCGGGATAAACAAGGGGAAATAAGCGTTTTCATGTCCTGTTTCTTTGAACATTTTATCCAGTTGTTGCTGCATCTTTTCCCAGATAGCGTAACCATAAGGTTTAATTACCATACATCCGCGTACTGCCGAGTTTTCTGCCAAATCGGCCTTCATTACTAACTCGTTATACCATTGTGAGTAGTCAACACTCCTCTTTGTTAATCCTTTTGCCATATGTTTGAATCAATTTATATCTTAGCCACTAATAGTAAGTTATTTTAAATCGATTATGTCGACGAATAATATTACTATTTGATAACATCTTTATCTGTTTTTTAGAGTGCGCAAAATAACAAAAAATCAGGCACATATTTAAGCGTAGTCTAAGAAAAAGTAATGCATTAACTCCTTCCTTCCTTCCTGTATTCTGCCAAAAAATAGCGGAATACTGGAAGGAAGGTAGGTAAACAGAATTTTAAATTCTTTAGTCTTAATACATATATACCTGATTATCTATTAATTAATAATATTTATCAATTATTTCACCCACTAACTTGGGCAAGCTATAAACCTGTTTGTCTATAGCTTTCCTGGTTAGGATATTATAAAAACAGCACTACATTCCAGTAAAGAATTAACTTTTATTATTGTTAATTTTTGTAAATAATAATTGCAAAATAACAAAAGTATGGTACGTTTATTGTTGTTATCAAACCAGTTGTAACCTTTATTAGGGTATTTAGACCTTTTATGATTTAGAATTGTTATTTTGGTAGCGTTTTTTATCGTTTCAGGTCAATATCCCGATCATAACTAAAAGCGTACGCCATGAAAAAGTTTATATTTTTTATATCCGTTGTCACCTTTGTTTTAAGTGGATGTACAACTCAAAGGTCATACACTTCCGACATTTACGAAGATGATATTTACTACACACCTTCAGACAAACCTGTTGCTGTTGCCCAAAAATATTCGGCTTTACCCAAACCGGATAAAATGATAAAAAAAGAAGATAACAAACGAATTTCAAACTTAAAAAGCGAATATAACAGATCCGAGAGAGCTGAACAGCAGGAAGATCTGAGAGATTTTTCGCAAATTCAACAAGAATATACCAGCTTATTGACCAATGACACGATTCAAGAAGTGGATTCTTTGTTGTACTATGACGAAAACACCGGATATTGGGTGAACGAATTTGAAGGTTCGGAAATGGACAGGGATTATGCGGAAAGACTAGCGCGTTTCCATGGGCCTTTCAGAGGCATTCCATACTGGTCGCCTTTATACCAAGATGTCATATTTAACAGTGGTTTTGACTATAACGTATACATAGATGGTGATTATGCATTTGTTGTACCGAAATGGCACAGCCGTTATTATTACGATTGGCGATTTGGAAGAAGTTACAACAGATTTGGATACTATGGCGGTTACGGTTTCTACGACAGTTGGTACGGTTTCAACTCGCCATACTATTCTTCTTGGGGATACCCTTATTTTGGATGGGATTTCGCCTGGGGATTTGGCGGATATTATAATCCTTACTATAACCATCACCACCATGGAGGTTATTATGGTGGCCATGGAGGCACTTACAAAAATAGACCAGTTTATTCTAGCAGCAGACAAGCGGCGGGACAATCTACGTCTACTTCAAGCAGTGCGACACAAGGCAAGTTAAGCTCAGGATCCTCAAGAGCCGCAATGCAATCACGATCTAATACCAGCAGAAGCACAAGAGCATCTTACACCCCTACCACCAAAAGCGCGACTACCAGTAGCAGAGCAACCAGTAGCAGTAGGACAACAAGAAGCTCTTATACACCTATATACAACAACACCAAACAATATTCAACAACTACAAGAAGTAGTTACAACCGAAGCAGCAGTACGCCAAGTTCCAAATCGAGTAGTGGAACCAGCCGTACTTATAGCAACAATAGTTCAAGCAGAAAATATTCAAGTGGTAGCAGTACTAAAAGCTCCGGCTACAGCACCTCTCCAAGTAGAAGTTCTTCCAACCGAAGTACCAAAAGTTACAATACAGGAAGTTCCAGTAGCAGAAGTTCGAGTTATAGAAGCAGTGGCAGTTCGTCATCGAGATCCTATAGTCCCTCATCCAGCAGCGGATCCCGATCATCAGGATCATCATCCAGCAGCTACTCCGGTTCAAGTAGCCGATCTTCCAGTTCCGGTAGCAGCAGTCGATCAAGCAGCGGTAGCAGTAGCCGATCGAGCCGAAGTAGGTAAAAATATCATATAATTGCAAGCATATTTTTAATTGTTTAACCTTTTCACAACTATAACGATGAACAATATAAAACATTTAACAGCATTGCTTCTGTCATTTATAGTCCTCTCCTTAAATGCTCAGAACTACGAAGACATGTTACGGTATTCCCAACCCCAGTATAGCGGAACGGCTCGTACCATGGCCATGGGAAATGCATTTGCTTCAGTTGGAGGCGACTATGGTTCCCTTGCCATCAACCCCGCAGGTATAGGAGTATACCGCTCATCGGAATTCACTTTTACACCTTCGGTGATCATGAACTCGACATCCAGCACATTCCTGGATAATAAAACGGATGAAACAAAACTCTCGTTTGCACCCAGTCAAATTGGTTTTGTAGGAACCTACAAACCCATGAGAGACGTAAAAAAAGGGCTGGTCAGTTCTCACTTTGCCATAGGGTACACACGAAACAACAACTTTAACTATAAATCACTGGCTGCAGCGCGCAATACAAGCCAATCACTGGGCGGCTACTTCGAACATAACGCCAATGATGCAGACGGTTATTGGAGTCAACTAACCAGCCTTGCCTTTGATGCTTATATTATTGATGAGATTGATGATGGCAATGGCGGTTCTTATTATTCTTCGTTTATGAATCCTGGAGATATGGTTCACCAAACCAATATTCTCGAAAAAGAAGGTTATTCCGGAGAAATAAACCTAACCGGCGGCGTTAACATCAGTAATTTTTTAATGGTTGGAGGTAGCGTTAATATTGTTACCATGCGTTACAAAGAAGAAGCTAACTATTACGAGGAATACAGTTTGGACAATGGTCAGGTAAACAGTTATGATGTATTTGACAGGTTTTCGGTAAGAAACTATTTAGATGTTTCCGGCGTAGGGGTTAATTTAAAAGCCGGGTTTATTTTAAAACCTGTAAATTTTTTTAGAATTGGTGCCGCATACCACACCCCAACATGGTACAATATAGAAGAAGAATTTGGTACCGGGATAGATGCCGTTTTCTTTAACGACATTGATGCCGTTGGGGGCAATTCTACTTATGCATATGACTATGAAAACGTGTTTGAATATAAGGTGATTACTCCTGAAAAACTGGTTGCTGGTGCATCTTTTGTAATAGGAAAATTTGCCATATTGAGCGCCGATTATGAATATATCGATTATGCAAACGGCAAGTTCAAAACAAACTCAACCAACTACGAAGATATTCTTGCTATTAGAGATGCGAGTGATGCTTTAAAATATGATTTAACCAGTACTCATAATTTTAGAGCCGGAGCGGAGTTCAAGTTAGGAAAACAAGTTAGTTTAAGAGGCGGTTATTCTTGGCAGGAGTCTCCATATAAAGTAGGGGAAAAGGATAGAGAAATTACTAGTTATTCTGCGGGCCTTGGATTCAGAAACAAAAACTATTTTATTGATTTGGCCTACAAACTATCGTCATTCGACAACCGTTTTTTTAACTACAACTGGGATGCAGAATATGATCAGGATTTAGGTGTACCCTACGAAACCGTTGCTAAAACCAATGACCATTTCGTGGCGTTAACGATGGGCTGGAAGTTCTAAATATTAAAGAATAATAATATCTAAAATCCCTGGGACAAATTGTATTAGGGATTTTTTTATGCTTTGTTGGACAGTGCTTCCCGGTAAAAAAAATGTAATCACCTCAATTTAAGATAGAGACAAGTGCAATATCCTTATTATATACCATTAAACAAAAAACACCCGATGCTCAAAAAGAACATCGGGTGTTTTTGTATATGGTTGTATCGTTATTAAATAATCATACCAGCTGCAACCGTTTCGTTGGTTCCCTCATCTACCAAAATTACACTTCCTGTAATTCTGTTGGTATTATATGAATCCACATGCAATGGTTTAGTTACCCTCAAATTTATCTTAGCAATGTCGTTCATTCCCACGGTTAAATCTTCGGTATTTTTCTCCAGGGTATTAATGTTCATTTTATGTTGAACACCAGTAACCATGCAACGTGCATCAGCAGAGGTATGTTTTATTACGTATTTGCTCCTTGGAACCAGGTTACGCTCGTTAAACCAACATATCATCAACTCTAAATCTTGTGTTGTAATAGGCAGGTCATCCGATTTCACCAACATATCGCCACGGCTGATATCAATTTCATCCTCCAATGTTATAGTTACCGATTGCGGTGCAAAAGCTTCTTTTAAGGAATCCTTAAAGAAATCTATTGTTTTCACTTTTGAGGTAAAACCGGAGGGCAATACGGTAATCGGGTCGCCCACTTTTACTGCTCCACTAGCAATTCTACCACCATAACCCCGGTAGTCAGGAAATTCTGCTGACTGTGGACGCACCACATACTGCACCGGAAAACGGAAGTCGGTATGGTTTATATCGCTACTGATGTGAATATTCTCTAACAAGTGCAACAAGGTAGGACCCTGATACCAATCCATTTTCTCGGAACGGTCTACCACGTTATCCCCATTAAGAGCACTAATAGGTACATAACGAATATCCTTAACGCTTAACTTTGAAGAGAAAGCATCAATATCACTTTTAATACTTTCAAAGGTATCCTCGGCATATTCCACCAAGTCCATTTTGTTAACACAGAAAATAACGTGAGGGATTTGCAACTGAGAAGCAATATAAGAATGCCGCAACGTTTGTTCCAACACCCCGTGACGCGCATCTACTAAAATAATAGCCACATTCGCGGTACTTGCACCGGTCACCATATTGCGTGTATACTGAATATGTCCCGGAGTGTCGGCAATAATAAATTTACGTTTTGGGGTGGCAAAATAACGGTATGCCACATCGATTGTAATACCTTGTTCGCGCTCGGCTCGCAAGCCATCGGTTAAAAGAGCCAGATTAACCTCTTCGTTACCAATTCGTTCACTGGCCTTTTCGATGGCTTCCATCTGATCTTCAAAAATGGCTTTACTATCGTACAACAATCGCCCTATTAAAGTACTTTTACCGTCATCAACACTGCCCGCAGTGGTGAAACGCAAAAGTTCCATATCTAAATATCCTGAATTTTTATCGCTCATAATAATTTGATGCTAGCTAAAACACTGATTTAAAAGTACCCCTCTTTTTTACGGTCTTCCATGGCCGATTCGGAACGTTTGTCATCCGCACGGCCACCACGCTCTGTTGTTCTGGTTGCGGCCACCTCTTGAATAATGTCCTCCAGGTTATCCGCTTTTGAAAGCGTCAAACCAGTACAGGTAATATCACCTATGGTCCTGCACCTTACATCCATCTCAACCAATTCTTCACCTGGTTTTAGCTGCATAAACGGAGCCTTAAACATCCAAACCCCATCGCGGTTGAAGACCTCGCGCCTATGCGTGAAATATAAGTTTGGCAAATCGATGTTTTCCATGTAAATATACTGCCAAACATCCATCTCAGTCCAGTTACTTATTGGGAATACCCTAAAATGCTCGCCCATATTTTTGCGACCGTTGAAGATGTTCCAAAGCTCGGGACGCTGATTTTTAGGATCCCATTGACCAAATTCGTCCCTGTGCGAAAAGAAACGTTCTTTGGCACGTGCTTTTTCCTCATCACGTCGACCACCACCCATAGCAGCATCCGTTTTCAACTCCTCCAATGCATCAAGTAGCGTTACAGTCTGCAGCTTGTTCCGGGAAGCATTCACTCCTTTCTCCTCAACCGCTTTTCCTTGATCAATTGAATCTTGCACGTATCTAACAATACATTTAGTCCCCGTCTTGGCCATTAGATTGTCGCGGTAATCCAATGTTTCCTGAAAATTGTGTCCGGTATCTATATGTAATAGCGAAAACGGTACTTTAGCCGGATAAAAGGCTTTACGGGCTAAGTGAAACATTACAATTGAATCTTTCCCTCCGGAAAAGAGCATCACCGGTTTTTCGAACTGTGCCGCCACTTCACGAATAACGTAAATAGATTCAGCCTCCAGCTCCCTCAGGTGATTAATCTGGTATTTATCCATAGTTACTTTAATGATTTTAACCTAGTAGGTTACTAAAAACGCAGCCAAAGTTAATGTTTTTAATCATACTTTAAAACTATACTACGTTGCCTAAAAACAAAAAGTCCTACCATTACTGGTAGGACAAAAAAAGCACCAGTTTAGATGCCAACATTTTTTATCTAGTCAAGGGTACTGATATCGTCTACATCAAAGCTCTTGTTGTACTGCGTCATTGCCCTTAAACTCATTCCTACATTAGAGAATCCTCCATCGTGGAATAGGTTCTGCATGGTTACCTTCTTGGTAAGGTCGGAGAACAAGGTAAGGCAATATCCGGCACATTCGTCAGCGGTTGCGTTTCCGAGTGGCGACATTCTTTCCGAGAAATCCATCAATCCATCAAACCCCTTCACACCGCTTCCTGCGGTTGTCATGGTAGGCGACTGTGATATAGTGTTTACCCTAACTTTCTTTTCTCGGCCATAGATATAACCAAAACTGCGGGCTATCGACTCAAGCAGTGATTTGGCATCGGCCATATCGTTATATCCATAAAAAGAACGCTGAGCTGCAACATATGACAATCCAACAACTGAACCCCATTCGCTGATTGCATCCATTTTAAAACCTACTTGCAGGAGTTTATGAAACGAAATAGCAGAAATATCCAAAGTTTTGTTCAGATAACTATAGTTAAGGTCGTGATATACTCTTTTTTTGCGAACATTAAGCGACATACCGATAGAGTGCAATACAAAATCGATTTTTCCGCCAAGCACTTCCATCGATTTAGCAAAAACGTTTTCTAAATCCTCTACACTGGTAGCATCTGCGGGAATAACCTCCGCATTACATTTTTCCGAAAGTTCGTTTAACGTACCCATTCTACATGCGACCGGAGTGTTGGTCAACGTAAAAGTGGCTCCTTCGGCATGTGCCATTTCAGCAACTTTCCATGCAATAGACATATCATTCAATGCCCCGAAAATAATCCCTCTTTTTCCTTTTAATAAATTATATCCCATTGTTATATTCTATTTTGAGCGTACAAATATATATGATTAAGCCTTTCGACGATACTTTATAGTACAATTAATTAAAATTTCACAATATCCAGGTTGCATATTCGATAAAATGCCTAATCATTTGAAAGAGAAAACTGACAAGTAATTGTTGACATCAATATTCGAAATTGGTCTTTCCAGTATTAAAAATATTAATACAGGATTAGCTAAGCCGATGCTCCCAAAAGTTCTTTTGCATTGGAAAGTGCAGCATCGGAAAGATTACTACCACTCAACATTTTTGCGATTTCCGTTACCCGCAGATCATAGTCCAATTTTTCAATACTCGAACGTGTATCCGTTTTGCTATCTTTTTTATATACTTTATAATGATGCTTACCTTTAACTGCAATTTGCGGCAAATGGGTTATACTGATCACTTGTATGTTTTTAGATATGTCCTGCATTATACGACCCATTTTATCCGCCACCTCACCGGAAACCCCTGAGTCTATCTCATCAAAAATAATAGTAGGCAAGCCTTTTGATACAGACAACAATGCTTTTATGCACAACATCACCCTCGACATTTCACCTCCTGATGCTACCTTTGGAATAGCCGAAAGTTCTCCCTTTTTGTTGGCCGAAAACAGGAAATTGATATCATCAAATCCGTTTTCGGAAAATTCATTAAGCAACTTGCAATCCACCACCAATCTGGCATTGGGCATTCCCAGTTCCACCAGCTGATCTACAATTTGTTTTTCGATAGCAGGTATTACCTTTTTACGGGATGCTGACAATCTACTACCCGATTGTTTCAGTACCTTAAACGCAGCTTCTATTTCTTTGTTCAACTCCATTAAATCGGTGTCGAACGAGGAAATCTTTTGCAGCTTCGCGGCTAAGTTATCCCTTATTTCGATGAGTGCGGATAAATTATCCACCCTGTGTTTCTGCTGAAGAGCATATATCTGATCCAATCTGGAAGAAACAAAATCGAGACGTGAAGGGTCATGATCTATGCCTTCCATCTTGTCCTCGAGCTCTTTTACCAGATCATCCAGGTCGATAAAAGCGGATTCAGTTCTTTTCACCCACTCCTCCCCTTCCGGAATAAACGAAGCAATTTTATCCATGTTCCTGCTTACCTCTTTTAAGGCAGACAGCACCGGGCTGGCTTCACCATTTAAAATTTCAACATTCGCAAAAAGGTTTCCTTTAATTTCCCCGGCATGTGAAAGCATTTCCCTTTCCTGCTCCAACTCCTCCTGCTCACCTTCAATTAATTTCATTTGATCCAGCTCGTCAACCTGGAACCGCATATAATCAGCCTCTTCAGCTAACTTTGAATTTTGAGATTCCAGCTCTTTTTTTCTTTTTACCAATACATGATATGTACTGTAATCGTTGAGGTATTTATCTTTTAGAGCCATATTCTTGGCCACGGTATCAACTACGTTAAGCTGAAAACCGCTTTCACCTAGAAGCAAGTTTTGATGTTGCGAATGTATATCGATTAAGCGCAACGAGACACTTTTTAAAAATCCCAGGTTTACGGGTGTGTCATTCACAAAGGCCCTGGATTTTCCTGAAGATAACACTTCCCTTCTAATGGTAGTTTCTACTTCAAAATCCACATCCTCCTCCTTGAACAATTTTTCAAAACCATATCCCGACACATTAAAGACTGCTTCTACAACACTCTTTTTCTCTTTGTCTTTTAGAACGGAAACATCACTACGCTGCCCGAGAACTAACGAAAGTGCCCCTAAGATAATTGATTTTCCTGCCCCGGTTTCTCCTGTTATCACCGAAAAACCGTTGCTGAAATCTATTTCTACCTGATCTATTAATGCGTAATTTGAAACAAATAACGATTTTAGCATAATCGATTCAATAATTATTGATTACCCGATAATGATTTACTGTAATTTGATGCGTTGGCAGGATCAACCTCAGATAAAACTTCAATTGCCCTGGCCTTCTCCATTGAGAAAGATTCCGAAAAAATGTTGATCAATTCTTCCGACTTAGCATCGAAAAATACCTGCATGGCAAAAGAACCCGGTTTGTTCCTGTGCACTTTCTGAAGTCTTTCAATCGCCGACAGCACTTCTTTTCGTCCGTCCTCTGGTTTATCGCTCATCTTATCCAAACCCAGGCGATGATATTGATACATACATTCGCGCAACGGTCGGTGATGCTCATTCAAATAATTCTCCACCAACCAATAACGGTTGCGGGTACTTTCGTATGAACGCCAACCTTTTTGTGCCGAATTTTGAGCCTGATTAACGATATCCTCGGCTTTCTCCATATATTTTGTACCTCCCATTTTTGCAAATGAATCATAATCAAGAGCCAATATTACGTTGGCATAATATGCCAAAACACCTACCAGATTCGATTTAAATGAATTGGGATTATAAATCAAGGGCTCAAATTCCACATACTGAAAATCAAAATCCTGATCGAGATAATTTAGGATCATAGAGCTGTAAGCCGAATTGTATATCGGACGACGCACCTGCACCTGAATAGTGCCTGAAAAATCATCTACAGAATTGATTTCCTTAATATTGATCATGATACTGCACTTTATCCTTTCCTCGGGACTGAAAACATTGTCTGTCCATTTTTGTCCATTCATAAACTCGATAATGGCAGTTTGCATGGTTTCAAAAACCTGCTTATTGGTACCCTGAACACTAGGGGAAACCACAGAGACCGAACACTGTAGTTCCTGGGAAACAGAAACTCTTGCCAGCAATAACAAAAGGAATAATACAATATGGTTTTTCACGGATTTGATGATTTAATTATAATGACATTATCTTATCCACAATATCGACAGCCACTTCACGCTTACTTTTTAACGTAAACTCTTCTGTATTATTTTCCCGGTCTATAAGGGTTATTTTATTGGTATCCACACCAAAGCCCGCGCCTTCGTTCTCCAGGGAGTTTAACACAATAAAATCCAGATTTTTTTCGGCAAGTTTTTTCCCTGCATTTTCTATGGCGTTTTCCGTTTCCAAAGCAAATCCAACCAGTAGCTGTCCCTTTTTCTTCATTCCGCCCAGTTGCCGGGCAATATCCTGGGTAGCCTTTAACGACAGAACCATTTCTTTCTCCTTGCTCTTTATCTTTTGGTCGGCTTGTATATTTGGCGTATAATCCGCAACTGCGGCGGACAAAACAGCACCATCGCATTCGGGAAAGTACTTTACGCATGCGTCGCTCATTTCTTTTGCCGAAGTTACCGATACCACCTTCACTTTTGGGTGCTCCGTTTTCACCGATACGGGGCCGGAAACCAAAGTGACATCTGCACCTTTCCCAGCTAGAACCTCGGCAATCTGATACCCCATTTTACCGCTCGAAAAATTACCGATATATCTAACGGGGTCAATTTTTTCGTACGTAGGCCCTGCGTTTACCAGAAATTTTCGTCCCGACAGTGCCCCCCTCTCCTGCTCTAATGTTTCCTGAAAATAAGATTCCAGTTCATCCACAATCGTTTCAGGTTCTGCCATTCTGCCCTTACCGCTTAAGCCGCTGGCTAACTCTCCGGTCTGTGCTTCAATCAAACGAACACCATCTCCCTGAAGTGTTTTCATATTCCTTTGATTGGCCGGATGAAGGTACATGTCCAGATCCATGGTAGGTGCCACAAAAACAGGACATCTGGCAGACAAATAAGTGGTAACCAACAAATTATCTGCTATTGCGTTGGCCATTTTACCCATCGTATTTGCTGTTGCCGGGGCAATAACCATGGCATCGGCCCATAAACCTAAATCGACATGACTATTCCAGTCGCCATTTTCAGGGTTATAAAAATCGACTAGAATGGGATTCTTGGATAAGGTTGCCATGGTCAGCGGAGTAATAAACTCCTTAGCTTTTTCCGTCATCACTACCTTAACCTCAGCGCCCTGTTTCACAAAAAGCCTGGTCAACACAGCCGATTTATAGGCCGCAATACCAGCCGAAACCCCCAGAATGATTTTTTTGTCCTTTAATATCATAATACCGAAAATAAAAAAAGATAAAAGAAATATGCAAAACCTCCTTTATCTTTTTATAAATGTATCTGTCATTGCCGATTCGACAAAAGGTTCCTGCCGAATTTTGAATAAGCGCTAAACGTCCTTGTCCGCGTTGCGGTAATACACTTTTTTTTCCACAAATTCTTGCGTGGCAATAGAAGATGGTTTTGGCAATCTTTCGTAGTACCTTGAAATCTCTATTTGCTCACGATTTTCAAATACCTCTTCCAAATTATCGGTATAAGATGCAAACTCCTGAAGTTTTTTATTTAACTCCTCTTTCATCTCAACACTAATCTGATTCGCTCTTTTGGCAATAATATTTACCGACTCATAAATATTCACGGTATCCTCAGAAAGCTTTTGAGTATCCCAGGTAATTGTGGTGCCCGGAGCATTTGTCTTTTTATAATCCATGATGAATTTATAGTTATCTATTTCTAATTTGTTTCTTCAAAATTAATACTCTTAGAGGCGTCATTATATATTTTAACGGCCTTTTTCATGTAATCACTTTCAGGAAATTCGTTAATAAACGAGAAATATTCATCTATCGCGTCCCTCATCCTGTCCTCTTTCTTCTCAATCACACTGTTTACCGCTTGAATATACTTAGCCTCTAAAATCAGGTAGGACAATTCTTCCCGGTATTTGGTATCCGGAAAATCCTTTAAGCTATTTTGTGCCGCAATAACTGCCGACAAATAATTATTGCCCATATAGTTACCTAAATCGAAATACAATTTGGCACTTAAATATGATTTATACACTAACTTGTCTCTCAACTCATCCATCAACCGATTAGCTTCTTCCACCCTTGAACTGGTAGGATATAAGTTTACGAAAAGTTGAAATTCGTTGATGGCGCTGTAGGTATCCGTTTGATCCAATCTGGGCTTAGGGGACAGCATGTAATAACAGTATCCGCTCATAAACTGACATTCCTCGTTCTGCTCACTGGAAGGGAATGTTTTAAGAAACTGACGATAATAATGGCCTGCCATCATATAATCATCAAGTCCGTACAAACAACTTGCATACGTGTAACTAATGGTTTCCGATTTATCGGTACCTCTGTAAACACCTTGCAATTCGTTTAATAGTGTTGCGGCCCGCATAAAGTCTTCCTTCTCGTAATATTCCATCGCTTTGGAATATTTGAGCTCATAATCGGTGCTTTTTAACACTTTTTGGTACTGGCTACAACTAAATAAAAGTGGGAGAATGGATAATACAACAAGAATTTTTCTCATTAAAGAATTGATGTTTTATATGTACAAAAATTTATAACCATCTAAAAATAAAAGGCCTACCAAAAACAAACATACCAAATACCATCTCATAACACGTACTAGAAACCATAAGTATTTGATGAAACCCGCTTAAAACAATCCTTTCTGGGGCAAAGATTTTTAAATGGTTGTTCCATAGGCTTATTCATAATAACGTGCAAAGATAATCTTTTAAAGCCAAATAAAAAAAAATTAGTAGCCGAACAACATATTTTTATATTTTCATTTTTTCGTATTCATTAACTATCACGATTATTAAAAAATATTACCTTTGCCCCGTTAATTCATAAAAAGATATACAACGTGGATATTTTTGACAAGATAAAGAGTATGGGACCACTTGGTCAATATGGAAAAGCCGCTCACGGTTATTTCATATTCCCTAAATTGGAAGGCGAAATAGGTCCTAAAATGAAATTTAGGGGCAAGGAAGTTCTTACCTGGAGTTTGAATAACTATTTAGGTTTAGCTAACCACCCGGAGGTTAGAAAAGCTGATGCAGATGCCGCCGCGGAGTACGGTTTGGCATACCCCATGGGTGCGCGTGCAATGTCCGGTCATACCAGCATGCATGAAGAACTGGAATCCAACTTAGCTGAATTTGTAGGAAAAGAAGATTCATATTTACTCAACTTTGGGTACCAGGGAATGGTTTCCATTATTGACACCTTGTGTACGAGAAATGATGTAATCGTTTACGATTCCGAATCACATGCTTGTATCATGGATGGTATTTTTTTACATAAAGCCAAAGGAGGAAAAAGTTTTGTTTTTCCGCACAATGATATTGAGCGTTGCGAAAAAATGCTTACTACTGCAACTAAAAGAGCCAAAGAATCAGGTGGTGGTATCCTGGTTATTACCGAGGGTGTTTTCGGTATGGCGGGAGACCTTGGAGCGTTGGATAAAATTGTTGCTTTAAAAGAAAAATTCGACTTCCGTTTACTGGTTGATGATGCCCACGGTTTCGGTACCATGGGAAAAACAGGAGCAGGTACTGCCGAGCACTTTGATGTAATCGATGGTGTTGACGTATATTTTAGCACATTTGCCAAATCAATGGCAAGCATTGGTGCTTTTGTGGCGGGTGAAGAGGAAGTAGTGAACTACCTTCGTTATAACATGCGTTCTCAAATATTTGCAAAATCGCTTCCTATGCCATTGGTTATTGGTGCCTTAAAAAGACTTGAGCTATTAAGAACACAGCCGGAGCTAAAGGATAATCTTTGGAAAGTTGTTCATGCGTTGCAAAAAGGTTTAAGAGCGGAAGGGTTTGATTTAGGTGATACACAATCGCCTGTAACTCCAGTATTCTTGAACGGTTCGGTTCCAGAGGCTACCCAGCTGACCATGGATTTGAGAGAAAACTACAACATCTTCTGCTCTATCGTGGTTTACCCTGTTATTCCAAAGGATCAGTTGATGTTAAGAATTATACCAACCGCTGTTCACACATTGGAGGATGTTGAATATACCATTAAAGCTTTTGCTGAGGTAAAAGAAAAATTAGTTGCCGGAAACTATAAAAGCGATAAAATTGCCAATATTCTGTAAATTGGTATTCGATAAACTTAAAAGGCAGCCCTATTGAATTAAGGCTGCCTTTTTTATGATTTAAAAAATTGTCGCAAAATTGTCATTTGACTTCATCTAAATGCCAATTCGACGAACATTAGCGTTAATAATGCTTCGCATTTAACACTATAATTAATCTACCGGCATTATACCCAGTGCTAATTTCATAGCCAAAGTGGTATAAATTCTATCTCGATAGCTATCGGGACAGCCGATGCCTGCTGACATGAAGGAATTTTTCAAATTCCTAATGACAGCTCTCGGATGAAAACAGTCAATATTGCTTCTCTAAAATAAACCCGGGCAAATAATGGTCTAAAATATCCTTCATAGACTTGCCTTGTACCGACATTGCCATTGCCCCAACATTGCAAATTCCTTCCGCGGTTCCCATACCTGCCCCGTTTATTTCGAGGGTGGCCTCTTCCTCTTCCAGATTCTCTTCCACCACAAAAGACCTGCTTGGCAAATCCAATAATACAATCAAACGATCCAAATCGCCTTCTTTTAAAACCACTTCATCGGCATCGCCAAACACCGAAATGCTTTTAACAGCGCCGGAAGTACCTCGTTCTGTAATTTCAACCCCTTTAAAGTTTCCAACATTGATATCGAAATTATTTCGGAGCAATGAGTTGAAATAGACGACTTCAACGTTCCTTTTCCATCTGTGGGCTTGAGACAAATCAATCCCACTTCCGGCAACAAGATCGTCCATTGCTGCTATATCTTCATGCTTACAATAACTGTCGGAACCGGAAAATACCCATTGTTCGATATTATCGTTATTGCTTAAATCAATGTTGTTATTTTGCACCGAATCACAAACACGATCCAGCAAACCGGTCACCTGTTCGGTGACTCCACCGCAACAAAGTGTTTGCGGAATATAGCTCAACGAATCATGAGAAACCAAAGCCAGCCCCTCGGTTTCTTTAACGGCATCATGTGCAAGTTGATTGCAGACTTTTGAAACTCCTGTATACTTTTTTATAAGGTGCTGCGGTCGTAAATTTAATATTTTACAATAATCAGATTCTTCAAAAACAGAACCATTCCTCTCGGAGTATTGATTTATGGCTAATATGATAGAGGAATTTCTCAGTGCAACAGCCTGAACCTTTAGATACTCTATTTGTGTGTTATTGGGAAACCTATTGCACAGTATACTGGCTACGAAACTTTCAACATCTACCTCGTTTACAACAACTACATCTTCCCCCTCTCGTTTAAGGAGAATGATGCCTTTAAACAAATGTTTACTGTACTTACTGTCTCCCTGATCCAACTCAAAAACACATCCTCCCATCTCTTTATTTACAGGAGACAAATAAACATCACTCGAAGACATTACGATTTCAATCTCGTCTTCGAGAAAAATTTTGTCATCGCTAATGTATATATCCCATTTTCCAGAAATCCGTCTTTGTGATTCCCCAATGAAATAATCACCCTTCATCTTCAGAGTTATCTTGGAACCGTCAAACAGCTTGACTTTTATGTTTTGTTTAGTAAACATTATTATTCAAATCGAAAAATATATTATCATAACACCCCGAACCCCACTCTCCAAAGTGAGCTTTCGTTACTGGGGTAACTTATTACATTCCCGGAAGATTTGAAGGTGCAGCCATTTCTTCTCTTTTCTCTTCCCGGTGATAATTTATTACCACACCTAAACAGCCCTCCTGCCCGTTAAATTTTTCCGGATTCTCAGCTGTTATCTCTAAAAAAACACGCTTTGTTGAACCAAAACTGATGTTGATTTTATCGGTAAAGTTATCTTCACCATTATCCCAAAAAACATTCCCGTTTTCATAGTCTATTACTTTTAGGCGGAAATCCCCCAATCGATCAGGCTTACAAACACTGATTTGATATGCCGTACTCCCATAAAATACATGGACGATCTTAAGCTTTTGGGTCGGCTTCACCTTATAAGTTCGAGCCATGGCTTTTTTATTGTAAAGCTTGTCAACAGGCGAACATAACTTAAGGACATCGGCACACGACTGAGCCCGGGTACTATTTGCAACAACAAATAGCAATATAACGGCAAGTATAACTTTCGAAGTAAAATTTATCATATTCTTCATCTATATCATATTAAACAACCAGTTTTCGGTAGGTAATGATTCCTTTTTACTAAAGTTATTAAACTTACGTACTTCGTGGAATAAAGTTTCTTTTTTATGAGTCGATTATTTTTATGAAGACCGGATCTATACAACTGAACGATTTACGATCATAAACAAAATGCATGGAGGGCCCTATCTATCAAAACACTAAAAATTTCCTGCATCTATTTATTATCCAATCCTATTTACATCAGAACTTATTTCTTTTAAGATGGACATAAGTGGCAGCATAAAAAAACAAGGCAAAAACTACCATTATTGCTAAATTATACACCCATGTTGCAACAAGCATTTTCCCTATCCTTTTTCTTGGCGCATAGTAATGTGATCTTCCAAAAGTATTGTCCGAAACATAATATCCGGGCTGAAATTTCCTGATCATTTCCCCATCGGAATACACATATTTTACGTAATCGCTACTTTTTAATATAAAATCAGACAGCTTTTGGTTAAAGAAATCCTTTTTTACAATATTGTTCGGCTTTGTTTTTCTTTGCTCTTCCACCTTCTCATATAAGTGATTCAAGTTGAGTCTCAACCATTTTTTCACCTTTGAAACAACCTGTTGTATCTCCTTTATATTATCCTGATCCACCTTTACTTTACTCACCTCTTTTTTAAGCTTCGGAAACTGTGTCATTAGTTCCTTTAACATCAATTCCACCTCCTCATTTACATCTGCGGTTTGATTAAAATGAGATAACAATGTTTCTATTTTAGGCACGAAGAAGTTGGCATGATAGCTCATTTTACTCTGCTTAACCAATAAGTCTGTCAGTCCTTTGTCATATTCATTTTCGGTAAATTGAAGAACAACCAGTGCCTCATATGCCCATCTTGAAATATTTATATTGGCGTAAACAGGAACATATTTTTTGGAAGCCAGGGAGTGATGTACTTTGTCAAAATCTAAAATGGCGCCCGCCAATAAAATCTGGGGAATCAACAAAAACGGAATTGTAATGTAAATGGATAAAATGGATTTAAATTTGGCCGATATGTAAAGCCCCATCATGCTGGACGAAAAGGCAGTTAACCACAGCACAACAAAATAGGGCAAATATAACCCTTTAATTTCCATAATGGAGTTACCTGCCAAAACATACAATGATATTTGTACGGCATTTACCAAAGCCACATACACAACTTTTGAGTTTAAATAGGATGATGGGCTTAAATTGAGAAAACCCTCCCGTTTAATCACTTTTAGATCCCGGTAAATTTCGCCTGAACTTAAAATTAATCCCAGAAAAAGAGAGACCACCACACTGATAAACAGGTACACCGGCAGATTCTCGTTGTCGATAAAACGATATGTATGGGTTTCCAGATCAGTTGACTTAAGAAAGAAAGCCATTATGCATGCCAATACCGGCGAGCCCAGAAATATCATGGCCAAGTACTGTGTGTCTGATTTTCTGATTTGAACATTTCGTTTTAGATAAATCCAAAACTGCTTTATTCTATTGGGTATTGTTGTGAGCGAAACATCCAATTCATTATATTTCAGACTGGCATCATCCTGTACCTCTTGGGTAAACAAACGGTGCCATTGCGTACTTTCATACACTCTATCCCCGGTTGGTTCCCCGTTATCCGACAGATTCTTGTATTCGAGAAGATTGATCACCTGTTCTGGGTTGCATTGCCCAAATTTCAAACTATCGTCGTTGATAGAATCAACAAACTCAAGGTGCTTTTTAAAATAAGACGAAGCAGAAAAAGGATTGCCGTAAAATGCCGCATATCCGTTTTCGTCGAGAATCAACAACTTATCAAAAAGCATAAACAAGTCAGAAGGTGGCTGATGAATATTGATAATGACAATATTCCCCATTCCCGCAATTTGCTTGAGTAATTTAATCACCAGTAAGGCATCCGACGAAGACAGTCCCGATGTTGGTTCATCAACAAAAAGCACATCGGGCCTTCTGATAAGTTCCAGGGCAATATTTAACCTTTTTCTTTGACCTCCACTAATTACTTTGTCCAATGGGCTACCTACTCTAAGATTCTTGATATTGTGCAATCCGAAATCGAACAAAGTTTTTAGTACCAGGTCTTCGATTTCGTTTTCCGACAGATCGTCCCTACATAATTGAGCACCAAATTTTAGGTTCTGAAAAACAGTCAACTCTTCTATCAACAAATCCTCCTGCGGCACATAACCCAAATGTCGTTTAAGTTTGTCAATATTCTCGTGCAGATTATGTCCGTTCAGAAATACGTTTCCACTATTAGGCTTTGCAATACCACTTAAAATATTGAACAGGGTTGTTTTGCCGGTACCACTGCGTCCCATTACCGCCATCAATTGCCCCGATTTTACTTTGAAAGATAGTTTTTTAACCCCTAAATTAGTATCCCTAAAGTTCTTTTCAACCCCCTGCGCAACCAATTCCAGGCGATCTGTATCCTCCTTCCGAAAATCAGCGAATAAATCGGCAAAATAAATTGGCGACATACCTTTTGCTTCAATCACCCCCCCCAATGCAAACTGGTACACTCTTTCGGGAAATAATATCTGCTTGTTGAGGTGAAGTTCATGGGATCCGCTATACCGGATTAAAAAAGAAGAAATGGATGGCACATACAAAGCAACTATCTTCCCCTTTATATCCTTTTTGTTATACATTCTAAAGGATCTTAATTTTACGCGGTTAAAATTCCCAATTACAATTAACCGTTTAGAATCTTTTTCCATGGACAAGTTGTCCCCAATAAAGTGGGCCAGACTTTCCATCCTGCTTTCCTCGAGTTTAAATATATTGGCAACTATTTTCAATCGTTCATACAATATGCCTATGTATTCCTTTCTGTTGGAAACCTTTTCTGTATCGATGGTATAATTTAGCAGAACAATATAGAACTCAACTTTTTGGTTTTTGGAAAGTTCATCGCTCAAATAGTTTAGATGTTTATTGAAAGTCGCTTTCTGTTGATCTTCATGGGTTCCCTCCCCTAAAGTAGCAGCATAGTCTTTGTAATAATCAAGCATCTCCATACGTACCCTTTGCGCAAACCGAGAACCCATATACTGGTCAAGATATGAATAGTTCACCATTTCGTGGGCTTGCTTCTTATAGCTTATAAAAAGCCCAAACAGTTCCACGGCACTTTTTAAAGTGTCATATTTAAAATATTGCTCCATATTCAATCATTTCCTTTTTTATACCCTTACTATCTATCTGTCAACGCCTTGCACTTGCGTTTATTGCACTACTTTGGGGTTATACGTACCATCCGCTTTTTTGTTGGGTTCAATTGATTTAAAGCCGCCATATCCAACCCGTTTCTGTTTATAGGGGCCAACTCCTTTACTTCCGGGGAACCTGACTGATACAACTCTGATTATCGGCGAATCGGTAAAAATGAATCTTGCCAGGGACGATATTAAAAAACATTCCCGGGTAGGTATTGGTAATATTTCCTGTACATCCTGTCCGGGTTCAACTTTATTCCCGTTAGAAACAACAAATTATTCAATTTCAGGAACAGACTCCCGTGACCGCTTTCGTACTGAATATCAACCGAAAATAACCTTTATTAAAAAGTGTTTGGTAGATGTAACACCCGTTTTTACCCCAAATAGGGATAACCTAAACGACACAATTCACGTAAGAGGATGGGGAATTAAAAAGTTAATTTACTTTAGGGTGTTTAACCGATTGGGTCATGTGATTTAAGAATCAACAGATTTAGGCCACGGTTGGAGCGGGAATTAGAAGGGCAAACCTCAAGCTTCGGACGCGTAAAATTATGTGGTAAAAGTGGCCACTTACGGCGATGAAACAATTGGAGAATAAAGGTAGCCTAAAACTGATAAGGTAACCATAAAAAATGGACAGAAAAGGTAAAGTATTAGTTGTCGACGACAATCCCAAAAACATACAAGTTTTAGGAAATATTCTTAACGACAACAATTATAATGTCGAAGTGGCACTGGGTGGAAAAGAAGCGATAGAATGGATCAAGGAAGAATCTTTTGACTTAATGCTTCTGGATATTATGATGCCCGAGATCAACGGTTTTGAGGTATGTCAGACCATACGAAAAGACCCCAAATACGACATCATGCCCATTATTTACCTATCCGCAAAAAACGACAAAGAGAGCACTGTACTCGGTTTTAAGGCAGGGGGTCAGGATTTTATTACCAAACCTTTCGATACTGCCGAATTATTGGCCCGGGTAAGCACACATATTGAGCTTAAAAAAAGCAAGGAACAAATTTTAGCGGCTAACAATCAGTTGGAGGAAAAGGTACATCAGAGAACCTTTGAACTTGAAGCTTCCAACGAAAAGTTAAGATCTATAACCCAAACGAAAGATAAATTCCTATCATTTATTGGCAAGGAAATTACTTCTCCCCTTAATTCTTTGAATAAGGCTGTTAACCTAATAAAACATTCCGCAGAATCTTCTCGCCTATCCGAAATGGTCAGGTTATTGGAAGAATCTGTCGACAACCTTGATTTTATCACTAAGCTGGCCAGTCAGATAACCCAGATAAACAACAAGGAGGAACTCGGTTATCAGGAATTCTATCTAAACGGTATTTTGGAACATTTGCTGATTCACAACGACGAATTAATAGAAAATAAAAACCTTGAGTTGAATTGTGACGTAGACGATTCTATAATGATAAATGGAAACAAGGAATTAATTAAAAACTCCATACTGGGTATTTTGGAGACGGTACTGAAACATACAGAGGAAAACTCCTTTATCAATATTAATTTGGACAGCTATGACAAAAGAAATGAGTTAAGTATTTCATTTGATCCGCCCAATTGGGATTACAACAACATTAACACTATGCCCGACGAAACGGTTCTATATTTTTCTTATGCGGATATAGTGATGGATTTTCACAACGGTTCGTTTATAATTAAACAAGACAGCAGCGATTTAATAACTTTTAAATGGTTGTTCAATTAAAATCAGATCGAATAAACAAAAAAGAAATAAACTACATTCCAATGATAAAAAAAATTTTTATGCCAACAATGGCGGCGTTCATCATCATTTTTAGCAGCTGCACCAGTTGCAGTGACAACACAAAAAAGGATGCCACAAAAGAAGATGCTTCACTGGATTTTGAGTCCATTAGTGTAATCGATTCTATCGACGCTGTTTTTTACGCACTTCCTTCGCCTGAAGAAATTATCTCATATATAAACGACAACAAGGTAAGTTTTGACCCAAAGCTTATGCATAATTATAAAGAGTCGAAATTGTATGATGGTTTGGAGAAAAAAGCACTGGTTTGTGGTGTTTATTTTGCCGATTTGGCTTATATCTCAGCTTTCAACAAATCTGATTTCTCGGCGGAATATATTTCTACGGTCGATTATTTATTGAAGGAATTGAATATTCACCCGCAGTTTAGCAAGGAGCAGCAAGCAAGAATCATCAATGCATCCATGGAGCCGGATTCTTTATATGCTATTTCCAGAGAGCTTTATGATACGGTGATTAGCTACCTGCAAGAGTATGACGAGGGAAAAACATTATCTCTTCTTTCGGTTGGAACTTTTATCGAAAGCCTTTATTTGACAACCCGTCTGCACAACGACTTTGAAAAACAAAAGGATGCCATCAACAGAATTGCGGAACAGAAACTGTTATTCGAAGATATTGTTACCATGGCTACTACCTATAAAAGCAACCCAACCATATCGGATATAATAAACGATTTAAAAGTGCTGGAACATTCATATAACAACCTGAATGTTACGCTTGGCGAAAGTGAAGCAAGAAGGCTTGCGGATGGATCGTTGCGTATTGAGGGAAAAAGTGAGATAACGCTTACGGAAGAAAACTATTTTATCTTCTCAGACAACATCCAGGATTTCAGAACAAAAATGATAAAACAATAGCAAAATTACCACGGCGAAATCCCACATTAAAACATATTGTTAGAAGACTAATTAAGCTGTAATTTGCCCGGCTGCTGAAATATGTATTCTTAACTTTTGTTGGGCCATATGGGTATAACTGTGAAACGATGGTAACTTATGAAACGAATTTTATTTTTGATAGCACTTGTGAGCGGTTTAAATGTTGGCACCAACACATCGCTTGCTAATGTCTGCTCAAACACCTACAAAAAATGCCAATATCCGGATAAATCGTTTCAAATAAGTTCCTCTTCAAGATCGATCAAATTACGGAAGGGGAAAAAAGCCCGAATTGTTTTAAACGCATTGGGTGGAAAGGAATATTATTTTTCCACTTATCCCAAACCCAAGGTAGGCGCATTGCAGTTTAAGATAATTAACACTAACGGCAACAAGGTATTATACGACAACGCTTCCGAGGGATTAATCGACCACAAAACCTTTGGAGTTGAAAACACGCAAAAACTTTTTATTGAAATATTTGCTCCTAACTGGAAGAGCAATAACACTTATGAATGCTCAGGATTTATGATTGGTTATAGATAAAAACCCGTGCTTTATGTTTCAGACCGGAAGCAAAAAGCAGGGCATGTGCCAATAGAACTATAGAAAGAAAACTTAATAGATGAATGTACGTTTATGCCGGAAATCTACCCTTCAAAAAACAATAGAAATCTAGAACTAAGCTTTGAGATTTTCAATTCTTCGGAAATGGGATTTGTTGCCTTCGACAAAAGCGGTACGATATGTGCTGTCAACAGGCAACTGTGTTTATTTTCGGATTTAACCAAAAGTGACCTTGTATACAAAAATATAAACGACGTATTAAATTTTTATGATAGTTATAGTGGTGAGAAAGTAAATTTTATTTCTCTTTCAAAAACCAACAATAGTGGTCATACCAAAAATATTGTCCACTCCTTCATCTTCATCTCCGAGAAAGGTGTAGAGTACAAGGTTTCGGCCCAAATTAACCCAACCGAGGACAGCAGTTCCGGGTTTACAGGATACCTATTGAGTATTGAAGACCAGAGCAATCATTATGCTACCAATTCTGAAAATGCCGACCGGGATTACATGTTGTCGTTGGCCACAAAAAACGGTAAGATAGCCATTTGGAAGTATGATATGGGCATCCAACAATTCAAAATAGATCCGTTTTTTAAAACTATTATCGAGCACTCTAACATTGATGTTCAGCATTTCAATGTTTCCTGGCTCATTAATTACATTCATCCAGAAGACAAAGAAAAGGCTGAGGCAGAATTTATTGATTTTACGATTGGTAAAAGTCCGAAGTACGAATCTACCTTCAGGATAGTTATAGACGACCATAAATATAAATGGGTATTGTGCACCGGCATATTTTCCGAATGGGATTTAGAAGGTAATCCAGTTAGTATTGTGGGCTACTTTCAGGATATTACAGAACGGAAAAACAGAGAAATTGACACACTCAAGCAAGGGTCGCTGCTGAAAGCAACCATTGAATCAACTGCATCAGGCATCATCGTAATCGACAACAGCAATCAAGTTGTTCTTCATAACAAAAAGCTTTATGAGCTATGGAAAATCCCGTATAAAACTGAATTAAAATCAAAAAATGATTTTGAATACTATGTGCAAAGTCAAACCGTAAATGGTTGTGTTTGTCAAAAGTTGATTGAAGAAAATGTAAACATAAACGACAACCAGGTTTGTTCCGAAATATTGTTGAACGATGGTAGATATCTGGAATGCTATTCCGGTCCTCAAATTATGGACAACACCATTATAGGCCGTATTTGGAGCTTTACGGATATCACGGAAAGAAAGCTATCCGAGATAGAACTTCAGAGGGCGAAAGAGCTGGCCGAGGCAGCCAACAAAACCAAAAGCTCATTTTTGGCCAATATGAGCCACGAAATACGTACACCCTTAAATGCCATATTAGGTTTCTCCGAAATTCTGGAAAAGAAGATCTCGGATAAAAGCATGCTGAACTATATTTCCTCTATCACCAAAAGTGGTAAAACGTTGCTGTCATTATTGAACGAAGTATTAGATCTATCGAAGATTGAAGCTGGCAAACTTAAACTTCAACTATCCGAGGTAGATGTGATGCAACTAATAGCCGAAACCACCAAAATATTTCAGGTACAGGCACAGGAAAAGGGACTCGTATTTGAAACGATAGAAAAAAGTGAAATCCCCGAAACCCTTTTAATTGATAGTGTAAGGCTCAAGCAAGTCTTAATCAATTTAATTGGCAACGCCATTAAGTTTACCTCTTCCGGTTTTGTTCAGGTATCGTGTCAATTGGAGGTTCAGATGAATCAGCTCTACTGCCTCAATATTTCGGTCAGCGATTCCGGGATTGGTATTGAACAGGATCAAATTGAAAACATTTTCGATGATTTCAAACAAAGAGAAGATCAGGACAACAGGATGTTTGAAGGTACGGGCCTGGGACTTTCCATCAGCAAAAGACTGGTTAATTTGATGAATGGCAATATCAAGGTAAAAAGCAAGAAAAACCACGGCAGTACCTTTTCCATTGAAATACCCAACCTGGCTGCAGTTAATAACCACACCGGTTTACCGCAATTAAAATTTAATCCTAACCGAATCGAGTTTCTTCCTTCCAAGATTCTCTTAGTAGACGACCGGAAAATAGACAGGGAAGTTATCAAAGGTTTATTAACAAGTTATGAGTTAGAAATATATGAGGCCGAAAATGGTAAGCACGCGATTGAAATGATCCCCGAAATAGTACCCGACCTGGTGCTAATGGATATTCGAATGCCTTTAATGGGTGGTTTTGAGGCGATTAAAATACTCAAGTCTAACCATGGCGTCAAACACATTCCGGTAGTGGCGTTAACTGCCTCTTGCGACACTGACAAACTGATTACGGGCCCAAACAGCTTTAGTTATTATATCCCAAAACCCATACATATCGATGAGCTGATCATTGTATTATCTTGGTACCTTAAACATAACAAAAAGAAAGTAACGAAAGAAATTCAGTCTAACAAATCGTTCCCTTTACCCAAAAAAGAGGATATGGAAACCGTTTACAACAAACTAAATCAATCGATATTGCCGTTAATAAATGAAATTAAAGAATTGCATTCCTCGGCAAAAATAAAACTTCTCATACAGAATTTGGATCTGTTATCTCAACAGGTCAGTTTTGAATACCTTGCCTCCATAGCTAACGAAATATCCCTAAATTCCGCTAATTTTGATTTTGAGGGTATCGACAGAAATATGGAAACGCTAACAGAATATCACAAAATAATAGAGCGCACTTTTTCAGAAACAGGACAGATAATTAGCTAAAAACAGAGAATGTTGCATTAAAACGTTAAAGGGGGTTACACGCGATTCCGCGCAGGCTGAATAGGTCTTTGGTGCATTATTACCCTATTTTATGAAGAATGCAATCCAGGCCTTAAATTTCATCCAGCGCACATGGGATTTGTTTAAACCATTATCACCGCAACTTATCTAAACACATATCTATTTCGTATTTATTAAGCATAAAAAAGGCTTAACCAGTTTTTTTTATACTTTTACGCCACATTTATTTAAGCCATGAGTGAATATTTGATTAAACTGCTAATTCCATTTGCAGGACTGCTATCTTTTTTGTTGGTATTTCTGTCTATTCCAACCATATTGCGCGTAGCTGAATCTAAAAACCTATATGACGAACCCAACAAAAGAACAGTTCATAAAATAAAAATCCCTACCCTGGGTGGTTTAGCCATTTTTTTAAGCTTTTTATTCACGTATTCCCTATTCTCTGATTGGTTCAGTTTCACCCAGATACCTTTTTTGATTCCGGCACTTTTAATCATCTTTTCCATTGGAATTAAAGATGACATCATGATTACCGCACCTATGGTGAAGCTTTTCGGACAAATACTGGCCGCATTTATAATCATAGGCTGGGGTGATCTCAGAATAACTTCTTTTCACGGTTTATTGGGGCTTGAACCAAACTACTTGGCAAGTTTTACCATAACACTTCTTTTATTTGTTTTTATTTTAAACGGCTTTAATCTCATTGATGGCGTAGACGGATTGGCATCTATAACCGGTATAATATCCATGTCTGCTTTCTCAATTTGGTTTTACATTAACGGTAATTATCATATTCCCGTATTCTCTGCGGCCTTGATAGGTGCATTGTTGGCCTTCTCCTACTATAACGTTTTCTCTAAACAACAAAAGATTTTTATGGGCGATACCGGATCGTTGCTGTTAGGCTTCTTGTTGGCGGTGGTGGCTATTAAGTTTGCCGAATTTAATGTTCCATCCAATGCCGGAAACTTAAAATATTCCATGGATTCGGCTCCTGCCGTGGTTTTGGGAATATTGATAGTTCCGGTTATTGATACTTTGCGTGTATTTATTTTTAGAATCTCAAAAGGAAATTCTCCTTTTGCCGCCGATAAAAACCACATCCATCACAGAATGTTGACCCTTGGATTTACGCATTTACAAACCTCATTAATCATTGGTTTGGTAAATATCGGTTTCGTGCTTCTGGCTTTTACCTTGCGTAACTTTGGCACCATTAAACTGAGTATGCTTCTTTTAGCATTGGGTATGACGTGTGCATATCTACCTGCACTTTTCATTCAAAGAAAAAAGAAAAAAATTCTGAAATCAAGGTATAAAAAACCTTTATAGATGGGTAATATACTCGGAGAGCTTGTATCATTAGCGACAGCCATATGCTGGACCATAACCTCGTTGGCGTTTGAATCTGCCGGAAAAAAAGTTGGATCCTTACCGGTCAATCTTATTCGCCTGGTTATTGCCTTTTTTTTAATTGGAATTTTTTCCTTTGTGCGGTCTGGGCTTTTTGTTGCCTCGGATGCCTCGCTTAATGCATGGGGATGGCTTGCAATCAGTGGAATTATAGGTTTCGTCATTGGCGACTTGCTGCTTTTTCAGGCTTTTGTTGTTGTTGGCGCACGGGTTTCCATGCTTATAATGGCGCTTACCCCTCCCATCGCCGCATTTTTCGGCTGGATAATCCTCAATGAGCAGATGTCTGTTTCAGGATTAATTGGGATGACGGTAACCATTATTGGAATTGCCTTGGTTATAATGGCAAAGGAAACAAACTCAAGAGCTGTAAAAATCCGATACCCTGTCAAAGGTATATTACTGGCTTTTGGCGGCGCAGTTGGTCAGGGACTGGGCTTGGTTTTCTCCAAACTGGGCATGAAAGATTATGATCCCTTCCTATCTACCCAAATAAGAATTTTAGCCGGAATTATAGGGTTTGCTATTTTGTTTTTTGCGCTGGGAAAATGGAAAAGCGTATTTTCTGCTGTTACTAACAAAAGAGCCATGGCAAGTATATCAATTGGTGCTGTATTCGGTCCTTTTTTGGGTGTCTCCTTGTCCTTATTGGCCATTCAACACACCACAACAGGCATAGCTTCAACCATTATGGCTATAGTTCCCGTATTAATTATTGCTCCCGCTGTAATTGTATTTAAGGAGAAAATTACACCCAAGGAAATTGCTGGTGCCGTGGTCGCTTTTGCAGGTGTGGTTATGTTTTTTATATTCTAACTACTTAAAAGTATATTTTGCTGTTATTCCAGTCATATAACTTCCAGCAACTGGCGACCAGGAAAAACTACTTTCTTTTTTACGTTTATGAAAATGAGGCACTAAAATACCAACAGCTGCCCCTATTGCAGTACCCACAATAATATCCGTAGGAAAATGTTTCATCGCCTTAATTCTATAATATCCAACCAGTGTGGGAGGTACCATCGCCGCACCGTACAGCCAATATTTCTTGTTACCCAACTCAGGATGGTAATCGCTATACACCTTGGCAGCAAAAAATGCGGATGCTGCTGCGGTGGACGCATGTCCGCTGAAAAAAGAGTTTTCTGTTTCCGGTGCCGTGCGCTCGTCCATGGGCACTAAATCACTATAAATAAAAGGTCTTTTTCTATTAAAAGTGGAAGCCCCGGCCACATAAAATGCGTTATTAACGCCATGCATCTCAGTGTACATGACCAATATATCAAACCAATCCTTTCTGATTTCTTTATCCAGACCTAAAATAATGGGTAAAGCTAAAGAACTGTTTAGGAACACATCTGAAGAATTATGAAAATCGTTACGTTGTGAGGCATCCTGCTCGGCCGCCCACCTATCGAACCTCCAAATATCCTTTGTATCCAATGCTTCTACCTCAGCTTGAGAAAGCCCACCTTTATCAGATAAATGCCTAAACCCAAAATAACTCCCAACAAATAAGCCAACAGTTACCGGTATTTCAATGGTCTTATTTATTTTATATATCGATGTTGAATCTCTTTCTGTTTTTTGAGAATTTATATTTTGGATGAGTACGCAAATCAATACAACTATAATACAACTATTCTTCATCTGTTTAAAATTAGAAAAGAAACGGAGAGAAAATAGATAAGAGACGAATTCCTCCTAGCTTATCTCCATCATTCCCTTGTGTTTTTATTTCCCAACAACCTTGGGTGCTTCTTTTATGTTCAAGTCTGCAAAATTGCTTCTTTTCCATTAATATAACAATAAAGTTTCGACATTTAAGTAAAGGATTACCAATTCGGCGGGTATATTTTTCACCCTTACACTTTACCAATTGAATACATAATCATTTATCCCCCTTTATTCTTCATTTTATTCATCCTATTAAAAAGTATAATTTCCTACTTTGGCCATTCAAAACAAATCAAAATTTAATATCAATGAATATCTCTAAACTCCTGCTATTATTAGCAATAACAACCACATTCATCGCTTGCGAAAAACCAAAGCCCAAGCTTGAACAACCTAACATTGTATGGATCACATCCGAAGATAATTCAAAACACTATATGGATATTTTCGATGAACACGGAGCTCCTACTCCAAACATTGAATCATTGGCTGATAACGGCATTATTTTTACCAACGCGTTTTCTAATGCCGCTGTGTGCAGTGCCGCCCGATCAACGTTAATATCGGGTTGTTACGGACCAAGAATCGCATCGCACTACCACCGCAAAATTGAAATGGTTCCCATGCCGTCAGGTATTGAAATGTACCCGGCCTACCTGAAAGCTGCAGGTTATTATACGGGTAACAATAACAAAGAAGATTACAACATTTTTAAATCGGACACGGTTTGGGATGACTCCAGCAGAAAGGCACACTGGCGCAACAGAAGACCCGGACAACCGTTTTTCTATATCCAGAATATTGTCACCACTCATGAAAGCAGGGTACATTTTTCGGAGGAGGATTTTAATACAAAGTCCACCCTGACCGACCCGGACCAGTGTTTTGTGCAACCCAATCATCCGGACACTAAACTGATGAAATATACCAATGCCTGGTATCGCGATAAAATAATGCAGATGGACAAGGAAGTGGGAGATATACTTGATGAGTTAAAAAAAGATAGTTTGCTGGAAAACACTTTTATATTTTATTATGGCGACCACGGTGGTGTTTTACCGGGTAGCAAGGGTTATATTTTTGAGACGGGACTGCATGTTCCATTAGTTGTTCACATTCCAAAAAAATACGAGCATCTGGTAAATATAAAGCCGGGAACCAAAAACAATGGTTTTGTCAGCTTTATTGATTTTGGAGCTACGATACTTAATTTGGCCGGTATTGAAATACCTAAGGGAATTGATGGCAAACCCTTCCTGGGAAAAAACATTACCGCTGAAGAGGTAAGTCAACGTGACGAGACTTTTAGTTATGCGGATAGATTCGACGAAAAATATGATATGGTGAGGGCCATCAGAAAAGGGAAATATAAATATATCCGTCATTTCCAGCCTTTTAATTTTGATGGTTTGATGAACAACTATCGTTATAAACAATTGGCTTACAAAGAATGGGCGCAGATGCACGAAGACGAAAAACTGAACCAGATACAAGACCAGTTCTTTAACACAAAACAAGCCGAAGCACTATACAACATAGAGGCAGACCCATTTGAGACCGTCAACCTAATAAACGACGAAACGCATAAAAACAAACTTCAGGAAATGCGGGCATTGCTTACAAACAAACTAAAAAGTATGCCCGATCTATCTTTTTATCCTGAATTTTACCTGATTAAAAACGCATTTGAAAACCCGGTTGCTTTTGGTAAAAAGAATAAAGAGCAGATTCAGAAATATATCGATATCGCCAATCTGGAGCTAGTTAGTTTTAATGATGCGAAGGAGAAATTAGCGAAATTGCTAAAATCGGAAGACTGGTTAAGCAGGTATTGGGCATTGATTGTTTCAACAAAGTTTGAAAAAGAAGCGCAGGAGTTTACGAACATCATCCAAAACATAGCACAATACGATGAGCAGTTGATGAACCGGGTGAGGGCTGCCGAATTTATGGGTATGACGGGTTATGGAAATCCGGTTGAGGTAATGACCCATGCACTCTATACTTCGGCTGATCCAAACGAAGCATTGCTCATATTAAACTCCATTGTATTGATGAAAGATTGTGTTCACAAGTATAAATTCAATTTAAGACTAGATAAAATCCCTGTGGCTACGCAGCAAGATAAGCTGGTTCAACAACGTTTAATGTATCTTGAAATACTTTCTTGATCAACAAAAAGCCCGGAGCAATGCTCCGGGCTTTTTGTTGGTAAAGAGATTTTTTTTGTTCTTTAGAACGAATAAGTTAATCCTGCTCCAAATAGTTGTTTAACTTGTATTTTCGGACCTTCACTTTCCCCGTCGTTATTTACATAGCTTACGTCATCGTCGTACAGGATATTGGTTTTAAATACCGCACTCAAATATTTATTTACTTTCATATCTAGACCCAATTCCCAATCCACATCAATATTTTGAGCCCTCTCATAATTTGAAAAAAGGTCTAAACGGGTATATCCGTTCACGTTTTTAATCAGTTCTTTCTTTTGGGCCAACAGTTTGATGGAGGCACCATATTCACTCCTGGTCTTATCTCCTTCTTCTACGCCAAAAGCGCCAATATTCGATAAGGAATCACTTAATACAAAGGTCATCTTTGATGCTATAGGCGAAATAAACAATGAAAAATTATCGGAAGGTTTATAATCCATACCCAGGGAAAACTGCAAATAACCCGGCGCCATAAATTCGGATATTTTAGTTGCCTGAACCAAAGGATCTTTATACCCATCTGCAAACTGAGTTTTAAAATCAGCCATGCCCGAATAAAACCAGTGATTACCGTTTTCATAACCCAGCTTTGTCGTAAACTGAAGCCTATCTTCCGATTTGGCCATTTTATAATCTCCCGTTTTGGTAAGCCCATAACCCACATCCAAGGTATTATCCCAGGCTAACTTACCTTTTTTATGGTTTAAATGTCCTTTAAACAGCAATGTTGCTGCAATGGAGTTGTTTCCACCCCCCGCCCAGTTAGTTAACGAAACCTGCGAAAAATTCAAGGAAGTAGTAGCCCCTGCCTTCCAGTTTTTAACCGAATCGTTCTTCGCTTTCTGAGCCCAGGAAGCCCACGTTAGAAAGCATAAAAATGCTGTTAGTGTATACTTTGTCATTTGATAGTTTAGTTTTAATTTGTAAATGTTTGACTAAAACGCCCAATATCCCGCAATTTGCATTAGAAATCCTGTTACGCGATTCAACGACTTCAAAACAAAGCGTTTCACCAACTTGGTTCAACTCACCACATTGGTGCCATTTTTTCAGCAACGCCTTGTTTTACGGTATTTTAAATGCGCATTACGTACCTCTATTGCATAATCCGGGTTTATTCATTGCCTCAATACAAAAAAATGAGCTTTAACTACCTAACCTGAACAAGCCAAAACCTTCCTTGGTTTTGGCTGGTCCAGGTTATTCGGCAAAACTTATGAATATTTATTTTGAACTTAATTATCAAGTATTTCACCCTTGATTGTCAAATAACAATGCATTATAAATTTTGCTCACGTACCTAAAGCCTGCAAAACCATAGAATAAAATTTGTTTATTCCTTCAATAAATGCACATCCGTTTGTGGGAAAGGAATGGAAATACCCTGTTTGTCGAATTCCTTTTTAATATTTTCGTTCATATAGAAAAAGAATCCCCAGTAATCAGGCGCATTAACCCAAACCCTAGTGGTAATGTTTACTGAACTATCTGCTAATTCACCAACCGCAATAAATGGTGCAGGATCACTTAGTGCTTTACCACTGGCATCAATTACCGCTGCAATTACTTTTTTGGCTTTGGCGATATCATCCGAATAGCCAATGCCAAATGAAAAATCAACCCTGCGTGTGCTTTCCTGCGAGAAATTAACTAAACTAGCCGTTGAAAGGCCTCCATTGGGAATATAAATGTTTCTGTTGTCCCCAGTCTTAAGTCTCGTAACAAAAATCTGAATCTCGTCCACAACACCGGCATAACCCTGAGCCTCAATAAAATCACCTTTTTTAAAGGGTTTTAAAATTAGTAACATCACCCCTCCTGCAAAATTCTGTAGCGTACCCGACAAAGCCATGCCCACTGCCAGACCTGCGGCACCGAGAACGGCAATAAAGGCGGTCATCTGAATCCCGATCATGGTCATCACACTGATCACCAACATTATTTTTAACAAAGCGTTGAACACCCCTATTAAAAAAGGTTGCAGCGTTTCATCATAACCTCTTTTAGCAAAACCTTTCTTCATGGCCTTGGTAATCTTCCCGATTATCCAAAAACCAATTATCAGCGTTAATATGGCCAGCACCAACTGTCCGGCATAACCAAGAATCACATCTTGTGAATTCCTAAAAAAATCCATAACTTCTTCCATCTTTTAATTTTATTTAGGTTAAACATGAATTGGATTAAAAGTATAACTTATAAACCATACAATAATTTATTTAAATATTCGAATCTTGTAATTCCGTTATTTACAACTCACAAATGCCACATTTGTTTATTACAAAGCCCAATTACAAACAAAAATCTTATAAAGTCAATAGGAATTTTCCTGAAAAGTAGTTCTGCCGTATAATTTACAAAGAATTTCGGATAATCATCTTAGTTGGGATAAATTCTCTGATTTTTTGTCCGCTTAAGATAAAGTCAGCCATTTTAGTCCCGATCTTATCAAAATCGGTAGATATAACCGTAATGCCGTCTTTGATATATTTTTTGGTGGGTGTTTCATTATAGGAAATAATTCCAATATCACTTCCGGTGGAGTAATTCAGTTCGTGCGCAAAATCCAATATTTTTGCCATCACCCTATCGCTCACTGTAAAATACAGTTCGCCTTTTATCACTTCAATATCCTTAACATGATATATTATTTTATAATCGAAACCATGATCCGCACAAAATTTTTCAAAAGCGGTGATGGTTTGGGTTGGATGATTGGTAAACTCCGGATAAATAAAAACCAGCTTCTTATATTTTTTTAGCTTGTCTTTTATTAAAACCAAATTTTCAAATACCGGATCACCAAAATCCTGTCCGAGATAAGAACATTTGTCAGGTACATTGATAATCCAGTCGATACATAACAATTTAGAAGGATCAATTTTTGACACCGTTTCCTTTACTTTCTTATCATCAAAATTCATGATAATGTAATGGCTATACTTACCAATGGCATTTAACACGATATCCTCAAAAACCCTGGTGTTATAGTGGTGAAAATGAACATCCACATTGTAACTGTTTGGTAAGGCACTCCTGAATGCTCCGTACAACACCTCCTTGTAGGCTTTAAAAGTATCCAGAAACAAAAACACGTTTTGCGTGGTACTGGCCACATAATAGCCCTTATTGGGCACCGACTCAATCAATTTACGGTTTTTAAGCTCGGTATAGGCTTTAAATACGGTATCTCTCGACAGGTCGCATTCTTTGCACAGTTCGTTAACGGATGGCAAAAGCTCGCCAACATTCAGCAACTTGCTTTTAACCGCATCCTCAAACGAGCGTACCAATTGCAAAAACTTAGGCACACTTGAATTATTGTCTACTTTAGGAATAAAGTTACTCATGGTCGTTTTATTTATGATGGCCTCACCATCTCACATACAACCGATGCCCCCACATCGGATTAAAGTTGTTTTTTACCCCTTGAGTTATTCCTTTGTTTTTTTACGCGCTTCCGATACCGATATACGTTTACCATCCTCGAAAGCAATAACAAAACAATCTTTAATTTTTTTCTTTACGACAAGATTTTCCTGGCTGATTTCATCAAAACTATTTGATTTTCCGATGGCATACTTATACATATTACCATCCTGATACTCAAATACATCATCGAATTTCCTATAAATGGAACTGCCAGGTTTTATTTTCTTTTTACTGGATGCCACTTGAATCCGGTAAATAATTTCAGGAGTTTCTTCTTTTACCACATTCATTTGGGTTGGAACACCCAGGTTGTTCTTGGCATCAAACTGTTTCTTGTAATCTCTGAACGCTCTAAATATCCCCGATGCCAATAGGGCTTGTCCTTCATTGGACGACAAGTACCTTTCTTCGTTCGAGTTGCTTAAAAAACCTAATTCAACCAGTATTCCAGGCATGGCAATTTCCCTAAGCACCAAAAAACCGGCCTGCTTAACTCCCCGGTTTCTGCGTCCCACTCTTTTACCGAATTGTTCCTGCACCAATCTCGCCATCTCCAAACTCTGATCGAGATATATGTTCTGGTACAACTCAAATATTATGTAGGACTCCGCCAGATTGGGATCAAAATCTTCATAGGTAATGCTATAATCATCCTCCAGTGTAATTACCGAGTTTTCTTTCTTTGCAACTTCCAGGTTATCATCTGTTCTGTGAAGACCTAGCGCAAAAGTTTCGGTACCAATAATTCTGGGGTTACTGATATAATTGGCATGTATGGAAATAAACAAATTAGCATCCGACTTATTTGCAATGGCAGCCCTTTCGTTCAACGGTATAAACACATCTTTCTTTCGCGTATACACCACTTCAACTTCAGGTAAATATTTCTCAATATAATTACCCAATTTTAGGGCTACAGCCAGTACAACATCTTTTTCCTTTGAAAACTTACCATGTGCGCCAGGATCTTTTCCTCCATGGCCCGCGTCTATTACAACTTTCTTGAGTTTTCCTGTCGATTGCGCCTCAATTCCCATTGCACACAACCAAAATAATATCGTAAATATGCTAATATTTAATAATCTCATTTCAACTCCTAATTTTATGGCCAACGTTGGTTTATCATTTAACCTGGCTCAAAAATAGTTTAATTAATATATTATCCTTTTAGGCTCATCAATAAAATTAGCAATTAGATAAACTAATATTTACCTCTAAACTTAAATATAACCGTAAAAATAGATATTCCTTCCGATATCTACATAATAATTCTTTATGGATCTAGATATGATACGGTTAATACTATTTCTGATTTTATGCCAACAATTGTATTTTCCCTACACTATCCATGGTTTTATGGTATCATTTTTGTTTTCGGTCAAACTGTTTAACGAAAGCCACAGAATACAATGTATGGGTGTCCGGTTTATTTTATTAAATAAACCAATAGTGTCATCAATTTTTATTTATTTTTGTGCCAATTTGAATCACATAATCGCTAATTCATTGATTGTTTCTAAACACAAATTATACCAAGGTTTAAGGCCTTGCCTGCGGACTTTGACTACCCTGGTGGTATTCTGTTCTTTATTTCGATTATCATTTGGCCAAAATATTGGAGAACCTGCACTGGCGGCACGGGACAGCATAAATCCGGCAATAGGCGATCTGCGGCCTATTCTCCGGGCGGATAGTATAGTGGCTCCATCTGACACAACAATGTCCGGTAAGCGTCCTGGAGGACTCGGCATTGATGCAGAAGTTACCTATACCGCTAAAGACTCCATTATATTAACTAACGGAAATATTGAAAAGGGAGAATCGAGAAAGGTTTATTTATATGGTGATGCCGAAGTAAAATACCTGGACATTACCTTAACAGCGGCCTGTATTGAACTCGACCTGGATAGTAGCCTTACCTATGCCTACGGTTTGGAGGACACAACCGGCGTTGTTACCGGTTTGCCTGTTTTTACCGATAAACAGGGTTCGTACGAAATGAAAACCATTAAGTACAACTTTAAGAGCGAGAAAGCCTTGATTGAACATGTAGTTACCGAACAAGGTGAGGGATATGTTGTAAGTAGCCTGGCAAAAAAGTCACCCGATGATTCCTTCTCGATAAAAAACGGTCATTACAGTACTTGTGATAACCATGAGCATCCGCACTTTTATCTTAACATGACCAAGGCAAAAGTAATACCCGGCAAAAAAATCATCACCGGACCCGCATATCTGGTCGTAGAGGATATCCCAATTTATCCCATTGGAATACCCTTTGGTTTTGTCCCGTCTACCTCGAGTTACAGTTCAGGCATTATCATGCCCTCGTACGGAGAGGAAGAAACCCGTGGGATTTTTTTACGGGACGGGGGATATTACTGGGCGGCCAGCGATTATTTTGATTTGGCAGTCACCGGCGATTTATATGCAAACAATTCATGGGGTTCACGACTAGCATCAAAATATAAAAAACGCTATTCTTACAGTGGTAGTATTAACGTAAACTACATTGTTAATATTACAGGCGAAAAGGATTTGCCCGACTATAGTAAATCAAAGGACTTTTCCCTTTCATGGTCGCACCGGCAGGATGCAAAGGCCAATCCGTATCAAACCTTTTCTGCCAGTGTTAACTATTCCAGCAGTTCGTACGACAGAAACAACGTTAGCAGTATCATCAACGCTACCTTGCTGGCAACCAACACAAAACGATCAAGTATTTCTTATAGCAGAAGATTTCCGAAATCTGGCGTTAATTTTTCTGCCAACCTATTGGCCTCACAAAACACAAGGGATACCACGGTTAGTTTTACCACACCCGACTTAACCTTAACCATGAACCGTAAATTTCCTTTTAAAAGGAAAAATAAGGTCGGAAGCGATGAGGCTTGGTACGAAAAGCTGAGTTTATCATATACCGGTAATGTTAAAAACTATATCAGTGCCAAAGAGTATGAACTTGGCGATAAGTCGTTTCCCAGTGAATGGCAGAATGGAATGAAACATAGTGTGCCTGTATCGTTAAATTTAAAGATGCTGAAATATTTCACCTTAACCCCTTCCTTTAATTATACGGAAAGATGGTACACGAAATCCATATCAAAAGAGTGGGACGAGGACTCGGAGAGTATAGTCACTGCGGATACCACCACAGGCTTTAAAAGGGTATATGACTACAGTTATTCGGTGAGTACGTCCACTAAATTCTATTCGTTTTTTACACCATGGAAAAAGTTGTTTGGCGATAAAGTGGATAAAATACGTCATGTAATGACTCCCTCCGCCAGCTTATCGTACCGACCCGATTTCGGGGATGAAAAATATGGCTACTACGATTGGTTCGAGTACTATGATCCCGACCAGGACTCAATCATCAGGCACGATTATTCGCTTTATGATGGTGCCTTGTATGGAACACCGGGTAGAGGGAAATCCGGATCGCTGGGCTTGTCATTGGGCAACACCCTTGAAATGAAGGTTAAAAGCGAACGCGACACCTCCGGTTTTAAGAAAATAAAAATATTGGAGGGACTTAACTTTTCCACCTCGCACAATTTTATGGCCGATTCTTTAAAATGGTCTCGAATCAGCATGAGCGGTCGTACTAAAATTTTGGGAACAAGCATTAACTTCGGAGCTACATTCGATCCGTATGCGCTAGATACAAGCTCAACAGGATCGCCTATACGGATCAACACCTCTCATTTCAAGGCTACGGGTAAACTGATGCGGTTGGAGTCGGCCAATCTTAATTTCGGTATTTCAATTGGCTCCGATAAAATAAAGAAATGGCTCGAAAAACGCAGGGGAGAATCAACTTCCGAAGAAGAGGGGGAAGGGGAGTTTCCGGAGGAAGAGGAATTTGACAACCCGTTAGAGCGAATCGACAGGGTTGAAGATGCTTTTGCAGATACCAGAGGTACAGAAAGAGGTAGCTCCCATATGACAGACGATGGATATACCAAATTTGACTTTCCCTGGAACCTCTCTTTGAACTACAGCTTTAGGATGGTAAACGGGGATTTTAACAAAGAAAAAATGGCGTATAAACGTACCATAACCTCTGACGTAAACCTCAACGGGGATTTTTCGCTAACCCCCAAATGGAAGTTCTCATTTTCATCGGGATACAACTTTGACACCAAAGAAATATCGCATACAAACCTAAGGATTTCAAGGGATCTTCATTGTTGGGGAATGAGCTTTAACCTGGTTCCGGTTGGAACATACAAATCCTATTTTTTCTCCATCAGTGTTAATTCCTCTATACTTCAGGATTTAAAATACGAAAAACGCAGTAGCGCCAGAGACAACTCCAGTTATTTTTGATAGGATATGATTAAAGATAAATCAAAACGTTCTTTTTTTTAGAAGGCTTTTCTGTTTTATGGCCTTCCCGCATCCTTAAATTACCAAATGGGTGCCGTGGGCACGGTTTTCTTTAAAACCTTCCGCAACCCTTCGGATGTATAGAGGTGTGCGGTGGAATAATGTTTAACCCCCAATATGCATTAGAAATTCTATTACACATTGAAATTACTTTAAAACAAGGTATTTCACTAAGTTGCTTCAACTCACCAGAGCAGTGCTCCCGAAAGTAATCGGTAAAAGTTATGCGTTGTTTCTGCAACTCCTTGTTTTATGGTATTTTAAATGGTCATACCCTACCTCTAATACAAAATCCGCGTTTAAAGGCGAATTCCCTGCCCCCTGATATAAACCCGGTATTTATTTATTAAAATCAACTACCTTTGTAAAAAATCAATAATAATGAAGAAAATTGTCAATACTAAAAACGCCCCTGCGGCCATTGGTCCGTATAGCCAAGCCGTTGAAATGAATGGGATGCTGTTTATTTCCGGTCAGGTGCCCATCAACCCCGAATCCGGAAAGGTGGAAGCCGAAAGCATAACAGCCCAAACAGAACAAGTGATGAGAAACATTGAAGCCATCCTAACCCAGGCAGGCTATTCCTTTGCTGATGTGGTAAAATCAACGTGTCTGTTGTCGGACATGGGAGATTTTAAGGCGATGAACGAGGTTTATGGTAGCTACTATAAAGAAAACCCTCCTGCCAGGGCAGCCTTTGCTGTTAAAGAACTTCCGCTTGGTGTAAAAGTGGAGATTGAAACTATTGCGGCGAAGTAATAAAAAATATTGGCTTTTGGGCATTAGCACGAAGCTACTGGCTAATACCTGATAGCCAATCTAAAAATACATAAGGTATAGAATAGTAATAGTAACCACCATATAAATAATGGTCAAGGGCCAACCTACCCTAAAAAAGTCTTTAAAATTATATCCTCCCGGTCCGTAAACCATGATATTGGTTTGATAACCGATAGGTGTTAAGAAATTGGCCGCTGCCGCAAACGAAACTACCAATGCAAAAGGCAATGGGTTTAATCCTAAAGTATGGGCTGCGGTTAATGATATAGGGAATACAATAGCGACTGCAGCCTTGTTTGTGATATAAGCAGCCAACACTGTTGTTATCAAATAAATACCCGTCAATATTGCAATTTTCCCTAAAGGGAAGAATATAGATATCAGAAAATTAGCAATCATATCCGCCACACCGGTCTTTATCATAGCCGTTCCCAAGGCCAATGATAGTGCAATAATCACTGCAAGGTTATAGTCAATGTTCTTAGGCAGATCCTTGGCGCTGACCACTTTTAATATATTAATAACTACCAATACCACCAGCAATCCCATAAACAATGGGATCAGGTTCAGGGCCGATAAGAAAATGGCCAATAACGTTCCGCCAAACAAAGTCCATATTTTATAACGCTCGGGTTTTCGTACTTCTTTCACCTTCGATATCAGGTAAAAATCTATGTCATCCTGCGAACGCGACATAAAGTCATCACCCGCTAACAGAAGAATAACATCTCCTGCTTTCAGTTTTACCTCTTCCAACTTTCCCATAACGCGCTCCCCGTTCCTATGCATGGCCAAAAGCACCGAATCGTACTTGCCGCGAAAGTTGACCTCCTTCACCTCTTTTGATATGAGTGAGGAGTTATGGGAAATGACGATCTCAACAACATCTGCTCTTTTTAGTTTGCTCATCATTCCTACCGTAGGCAAAGTCAGTCCGCTACCATCCGACAACAGGTTTGCAATATCCTCTGACTCACCCGCAAAACGCAGCAAATCGCCTGCTTCCAGAATAAAATCTTTATCAAATACCTGAAATGTATACTTGCCCCTGACCACCTCGGCCAGAAACAGTCCTTTTTCATTTCCTAATCCAGATTCTTCAATGGTTTTACCAATTAGTTTAGAGGATTTTCGCACAACCGCCTCCACTAAATATTTACGTTCGCTTTCGGTAATTTCTTTGGTCAAGGGAATTCTGTCAGGTAATAATTTGTGGGCGAAAAAGAACAAATACAAAAAACCAATGATCAGCATGGGAAAACCTACCCAAAAGAAATCGAACATGTGCAAAGGTTCCATATCGGGAAATATGGTCTGATCAATTACCATCCCATTGACAATCAGGTTGGTTGAGGTACCTATTAAGGTTACACACCCGCCAAGGATAGCCGCATACGACAATGGTAACAGTAGCTTCGATGGCGAAATGTTATTCCGTTTGCTCCAGTTGTGCACGTAAGGCATCATTACCGCAACCAATGGCGTATTATTCAGGAAAGCTGAAAAACCTCCAATCCAAAACATAATTCGGGAAAGAAACCCCTTATACCCGCTGGTTCTCGGAAATATTCTACTGAAGAATATCTCTATGACCGAAATTTGTCGAATGGCATCACCCAACAATAACAACATCATAATAACCGCAATTTGTTCGTTTGCAAACCCGGCCAATATCTCACTTGGTGTTAATACGCCAAAAAAACCCAGGACCATTACCGCCACAAAAAAAGTAAAGGCTGCTCCCAAAAGCTCTCTATATAAAGATATTAAAATAAATGCCAGAACGACAAATACAATGATTACATCAAAATGCTGCATAAGGTCTTTAAAAGTTTCTCCAATAACCCACAAAAATAGAAAAATACTTATAAATGTAGGTCTTGCATATCGCTAATTTACGAACAAGTTATGCATATCGCTCAAAACAAATTTTCATGTTTAAATTTATTTTTATTTGTCAGATGGAACTCCCAAATAATTTTGATCATCCGCTGTGCGTAAATATGGATAATCAAATTTGCATGGTCGTTTCATAAGTTAGTTCATAGGAGAAAAGTATTAGGTTGCAGAACAAAACTGCTTGTTGATAGTAAATAATTAGCCAATACCTAAAAAAAAGAATATTTTTATCGCGGATAAAAATATTTAAAATAAAACCTTGGTGCGCAAAAAGATAAATATATACATCGTGTTAATCCACGCCCTGTTTTGGCTGTTGCTATTTTCGAGCCCTTTATTGTTCTTTTTCAACTTTGATTTGGCAATGGTTCCAATGAAGCAGTTTGCCACGATGAATGCGACAATAATTAGTATTTTTTATATTAATTATTCAGGACTGGTACCTTTGTTTCTGTTTAAGAAGAAATTTTTTCTGTACTTCGCCTCACTCATAGTATTATTGGTTTCTGTGTTATTGGTAATCCGTTACCTTGAATCGAATCACCCTTTTGCGGAGCACCAGCGTTTTTTTGACCCATTAAATAATATAGTACCGGAAGATGAATTGCGCAGACACTTTATACGTCGTGATAAAGGAAATATTTTTTTAGTGGTAGCCCTGGCATTAATTGGCATAGGTACGAGTATACGTGTAACAGGCAGTTGGTTGCTCAATGAAAAAGAGAAAAATGAGATAAAAAAAGAAAAGTTGAATGCAGAACTGTCCTATCTTAAATCACAAATTGACCCTCATTTTTTCTTTAATACCTTAAACAATATATATTCATTGGCACAGCTTAAGTCCGATAAAGCTCCGCAAACGATATTAAAATTATCGGAATTAATGCGCTATAATATTTATGAAGCGGATAAGGAGCTGGTGTTTTTAAAGGATGAAGTAAACTACGTTCAGAATTTTATTGATTTGCAACGTATCCGTTTAGCAAAAAGCGTTGATATAGATTATTATGTGAGAGGAAAAATAGGAAACAAAAAAATAGAGCCGCTTATCTTTTTGCCCTTTATAGAAAATGCATTTAAACATGGTATAGATTATGCGAACCATTGCTCTATTGATATTGAAATATCGATAGAAGACACCGAAATAACTCTATTGGTAATTAATAGTACATCCAGCCGTAAAGAAAAAATATCTAAACAGTCGGGTGTTGGTTTGAGCAATATTAAAAAAAGATTGGAACTTTTATATAAACATCGCTATACCTTAAACATCAGTGAAAACGAGAAAAAGTTCATGGTAAAACTAACATTGTATTTAAATGACCATTAATTGTATTATTGTTGACGATGAGCCTTTAGCCCAGGATTTAATTGAGGATTACGTTTTAAAAATCCCTTTCTTAAACCTGAAAGCCAAATGCAGTTCGGCGTTTGAAGCCTTTGACTGCCTCCGCAAATACGAGATTGACCTTGTGTTTTTGGATATTCACATGCCCAATGTTACCGGTCTTGATTTTATCAATAGCATCGAGACGAAACCTATGTTTATCTTTACAACTGCCTACTCCGAGTATGCCATTGAGGCATTTGACCTGAATGCCGTGGATTATTTGGTTAAGCCCATTCCATTCGAACGTTTTTTAAAAGCGGCCAACAAAGCCATTAACTACTTTGCATTAAAAAACAAGAATACAGCCGCAGATTCACCGGTAAAAACGGAGGTGCAAAAGCAGGACTATTTTTTTATTAAGGTTGATTACAAAGATCGTAAAGTTAATTTTGGAGACATATTATACATTGAGGGACTTAAAGATTACATTAAAATTCACTTAGTTAATTCAAAAAAACCGATTATCACGCACAACACACTTAAAAACATAATGCTCACAATCCAAGAACATGGTTTTGCACGAGTTCACAAATCTTTTATTGTTTCTATTCATCACATAAAATCCATTACCAAAAACCGTATTGTGATTAACGACCAGTGGATTCCGATTGGAGATATCTATAAAGAAGATTTTTTAAAAATGATTAAGTAAAACATTAACTGATCAAAAAAAATTACACCTACTTATTCCTAAATACTGAACACCCAAGTGTTTTTATAAACTGCTGGCACATGGGTTAAAAATAACCATAAGTCTACGTTCTTTTACTTTATATCTTTAACAATTAATTTATCTAATTCCTTTATTATTTTAGTTTAAGGCTATTAGTTTCTACCCTAAAATCAACAAAAAAGAGACGGATAGGTTAGTTATTAAGTCTCCTTGCGCTGCTACACTTTATCTGCTTTAGCTGCAACAATTTGGAAGAAAATGGCTCTTCCCGGGAAACCACCATAGCCGTTAACTTAAGGGAACCTATTGGTACAAAAACACATACACAGACGGACTTCCCCAATGAGGAAGTTTAT
>NZ_JBNGOS010000034.1:0-79836 GCF_050589685.1 Saccharicrinis sp. 156
ACTAACCATTTTCGGTTACCCAAATCCAAGAGGGGTCAATATGACCGTTGGAGGGGTCAACATCACCGTTATTTCCAAATGTTAAGCGTCAGGATATTATCAATGAAGAAAATACTTTTAAAGTAGCAGTGAATGCAGCGTTTCATAAAACTATGACCGATGCAAACAAAGAAGCATTTAAACGAGAGATACCTTTTAGCTTGATTATCAAGATAGAACAACAACCTTTAAAGGATGAAGAACTGGATTCTTTATACGAAGGATTAATGGCTGTTAATGAACTTGAGATAATGGGTAGAATTGACCTGGAAGCCGATTTGGAAAGCTAAAGCAATTGTTATTTTGTTAGAGGTTCTTTTTCCTTTTCAAGAAGAATCTTTAAAATGTCAGTATTGATATAGTACTCTTCTTTGTTATTAGTATGACTGTCAAACAAGGTTCTTTTGATAGCCGTTAATATGGCCTTTTGAACTAGATAATACGATAAACCTTCAGATAAATTGACAACTTCGTTTAACTCCTTTTTTGTTTTGAACATAAAAGGCGTTTTAGAAATAGTTTTATCAATTAATTCAGATAGCTGTTGCTTATTGGGCAGATCAAGATTGACTTTTAGATCAAACCTTCTAAGTAAAGCATCATCTAACATTTGTAATTGGTTAGTAGCCGCTATTACAATACTATTTTGAGGTAAATAATCAAATAACTGAAGAATTGTATTAACAACCCTTTTCATTTCCCCATGATCCTGGCTGTAATCCCGTACTTTACCCAAAGAGTCAAACTCATCTAGGAAGATAATACAATTTTCACCTGATGCTCTTCGGAATATCTTGGCTAAATTTTTACTTGTTTCTCCTAATTTAGAAGATACGATAGCACCCAAATTAATTACATACATCATTTTATCAAGCTCTCCAGCCAGAACATATGATGCCAATGTTTTGCCACAACCGGAAGGACCGTAAAATAGAATTCGATTTGAAACAGGTAAATCAAATTGCTTAAGAATATCAATACCTTGATGTTCTTTTACAAAGTATTTTAGTTCCTCATGAATATCCTCTGAGCAAACAAGATTTTCAAAGGTATAATCAGAAGTCAGCTTTTCGATAATGAGTTCGTTGATCTCCCTATCGTCTTCACGTAAAAAGTATTTCTTAGAACCTACTTTTGTCAGACCTTTTGATTGTTGACTACGCAATCCTTCTTTTAAAATGGATTGTAACTGCAATGCAAAGTTAGTCTTCTTGGTTTGCCTTGAATAATCTATTAGCTTATTCAACACTTCAAGAAGTTGTTCTTGATCATTCTCAAGACCATATCTAGCAATATCTTTTATGTAATCAAACTGACTCATTTGGGCACAAATGTACTTATAAAGATAATATATTAACGCACTTGAGGAAAATAAGTTTGACTAGAAGTTTTTATCGTATCAAAATTATTGTTAGATATTCAGATTAACCTCTCTTCTAATTGCCCCTTCCATGTCATAAACCCCTTTTTGTCATCTGAGTAATCATGAAATATCCTGCTAAAATTTTCTGGTTGATTTTCAATGAAGAACTGACGTCCTTTATTACGGATGATGCTTAAGTCTTTATTAATTGAATTTAGGTTAGCCTTCAACTTACTTTTATCGATATGCCAGATATACGTAGCTTCTTCTGTGTTTAGTGTTTCTGCAACAATGTAGTAATTTTTTTCACCCTCAAGCAGAAATACAAAAGAAAAGGGAGAAAGGATGAATCTGATTTTAAGGATATGTGATAGGTGGAGTTTTAGCAAGTATTTAATTTGTCTGTAATGTTTAACGGATTCATCTTTAAGAATCTCATTGATTAGTTCATCCTCCGAATTATAAATGCCATTTCCGTTTTGGAGATCGTTTAAATCGACAATATTTGAGGTATTGGACTTTTTAGAGCCCAATATGTTCTTGTTTAAAAATTGAAATTTAACGCTGTCGATTATTTTAGAATTAATCTTGTTAATATCTGGTGACGTAGCTTCCTGAGCAATTAATTTATCATCTTTAAATTCAGCATAAATATCAACCTCAATATTCTTGATTTTTAATTGTTTGGCAAAATATGATTTCAAGATTGTGAATTCTGGTCTGATAGTGTCATTGTCAATTGAAAATTCGATGAGTTCTCCGGTTTCCTTGTCAATGTAGTTTAAAAGAATACAACCATAATGAAACTCTAAATCATCAAATTTAAGTTTTACCCTTTCTCTAATTTCATTAATTGTTGGTTTATCTTCTTGCTGATTATCTATGTCATCAAATAAGGATCGTAACTTTTCAAGCTTTCTATAATGCGCATTCCTTTTAAGGAACATCTTATTCAGGTAATCTATTTTGTAATCCCTGTAATCGTATATGGTTGGTGTAATTTCAGAACGTTGAACACGTCCAATATACTGGATTAGCTTTCCTTTAAAGGAGAAAGGGTACGCTAAAAATAACCTGGAAACATTTTGAATATCGCTTCCCTCACCAAAGAACTGTCCGGTAGTTATTAATACATCATAGCTACCTTCATTTAATATTTGCCACTTATTTTTTCGGGAAGTTATAGAATCCTCTCCACTAAGGGTAATTGTTTCGTATTGTTGTTTAAGAAATTGATTCAAAGTATTAATATGCTCTTTCCTCTCAGTAATAACGACACATTTGTTTCCGTTATCCAGTTCATTTTTAATATCATTAATGATTTGTTTGTTCCTGGCAGAATCGTGTATCAGAATTTGAGAGAGCGTTTCAAAAGAATCTGTCTTTGAGTTAAAAGGAACATCAAGATCGGTGTTCTTGATTATTACTCTTGCTTGCTGACCATTATTAACTTCATTGGGCTGAACTTCGCATATGGTGCTACCTAAGTGTATGGAAATTAGTTTGTCCTCAGTGTGCTTTCGAAACGGGGTAGCCGTTAAGCCATATAAGTAATAAGCGTTTAATTTATTGATGGTATCAGCAAATGATTTAGCCGGAATGTGGTGGCATTCGTCAATTATTATTGTTCCAAAAGTATTTACTAAATCATTAGAACCCTCTTTGTCAAGTTTCTTTGCAAGAGATTGAATCATTGCTACTGTTATTGATTCACCAATTTTTAATTTTCCTTGTCCGATAATGCCGATTTTGTGTTTAGGTATTCCTAAGAATGTTTGAATACTATCGATCCATTGATCAGCAATTTGCTTCCTATGTACAACAATTAACGCAGGCTGTTTCTTTTCTGCAATCAGTTTTAAACCAATAATAGTTTTACCACTACCCGGAGGAGAAACAATAATTCCAAAATCTTTATTCGAAGTAGCTTCAATAGCTTGCTTTTGGTATTCTCTTAATTGAATATCGCATGAGTAGGATATTTCCTTACGATTATTTCGTTTGTCAATAAATTCAAAGTCAATTTTACTCTTTGTGCAAAACATAATGAGTTTTCGTGCCATACCACGAGGTATCAAGACTTCATTATCATTTTCTTCGATAAAATTGAAATACCGATCAATATTATGCGTACTCTTACCAAGCTTTTTCTTTATAAAATATTCGGTATTAGTGAAATTTAGTTCCTCTTTTAAAAAGTTTATCAGCTTAGTGTTTATGCCGGATCTATTAAGGATGATTTTATTACGGAGCGTAATAGTTAATTTGCCAATATTTTTTGGTATTGATGACGAAATGGACTTAGGATTGGATTTGTATTTTGATAGTATAGTTTGAAATTTTTCAGATGATAGACGTTTTATACTCTCCAAGAATTGCCATTGGTTTTCAAATGCTTCAAAACTTGTTTCGTCAATGAAACAGTTATTTTCTTGGGCTAATGTATGTCTGTTAAAGGGAAGAGCAATTAAGTTGCCAAAACCTTTACCGGATAGATAATCCTGATTAGGGAACAACCTATCAAAGCTTGAGTATTTATCAAATTCGGAGATAATTCCACATCCTTTCAATAGTGCTATAAATACTTTTCTGGTTTCTATTGCTGGTAGTGGACTATCAAAGAAGATCCAGACATGTGCTCCTTTTCCAGACCGTGAACGTTCTATATATGCTGGAATATTGTATTCGTTGCACTTGTTTTTAAACATCGAGGATTCTTCCTTCCAATTTTCTTTATCAAAGTCAGCCACTATAAACCAAGAGGTGTTATCTTCTAAGAGAGGATAGATTCCAATAAATTGTTTTCCTTCAAGGTGTAGTTTTATTTCATTGGGAGTAAGTTGTTTTTTTACCTTATCATTAAAGTTGGCTAAAGTTCCTCCTCCAATTTTGTGTTGTTTGTATACGTATGGATCATAGCTGTATGCAGGCATATAACCTGTCTTGCTTCCCTTCTCCCAGCGGATAGCAAAAACGTCTTTACGACACCTAAATAGTTGCTGAATAAGTTCTATCTGATACTCTATGTTGCTCATTTAATCTTTAATAGCTAATCTCTACAAAGAAAACAATAATCTGTATTAAATTTGCTATAGATATTGTAGGATGAGCCTCTGTGATAATATGATTAAAATCTTCGAGGATTCCTCATGATGTAATCTGAAGCTTGTTTCTCAATGTCGGCTAGATTGAAACCTCTGTTTTCCGTTAGCCATTCTTCTAATTCTTTTGTTTTGAAATATAATCGTTTGCCTCTCTTATAGTGAGGGATTAAGCCTCCACTTGTTAGTTTGTAAATGTAAGACCGAGAGAACCCTGTATAGGCAGCAACCTCATTGATATCAATTGCTTTTTTAAGGTCATGTTCTAGCGCCGATTCTGTTCTTTGTAAGGACGCATATTCTTTAATTAAATAATCTGCAAATTCAATTAAATCTTGCTTTGTAATTGTCAAGCTTATTTGTTCAGGCAATTCTTCGATAAGATTTCTCATGACGATGTATTTTGAATTTAATTACTGAGAATTAAAGATATCAAATCAACGATTGTAATTGAGGTCTGTTATTAAATTCCTCATTATTGATTAAATTTAAATAGCTCTAGTGAGGCTATAAAAACAAATTTTCAGTTGTGAGGCTCAGGCCTCCAACTGAATTTTAATAGGCTTTTTTCAATTGGGGTAGAAGGATTAGTATTTAACGTTTCTACAAGTAAAAACGTTACATGTATCAAAAGCAAAGCGAAATATTTTACCCAAATTAACATTTTATCTTTTCAATAAAAATCTAGTATATATATTGCATGTAGATGTGGAAAAGTAACGTTTTTACCAGTAATAACGTTACATGTTGTGAATTTGTAATATATTTGCAAGCAAATGAAAATAGCTGAATTAGTTAAATATAGAATTGATCGTTTTGCAGAGGGGTATGTGTTTACCTATTCTGACTTTAATGTAGATGCTGAAAAAGAAAGTGCATTAAAGATAGCATTGTATCGTATGGTCAAGTCGGGAACAATTGAAAGGCTATCAAAAGGTCGCTTTTACAAGCCTAAATCAGGTATTGTTAAGAAGTTAAAACCCAATGAGTACGAAATCGTTAAAGACCTCTTAATCGATGGAGGTAAGGCAATTGGCTATATCACAGGATATTCCGTATTTAATAGTTTAAAACTATCCACACAAGTTCCCAATGTCATCCAGATAGCAGTAAACTTTGATAAAAAAGGAATTAAAAGAGGTATATACACTGTTAAGTTTGTTCGTCAATGGAATAAAATCACAAAGGCAAACATACCGTTACTTCAATTATTGGATTGCATCCGTTTTATTAAAAGTATACCGGATACAACTGTTGCAAACTCAATAAACAGGATTACCCTCTTATTAAAAGAATTACCTGAAGCTGAAAAAAAGCAGCTAGTTGAATTAGCTATTAATTATCCTCCATCAACCAGAGCATTATCCGGAGCAATATGGGAGCAATTAGGTTATAATGATTATGCCAGTAAACTTCAAAAAACATTGAAGTCTACAACCTGGTACTCTTTTAATATTCCGCAGGAATTATTGCCTAACAGATTAAAATGGAAAATAAAATGACACTACATACAGAAAATGAATTGTTTGAAGCGGCCATTAAGGAAACTGCTGATAGTTTGGGCATCAAAGATTACTTCATCGAAAAAGACTATTGGATTAGCCTGGTATTAAAACGACTATCCGAAAGCAAGTATGTAGATTTGGTTGTGTTTAAAGGTGGTACATCTTTATCGAAGGGACATAAACTGATAAACCGCTTTTCTGAGGATGTTGACGTAGCTGTAATTCTTACTCCTGGAACGAGCGGAAACAAGATAAAAACCTTAATCAGAACGGTTGAAAAAGAAATAGCAACTGACTTATCAGAGAAAGAAATAATAGGTGTTACCAGTAAAGGTTCTCGATTTAGAAAAGCTGTATATGAATTCCCGGTAACCTTAATGCAGAAACAAAAATCAGCGGTTCCGGAATCAATCATCGTTGAGATTAACTCTTTTGCAAATCCATTTCCATACAACAAAGTTGGTATTCAAAGCATGATAGGCGAATACTTGCAAAGCCAGAATCAAGATGAGTTGGTTAAAAAGTATGATTTAGCAGCTTTTAAAGTTAATGTTTTGGATAAAGAGCAGACCTTAATCGAAAAGTTGGTATCGCTAATTCGATTCTCCTTCGATGAAAATCCTATTGAAAGTATTTCTGGAAAAATAAGGCACTTTTACGACCTTTATTACTTACTTCAAGATGAAACTTGTAACAAATACGTAAACTCTGATGAATTCAAAGCGCAGTTTCGCAAAGTGCTGGCACACGACCAACAGCAATTCGATGAACCATCAGGATGGAACAAGAAAACTATTCAGGATTCCCCTTTAATAAAAGATTTCGATTCAATTTGGGAGAAACTGAAATTAACCTACACCAATGAGTTGTCGATGTTGGCGTATTCAGAAATACCAAACGAGAAAGATGTGGCACAAAGATTTAAAGAATTGATTAAAATATTAGCTGAATTATAGAGAAGGAATATTTTCATATATAGGGAAGAGTTTAATGAAACAAATTTTAAGTTGAGGTGCTGAGCACCTCAGTTGAAATATTCGGTACATTTCAAGTAACACTCTATAAAAGCAAATTTCGGGTTGATACCCTCAGGCCTTCAACTGAATTGCTAATAGATTGCTTTTCCAACCATACCGCTCAGCACTACGGTTGGTTTAAAATATTCACGAAAAAAAGTTGGCAAATATCGCATATCGCGATATTTACTCTCAATGTTATGGTTTAATACAAATCCTTAATCTTTTCCATATTCTTTTGAATCAAAGCTTCCGTTGTTCTCGCGTAACGCTGAGTCATTTTTGTACTGGAATGACCTAAAGTCTTTGACACTACTTCCAGTGGCATATTATTTTCCAATGCGACTGTTGTAGCAAAAGTATGTCTGGCCGTATGAGTTGATATCGGTTTGTCAATACCGCATATGATTCCAATTTCCTTTAAATAAGCATTCATTTTTTGATTGCTGAGAACGGGGAGAACTGCACTTTTTTCAATAAGTTCCGGTTCGTATTCATACTTGGCCATTAACTTTTTGGCAGCTTCAATAACAAAGATGGTGCTCATCTGATCGGTTTTAGTTCTCTTTTTATGAATCCAAGTAATTCCGTTTCCATCAGTTGTAATATGTTCTCGTTTTAATGACTTGGCATCGGAGAAGGCTAATCCGGTAAAACAACAAAACACAAAAACATCACGAACCTGTCTTAAGCGTTCCATGCCCATTTCCTTATGGATTACAATATCCAGTTCTTCTTTGGTAAGATAAACTGCATCAACAGGCTTAAGTTTGAATTTAATAGTTGCAAACGGGTCTTTAGTCATCCAACTATTAGCCAAAGCTATGCGAACAATCTTTTTGAAGTTCTTCAAATACTTAATAGCAGTGTTGTGGGCACATTTGCGTTCTGTTTTAAGGTACAACTCATAATTACGGATAAACTGGTGATTCAGGTCTTCCAAAGCTATGTCCTCACGTTTGTATTGCCAACGAATAAAATCTTTGGTATGCGTATAGCAGGTCTCGTAGCGTTGAACTGTATCAGGAGCGAAGTCTATGCCAATTAGTTTTCTGGCATTGTCGTTATGTTCCTGGAATACTTTTAGGATGGTGCGTCTGGTTTCCTTCTTACCAACAATCTTCTCTTTGATAATTCTTGGAGATACCTGTTGATTATCCATAATCAGGAAATCAAAGTAGGATTTAATTTTTGAAGAGTGAAGCTCTATTAGTTGATTAACTTCCTGTGATTTTTCAGAACTGCCTTTTGCTAATTGTTTTGTTTCGTTCCACTGTTTAGGTAGAATACTTTTCTTTAAGGCGTACTCATCTCTTTCTTTGTTAATGATGATTCTAACGAAGATAGGAGCTTCTCCGTTTTTAAGCAATTTTGTCTTCTTGATAAAGAAGTTGATTTTAATGGTCTCAAGTCCACTCATAATAATAAATTTTTGGTGTTAAAATTATTTTTATGAGTTCATTTTTAAACGATTTAAAACCGAGTAATAGAGTGCAATACAGAGCTTTTTTAACTCTTTCTGGTGGACTAAAATGAGGACTTTTTAAGTCCACCAGAAATCCACCTAAAAACTGCCTTTTTCTGCCTTTTATTGCACACTTTTGCGCATAAAAAAACCCTGTAAGTGTTGACTTACAGGGTTTTACTTTAAATTGCTTTCGCACTCAGCGGAGAGAGAGGGATTCGAACCCCCGGTACCTCGCAGTACAATGGTTTTCAAGACCACCGCATTCGACCACTCTGCCATCTCTCCAAAAATTTTATATCTTATCTGAAACCCTTGCTGTTGCTGTTGTTTCAGTGTGTATCTCTTTTGATAACGGGTGCAAATGTATAGGAATTTTTCGAACTGCAAAAATAAAAATGAAAAAAAATATAAACTTAATTTAAGTGTTATGTCTAAGTGCTTTCTTTGGAGGTGCTTTTTTGCGCCTTTTTTATTCCCGGTTGGTGTTGTATGTTGGGATTTTCCGTTTCCAAAAATCTATTTTTTTAATGAATGACAATACTTACGTTTAATAGTTGCACCAAATATTATTTTTTATTGATATATTGCTGAGGGAATTTTCCTTTTAAAGAAGGATAAGAAATCCGTGAGTATGCTGATTGGAAAAATGGATGAAGAAAAGGGCGGCATGGCGTACTTTTTCGAATGGCGGTATGTGAAAAATTATGGGAAGAATTTTTGGCATGGGTCAGTTTGGACTTGATGAAATATGAGAATGTGCAGTATTCACAGGCTGGATTAAAGTAGATTTCTAAACAAAAATATTTTTCAAGTTACCATATTCGCATTATTATTGACGATTATTTGAATATTTTTGAATTTGAAACCACTGCAAGAATTAACGTGGTTTGGCATGATCCGCCGGAGGAGGTGATGTTGGACGGAAATAAAGGCGATTTGCATTACGTTTTTATGAATGCATATTATAAGGCTATACAGGCAATAAAGCTTAAAGGAAAAATAGTAGAAAGTTAAACTGTTGAGTAATTCGCAAAAATAGATGGTTACTATAGTAGATGATGGTGAAGGAATGGATGCAGTGTTCCAGAACCTCATTTTTGAACCATTTTTAACCACGAAAGAAGCAGGGGACGGCGCAGGATTGGGAATTTCCACAGTTGATAACATTATTAATAAACATGGGGTTGAGATAAGAGTAGGTTCCGATAAAGGTGGAGGATCTAATTTTACTGCGATTATCCCGGTAAAAAGTAAAAAGTAAATGTGCAAACTAGGTGTTGTTCTATATGTAGATGATGAACCAATAAATTTAAAGTTGTTCACCATTATGTTTCGTGGGGTTTATGAAATCGTTACTGCCGAGTCTGGTGCAGAGGCGCTTGAGATATTGGATGACCATACAGGGATAGATGTGGTAATAACGGATATGAAAATGTCGGGGATGAACGGGCTGGATTTTGTTTCTGCTGCCCGAAAAGTAAGAGGTGGCATCCCTTACTTTCTGTTATCAGGATATGGTTTAACTCCCGAAATTGAAAAAGCCTTAGATGCTGACTTGATAGATGGTTATTTCCAAAAGCCATTAAAAAAATCTAAAATTGAGGAAGAACTGGAAGCATATTTGAATTAGCGCTGAAAAAAATACAGTTATTGAAGCTCGGCAAATTTTGTCGGGCTTTTTTAATTTATTTGTTTTTGTGTTTTTTTTGCCATAAAAGCAATATTAGTTTAAGTATGGGGGTTGTTTATGGGGAGCTGTTTGCTGTGAGATGTTCTATTTGTAAAACATACTATTGTAAAAAGGGGGTTTTGCCTTGTAAGATATAATATCATTTGCACCGTACTATAAAAAATTATAAGTTTGCACGCGAGAAATGATAATTATCACCTATTAAGCGTATTTTTATGAAGAGAGCAATTCTTTTAGCAACTTTGTTGCTGGGGTTTTTCGTGAACGGTTGGGCCGCCAACCCTGAAGTAGATGCCGGAGCTACGGCCTGGATGATTACATCAACTGCATTGGTACTTTTGATGGTGCCGGGACTGGCCATGTTCTATGGCGGTTTAGTAAGATCTAAAAATGTATTGGGAACCATGATGCACAGTTTTGCAGCCATGGGTGTAATGAGCGTTCTTTGGGTAGTCGTGGGCTATTCTATGTGTTTTGGAGAATCTGTTTTTGGCGGATGGTTTGGCTGGAACAGCGATTATGTTTTCCTTAAAGGAATTGACGAAACTGTAATGGAAGGCGGGGTACCTGAATTGGTATTCTCTATGTTTCAGGGTAAGTTTGCCATAATAACTCCTGCACTTATTGCCGGAGCGTTTGCCGAAAGGGTAAAGTTTAAAGGTTACCTGATTTTTATATCCCTTTGGGGTATATTGGTATACAATCCATTGTGCCATTGGGTTTGGGCCGAAGATGGTTTTTTGTTTAATATGGGAGCTGATGGAGCCATCGATTTTGCAGGTGGTACCGTGGTACACATTTCAGCGGGTATCAGCGGATTGGTAGCAGCTATTTATTTGGGGGCACGTCGCGGTTATCCTCTGCGTCAGTTACGTCCAAATAACCTGGTGATGACCATGATGGGCGTTGGGCTGCTTTGGGTCGGTTGGTTTGGATTCAATGCGGGTTCCAGTATTACAAGTGGAATCAGTACAGCACAAGCGTTAACCGCGACTCAGGTTGCCGGAGCTACCGGGGCATTGATGTGGGCTATTATCGAACTTGTTCAGTATGGTAAAGCAACGGCGTTGGGTTTTGCGTCGGGTATTTTGGCCGGACTGGTTGCTGTTACCCCTGCTGCGGGAGTGGTTCAGCCACTTGGTGCCATGGCGTTGGGAAGTATGGCTTCCTTAGTGTGTTATGGAGCTTTAATATTAAAAGACAAATTGGGTTATGACGATTCGTTGGATGCATTTGGTATTCACGGTGTTGGCGGTATTATCGGGGCTATCTTTTTAACCTTCTTTATACGAAACAGCTGGATGGAGAATGCTGCTTCGCTGGCCGGCGGACAATGGTCTGTGTGGGATCAGTTGGGTGTTCAGGTGGCTGCTGTAGCAATAGCTATTGTGTATTCAATTGTGCTGACGATAGCGTTAATTTGGATAGTTGAGAAGTTGTTCAAGTTTAAGTCTACCGACGAAGAAGAAATGATGGGACTTGACCATGCCTACCACGGTGAAAGAGGCTATGGTATGATGAATCCTAACTAATGTCTGATTTTAAAGTTTAAAATACATAGATAAAGTAATATATAAGGTTTAAGTAGGTTAGGTTTGAACATGTAAATATATGTATACTTAATGCTTAACGCTTTATACTAATTCTTAATAAGATGAAATTAATAACAGCAATTATAAGAGAGTACCAGTTGGACCAGGTACGCGAAGGTTTGATCCGGGCTGGTATTAGCCGTATAACCGTAACCCGGGTTTCCGGTCATGGTAACCAGGTGAGCACGGAGGTTTATCGCGGAAAAGAGGTGGTCCCTAACCTTACGCCAAAAATGCGTTTGGAGATAGCCGTAAACAAAGAGTATGTTGAAGTAACTATTGACGCAATTATAAAGGCAGCTAAATCGCACAACGGTCACGAAGGTGAAGTGGGTGACGGAAAAATATTTGTTACACCCCTTGAGCAATGTATCCGTATCCGGACTGAAGAGCGAGGAAGTTCTGCCATATAATTAAATATGGAGATTACTCTAATCTAAACCATTAAACCTTCTTGTTTGCAGTTATGCAGGCAAGAGGGTTTTTTTGTAAAAGGTAAGTAGCTTTTTGAGGTGGTTTATTTTCCTTTCGATATCTTTTATTGCTGCGGCAGGATTGTTATTGTTACTAAAATCTTTATCGAACAAACAGGTTACCGGAGTTTGCGCATGTTGGTTAAAAATCATATCGTGTCCTTCGCATCATTCAGGTGAAATATTCAATTCGGTTTATTTTGCGTAAGGAATTCTGTCTGACCGGCAGAATTACATACAACCCTGTTGCTGTTTTCTCCCAATATCTCATGCTTTTTTAACCTGCCATATGTGCAATCGGCCGTAAAAATTTCAAAATCTTCAGAAAAATATTTCTTTGGTACATCGGTTTTGTGCGAGAAGGTAATGCAATTGGCTATTCCTATTTTTGGGATGCGGGCATTTTTCCAAAAATTATGAGTTTCTTCAATTCTGTTGGAACCATAACTGGATGATTGATCTGCTGTTTTCATTTTATCAAGCGAAATCTTGTCGTATGGGTTTCTTATCGTTAATGTTATTTTTATGCGAAATGCAAGCGTCAAAAAAGGCGGATGGCAAACTTTTTTATGGTTTACGTACCCGCCTTGTCTTATAATTGGTGCCTCATTATTTCTTTAGCACTTTATTCAATACTGTATCCTTATCCAGTTTCTTGGTGCAAAAGAACCAGTCTTTGCAATCTATCTCACTGTCTTCCATTCTGTCCTGGGCGGCTCCGCATGAACCGGCAGGGCCGATAATCACGTCGTCACCGGGGCGCCAGTCGGCCGGCGTGGCTACACCAAACTCATCCGCGGTTTGCATGGCAATTAGTGCACGGTAAAGTTCATCAAAATTTCTACCCAAACTAAGTGGGTAATAAATCATTGAGCGCACGATGCCTTTGGGATCAACAAAGAATACGGCACGTACCGCTTTGGTTGTGTCTTCGTTAGGTTGAATCATACCGTATTTTTTGGCCACATTCATCGTGATGTCTTCGATTAGCGGAAACGTAACCTCGACATCCTTCATGCCTTTGTACTCGATTTTTTCTTTAATGGTGCGTAGCCAGGCAATATGACTGTATAGCCCGTCTACGGAAAGACCCACCAGTTTGCAATTGGCTTCCGCAAATTGATCTTGCATGCTGGCAAAAGTCATAAACTCCGATGTGCAAACAGGGGTAAAATCCGCGGGGTGACTAAATAGAATGACCCAACTTCCGCTGTAATCGGATGGGAAATTGATGTTTCCCTGGGTAGTAACTGCGGTAAATTCCGGTGCAGGATCGCCAATTCTTGGCAAACTCACTACTCGTTGCTCTTGAATCTGTTCCATCTGTTTTGTAATTAAATCGTTAAAGAAAATATTGTAATCTTGGTTTTTATCTAGCATTTATCAAAGGTTCCTCTTATCTGAAGAACGATATCTTCCATATGAAATCCTTTAAAGTTTTTTTTCGCAAAGTATTCTTCCAGCATCTTATCCAGCTCATGGTCGCGATAGTCCTCTATTAAGTCGCATTTCGAACAATACAGGTGATGGTGTTTTTCGGTTATGCCATCGTATCTCATTACATCGCGATCCGTTTTAACCCTTTTTATCAGTGCTTTTTCCACCAGAGTATCCAGCGTTTTATATACGGTTCCTGTAGCTATGTTAGGATGGTTTTTTCGGATATATTCTATAATATGATCCGCGGTAGGATGATTGTTGAGTTGGTATAGGGCTTCTAAAATAACCACCCTTTGTGGAGTTACTTTCAGCCCGGATTCAGCAAGTCTTTTGTGAATTTTCGTTGTCATATCAGAATAAAACCTAAATAAGAATAATTCCTAAATAATAATTAAGCTAATATAAGAAAAAAGTGTTTAAATAGCAATAAGTGTTTTTTTTGATTGATTGTTGCACGCTTGTACGGAGAATGTCGTGCATATCGCTTATTATATGCACGAATGGCAGCGTCGTGTCATATATTCTGCCTATCTGTCATTTTATTTTGCTTGGCATACCCTTTGATTAAACCGAGACATAAATAAGTTTAATCACAAAATTTTATAATACTATGTCAAAAGGTCATATTGGGGTTACGTCTGAGAATATTTTCCCCATCATTAAAAAATTCCTTTATTCCGATCATGAGATCTTTTTACGAGAGCTTGTTTCCAATGCTGTTGATGCTTCTCAAAAGCTGAAAACTTTATCTAGTGTAGGTGAGTTTAAGGGCGAAATGGGAGAGCTTAAGGTTAAAGTTTCAATTGACGAGAAAAAGAAAACCTTGACTATCTCCGATAGAGGCGTTGGTATGACGGCCGAAGAAATAGAAAAGTACATCAACCAGATCGCTTTTTCGGGAGCAGAGGAGTTTCTCGATAAATATAAAGACGATTCAAATGCCATTATCGGTCATTTTGGTTTAGGGTTCTATTCTTCGTTTATGGTTGCCAAAAAGGTGGAAATCCATACTTTGTCGCATAAAGATGGGGCTAAGGCCGTGAAGTGGTCGTGCGACGGAAGCCCCGAGTTTACTTTGGATGAAATTACCAAAGAGGACAGGGGGACTGATATTGTTCTTTATATTGACGATGAGAATAAGCAATTCTTGGAAAAAGCTGAAATAACCCGTTTGCTGAACAAGTACTGTCGCTTTTTGCCTATTGAAGTTGCTTTTGGTAAGAAAACAGAGTGGAAAGATGGTAAGGAGGTAGAGCTTGAAGAGGATAACGTGGTAAACGATACCAATCCGCTTTGGTCGCGCAAACCTGCCGAACTGAAAGACGAGGATTATAATAGGTTCTACAAAGATCTGTATCCAATGAGCGAAGATCCTGTCTTCAACATACACTTAAACGTAGATTATCCTTTTAACCTGACAGGAGTTCTGTATTTCCCAAAAATCAAGAATAATGTGGAAGTTCAGAAAAACAAAATTCAGCTTTATAGCAATCAGGTATTTATTACCGATTCTGTGGAAAATATCGTACCTGAGTTTTTGACCCTTTTGCATGGCGTTCTTGACTCACCCGATATTCCGTTGAACGTTTCCCGCTCATACTTGCAGGCGGATGCTAATGTGAAGAAGATATCGAACCATATCACCAAAAAAGTGGCGGACCGTTTATCGGAAATCTTTAAGGCAGACAGAAAAGGGTTCGAAGAAAAATGGGATTCTTTGAAGCTGTTTATCGAGTACGGTATGTTGACGGAAGAAAAGTTCTACGATAAGGCCCAGAAGTTTACCTTGTTTAAAAACACGGACGGTAAATATTTTACTTTCGACGAATACAAGGATATTATCAAGGAGAACCAAACGGATAAAGACGATCAGTTGGTGTATCTGTATACTACCAATGCCGAAGAGCAGCATATTTTTATCGAAGGAGCTAAAAATAAGGGATATGATGTTTTGTTAATGGATGGTCAGTTGGATACCCATTTTATCAATCATCTGGAGCAGAAATTCGAAAAGAGCCGTTTTGTTCGCGTGGATGGTGACGTGGTTGAAAAACTGATACCCAAAGAAAATACACTGGAGTCGAACTTGTCCGCAAGCGATAAGGAAGATTTGACTTCCGTATTTTCGGCCCAGGTTCCCAATGGGGATAAAATGAACTTTATTGTTGCTTTTGAAGCCATGGGAGCTGATTCTAACCCGGCTATCATTACCCAGCAAGAGTTTATGCGCCGTATGAAAGAGATGAGCGCAATGCAGGGTGGCGGAATGAATTTCTATGGCGAAATGCCTGATAGTTACCAGTTGGTGGTAAATGAAAACCATCCTTTGGTGGAGCGTATTTTGGCCGACAAGAACGAGAAAGTTGGGGAGCAGGTTGACTCCTTGCGAGGAAAGATCGAAAGCTTGAACGGAAAACGTCAGGAGCTTGAAAAAGCCAAAGAAGGTAAGAAAGATGAAGAGGTGCCTCAGGCCGAAAAAGACGAGTTGGCAGATGTTGACAAGAAAATCAACGATCTGAACGCTAAAAAGACAGAAATTTTAAGTGGTTTTAGTACCGACAATAAATTGGTGTCTCAGCTTATCGATCTTGCGCTTCTTTCAAATAACATGCTTAAAGGTAAAGCGTTGACTAATTTTGTTAAGCGAAGCATTGATTTGATTTAAGGCTAAGTTATATTAATTTTATCAAGCCGTTTGATTCAGTTCAAACGGCTTTTTTTTGGGGTTAAACCCCGAATTGTGCTTGTTGTGCGAATTGTTTTACTAGAAAAAAAACTGCGAAGCTGTCTAGGATGAGCAATATTAACGGTGTTGAATAACGTGTATTGCGAGGCTGTCGATTAGATTGTAAAATGTAATTTCATGTTTCTGATTTTCGATGCATTCCATAATAGGGATGCGCTTTTGCTATTTGTTAATAACTCAAATACAAATACTGAAACTAATTTTCCTTTTTAAGAGTAACACGAACAGGGGAAAAAGATAAAGTCTATCGTTTCTTATTTCCTGCTTGTTGGTCTGTAAAGAATGTTTTTAAAAGAAAAGCTAAAAATATGGTTTGCTCAAATCTATAAATCCTTTAGGTATCATTTGATATTTTGGAATTTAGCTTTGTTTTTTTACTTGTTTTTAACAGGCGATCAGTCTGTTTTTATCAACTACTTTGGATTGCTTGCCAGGGAGTCTGTATATGTCAATGTGGTGTTTGTCAGTGTGGTTGTTACTGTGCTGTTTGCTTTTTGGGATATACTCGTTTCAGATCGCGTTATGAGGTTTTCGCCCATACGAACCATGGTATTTTTGCGGTCGATACTATATTTTGCGTTGGCTTTTGTTTTGCTGTATCTGGCTGCAAACAAAAATTTGAGTTTTAATTCCGTTGTCGATTACCAGTCGTTTGTTAGTCATATTCCTGATTTTGGGTTAAATGATGTTCGGTTTTTCGTGTATTTTTATTTGGCCTGTATTGGGAATAGTACCTTTAGGGAAATGTACAAGAAAATTGGTGTGGGTAATTTCTTCAACTGGTTTTTTGGCAGGTTAAATAAGCCCCGCGAAGAAAAAAAGATATTCATGTTTATTGATATGAAATCTTCCACCAGAAGGGCAGAGCAATTGGGACATGAAAAATTCAGTCGTTTGGTACAGGATGTTTTCCACGACATGTCCGTGCTTTATAACTACCAAGGGGAGATTTATAATTACCTGGGAGATGGCGCCGTTGTTACCTGGGACGAACATAATGGCATTCGGAATACGAATTGCATCCGGGCATTTTTTGCGTTTTTGAGGGTGATTGAAAAGCGTTCGCGGTATTACCGCTGGCGATATGGTGAGGTGCCGCAGTTTAAGGCTGGCCTGCATATCGGAAAGGTGATGGTGCTTCAGGTTGGAAGTATACGTAGGGATATTTCTTATAACGGCGATACCATAAATACGGCCGCCAGAATCGAGTCGAAATGTAACGAATACAGAAAGGATCTTTTGATATCGGGCGTTTTATATGAGGCCTTTGAACAAAAAGACGAGTATAATTTTGTAAAACTGGATGCGATAAAGCTAAAAGGCAAGAGGCGTCCATTGCTTGTGTTTTCAGTTCTGCCTAAGGGTAACAAGAAGCGAAAAAAGAGCAAGGTGCAATATTAGCCAAGATTCGGCATTATAGGTTTAAATTTCGTACTGGCAGCAGGCGTAAGCATAAGGCTTGCCGCAGGGGGTGCCTGATACAGGAATTCTTGCGTTGAGGTTTTGCCGTTAATCAACCTGTCCCAAATCACAAAATATCTTAGTGTAGCAATTTTCTATTGGAAAAATCAAATTTATAGTTGGTCCAATCTGCATTTTAGGACAAATAAAAAGGTTGCATTAAATAATAAGCGTACAATATACGCTGTAAGTTTTAATTTTAACATACTTTAAAAATGTCTTTGTTTATAAGGCTTTTGGAAGGATTGTATGATTAAATATAGAAGAAAAGCAAAAAATAAATGTTAAAAAGTTTGTAAGTATGATAATAAAAACTGTACATTTGAATCAATAAACGTAAAATATACGCTTAAATAGCAGTGCGATTGAAATCAAAATCTGGAAGGTCATGGAAAAATACAAAGAATCGATGGGAAAGGGAGACTGGGGTAAAAGTGAAAACCGAACTTATTTAAATCTGCGATTTAAATGGATGAGGAACCTGAAGGCGGCAGTAATAATAGGTGTAGTTCTTGTTTGTGGTAATACCCTTTCCGCACAGGAGGTGGAAAATGCCTACAAACCATTTCAAGGGTATTTAAGTTTGCGAAATATGCATATGTGGAGGGGTTTTGTGGTTACGCCCGGTGTGATGACTTCGACGGCACTTGAATATAACGATAGAAGCGGAAAATTGACGCTTGGTCTTTGGGGAGGGGCGAGTTTTGACGGAACCTTCAAGGAATATTCATATTATGGGGTGTACCGATTTGCCGATAACTTTTATGTGGAAGTGGTGAGTCACAATAACTATTCGAGTCAAGACGAAGAAGATATTGATATGTTTAGTTACGCAAAGGAAACCTCACCCAATTTTGTGGATATTGCATTGGGATATACTGTTTCGGAGGAAGTTCCTTTGACATTATTTTGGGCAACCATACTGGCAGGACAAGGGCAAGATTACGAAGTAGACGAAAACGGTGACAGAACGGATTCTTACTCAAATTATGTAGAGGCTAAATACAGGCTGCACAATAAAGGGGGTTATCAATTAAGTGCTTTTGCCGGTGGAGCTTTCTCGTTCTCAACAGAGAAAACATTTTACAGTAAAGGAGCCAACTTTGTAAATATCGGATTAACTTTAAGTAAAAGTGTAGAGGTGTTCAACAAAAAAATTCCTGTAAACTTCAATGGGATCTGGAATCCCGAAAGCGGTAAAGGTGTCTTGCAAATAGATGTGGTTCTGTTTTAATCAATCTTAATAAATTATCTTAAAAAATACTACAATGAAACTAAGGTCAATGAATTTTAAAGTAAAGGATGTCCTTTTGTCGGCAACATTGGTTGTACTAATGTCGTTTTCAACAGGATGTGTGGAAAAGATAACCCAGGTTCAGGGTTCGGCGAAAAACGATAGTTTAAATGATGTGATAATTGAAAGCAATGTGGACTTGAGCGGCTTCAAGATTGGGTATTGCACGCCCGCGTTAAATGCTCCTTATTACCAGGCTTTGTTGTCGAGTATTCAACAGACGACCAAAGCAGCGGGTATGACATTTGTGTATGCCGATGGGCAGGGTGATATCAACAAGCAAATTGCGGCTGCGGAAGATTTGATAACCAAAGGGGTAGATGCCTTGTTGCTTAATCCGCTGGACCCGAATGCGTTGGTTGGGGTGACCTTGGTGGCCGAACAGGCTGGTATCCCTGTTTTTATCATCGACAGTTCCATTGATCCATCTGCCAAGTATGTAACCACCGTTCAGTCTGATAACCATAGAAATGGAGAATTGGCCGGTGAATGGTTGGTGAAAAAGATGGGATCAAAAAAAATGAAGATAGCCCTGCTGAGCGGTAATGCGGGAAACCCAGTGGGTAAAACAAGAAAGCAAGGTCTATTGACGGGTATTACAGAGGAGCAGTTAAGAACGCATGGTTACATTGATTTGAATATTAAAACACAGGCCTATACAAACTGGTCGTACGAGGGCGGATTAAAAGCAATGGAGGATATTTTGGTTGCACATCCCGATATAAACGTGGTTATTACCGAATCTGATGTTTGTGTTTTAGGTGCAATTAAAGCAATTCGCAAAGCAGGAAAGGAAGATGATATACTGATTGTGGCGGCAGCTGACGGGCAGAAAGAAGCCGTTAAGTTAATTATGGAAACAGATTTATATGGCTGTACCGCGGTAAACAGTCCTGTGCTGATCGGAAAAACAGCAGTTCAGTATGCGGTTCAATACTTTAATGACAAGCGCGATTTTGAAAAAACTTCGTTTACGCCCGCAGTATTGATTACAAAGGAAAACGCGAAAGAATTCTACAATCCGAAGGCCATTTTTTAATCGTTTATAAAATTTAATTGGCATGAAAACAGTTGATGAAAATAAGTATATGGTGGAGTTCTCGGGAATAGCCAAAAGCTTTGGTAAAGTAAAGGTTTTAACTAATGTTTCGTTTGGAGTTAAGCCTGGTGAAATTCATACTTTGATTGGTGAGAACGGTGCCGGCAAATCGACCTTGATTAAGATCTTATGTGGCGTACATCCAAGAAATGCCGGGACCATAAAGCTGGAAGGAGAAGTTATTGAGCCTAGCAATCCACATCATGGTAAAGAGTTAGGTATTAGTGTGGTTTACCAGGAGTTGTCGTTGGTGAATGACTTGTCGGTAGCTGAAAATATCTTCTTGCATAAATTGGGTTCGGGAGGTTCGTGGATGAACTGGAAGGAGATGGTGCAGGAAGCCAGGAAGATTATCGAGTCACTTGGTTTTGATATCAACCCTAAGGCAAAAGTCGCTGATTTAAGTATTATCAAAAAGCAGATTGTGGAAATTGCCAAAGCATTATCGGAAGAAGTTAAGGTATTGGTGTTGGATGAGCCAACAACGGTTTTGGGGCCTAAGTCGGTGGAGAAGCTTTTCAGAACGCTGGATAGATTGAAGCAAAAAGGAATCGCCATTATTTATATCTCACACCATATGGAAGAGATATTCCAGATATCGGATTCGGTTACCGTGTTAAAAGATGGTGAAGTTACCGGAACCATGTTGGCTTCGGAAACAAATACCGATGAGGTGGTGAAATTGATGATTGGCAGGGAGCTGAAGGATTTTTATCCGCCCAGAGACGTGAAAATAGGCGATAAGCCCATTTTAGAGGTGGAGGGCTTAAATTCAAAGTGTAAGAAGATTAAGGATGTTTCCTTCAAATTATATCCAGGCGAGGTGCTAGGTATTTCTGGTCTGGGAGGAAGTGGACGTACTGAAACAGCTCGGTTGATTTTTGGCGCCGATAAAAAAGAATCAGGCATCATTCGCTTGAATGGGAAAGAGATTGAAAACAAGAACCCGGTTAAATCCATAGCAAACAGCATTGGGTTTGTGCCGGAAGACAGAAAAGAAACGGGTGTGTTTCTGTCCCTGTCGGTAAAGGATAATATCAGCCTGACCAACTTCGATTTGGTATCGGATAAACTGGATTTTATTCAGGATGGTAAGGAAAGAAAAAATGCCTGCAATTTAATTAATAAGCTAAGTATTAAAACACCTAACGAAAATACTAAGGTGATGAACCTGAGTGGCGGCAACCAGCAAAAGGTAGCCTTGGCTAAATGGTTGAGTATAGATGCCCAGGTGATTATTATTGACGAGCCTACCAGAGGAGTTGATGTAGGTGCCAAAGTGGAGATTTATAATTTAATTAACGAGTTGGCGGCCAAAGGTGTGGGAGTGCTGGTGATATCGTCGGATATGCCGGAGATTATTGGAATATCCGACAGGATATTGGTGGTTCACAATGGTTCCATCGAAGGGGAATTGCATAAGGAATCATTCTCCGAAGAAAATATATTAAGGTTGTCGATCGGCGAATCTTTAAATTCTCAAACAGCAGTCTAAACAAATCTAACTAATCCGTCTTGATGTAAAGTTGTAAGAATCCGTCTTGAATCTTGAAGCTTGTGTCTTGTTGAACGAAGGGAAATCCCGAAACCTTCAGATTAATTTCTTCGGGAATACTAATATTATAAAAATGAAAACTACAGCTAACGATATTATCCGTTTTTTGATAAAGTATAATACCATCTTTATCTTTGCAATACTTGTGATTTTTTCGTCCCTTATTTCCGACGTGTTCTTTTCTTCCATTAATATTTCCAATTTGTTAAAACAAGTTTCCGGAGTGGGAATCGTAAGTATAGGTATGCTTATCGTCATTCTTACCGGAGGAATCGACTTGTCGGTAGGTTCCATGGTGGCCCTAATGGGGGTTATTTTTGCCTTGCTGACAAATTCTATTGTGCTCTCGCTGGCCATCGTACTTACTCTGGCCATTGGCTTTGCCATAGGTAGCGTTTCCGGCTGGTTGGTGACCAAACATAAAATGGCGCCTTTTATTGCGACGCTCGCACTGATGACTATTGCACGTGGTTTTGCATTCATCTACTCAAAAGGGGCTCCTGTTGTTTTTCAAACCAAAGGGGGTTTGTTAATGCAAGATTTTGGTAACGGATCGTTACTTGGAATACCTAATGTGGCTATTGTGTTTATTGTGGTAGTGGCTGTGGCTCATATTATGTTGAGATATAATGTGTTTGGTCGATTGGTGATAGCTATTGGCAGTAACGAGGAAGCTTCTGTTTTATCGGGAATCAAAGTCAACAAATATAAGTTCCTGGTATATTCTATTTCGGGATGTTTGGCAGCCGGTGCCGGTATTATTGCTGCTTCAAGAACGAATTTGGGTTCGCCAAACTTTGGTGTGGCCCTGGAATTGGATGCGATTGCTGCCGTGGTGATTGGTGGAGCCAGCCTAAAAGGGGGAAAAGGTACTGCTATCAATACTTTAATGGGGGTGTTGATTTTAGGATTGATCGGTAATATCCTTAACCTGCTAAACGTACCGTCCTATCCTCAGCAAGTAATCAAAGGTTTGATCATCATCTTTGCGGTGCTTCTTCAGCGTTTCGAGGATAAATACAAGGTGTGATATAATTGCTTCTCGGTTGCGATTCCTCCCCATGGCCTGATACGCGGGCAAGCATTGTTGCACAGCTATGGGGGTGGGGTGTAAAGTAAAAAATAAAAGGTATGTTTTCGGCCATCGGCCGAATAATGGTGTTGTACGCTTTAAAATGATAAAAATGAAGACATTAAATAAAGAAAATTTAAAATCCTTGCCATCGGATGTAGCTGTTCCGACTTACGACCGTTCAGCCGTTAAGGCCAGTATAGTTCATGTAGGTATTGGTGGGTTTCACAGGGCACACCAGGCGTTTTATGCCGACCAGTTACTTGAAAAAGGAGTGGCTCGGGATTGTGGAATCTGCGGGGTAGGATTGTTGGAATTCGATAGGAAAATATGTGATATTCTCACTGAGCAAGATGGATTGTATACCTTGATGACCAAAGAGCTTGATGGTTCTGTGAACGCCAGGGTAATCGGGTCGATGGTTGAGGTGATGTTCGCACCGGACAACAAGCAGGCAGTTATTGAAAAAATGGCCCATCCCGAAACGAAAATCATATCACTGACTATTACGGAAGGGGGATATAATTTAAACGAAGCTACCGGGGAGTTCGATTTTGAAAACGAATCTATCAAATGGGATTTGGCGCATCCTGAAGACCCGAAAACAATTTTCGGTTTTCTTACACAGGCATTGTTGTTAAGAAAGAATAAAGGTGTTCAAGGGTGTTCGATTCAGTCCTGCGATAATATACAGGGGAATGGTGCTATTGCACGCCAAATGTTATGTAGTTTTATTGGCGAGGTGGATAACGAGTTGTTGGAGTGGGTGAATAAAAATGTTACGTTCCCTAACAGTATGGTCGATAGAATTACCCCTGCTACTGTTCCTGCGGATATCGAAATGGTTTATGATAAATTTAAAATAAAGGACCGCTGGCCCGTCGTGTGCGAGTCGTATATTCAGTGGGTGGTGGAAGATGATTTTGTGTCGGGTCGTCCTGCGTACGAAGAGGTTGGTGTGCAGTTTGTAGAAGATGTGGCGCCATACGAAAAAATGAAACTGCAACTCTTAAATGCCGGTCACTCTGTGCTTGGTATGTTGGGGGCCAGACATGGTTATAATTCGATTGATGAGGCAGCCAGCGACGAAGATTTTAGTAAATTCCTGCGAAGCTATATGGATGCGGAAGCCACACCAGTACTTTCCGGATTGGAAGGGATGGATTTGGGTGCCTATAAAGACAGTTTGATGGCCCGGTTTCGGAACAAATACATCAGGGATCAGATCTCGAGAATATGTTTGCAGAGTTCCGCCAAGATGCCTAAGTTCATATTGCCTACGGTTAAAAGTCAACTGGAAGGTTCCGGTAATTTCCAAAGGGCAGCTTTTGTGATAGCAGCTTGGTGTAAATATAACGAAGGCGCAGATGAGAAGGGTAATGAATATGAGATTGAAGACGTCATCAGCGAAGAGCTGCAGGCAGCTGCACGAAGAACCCAAGATGATCCACTGGCGTTCTTGAAAATAGAATCTGTCTTTGGTGATCTTGTTCATCAGCGGACTTTTGTTGACGCTTATCAAAGTGCCCTGGAAGCGTTGAATGAATTTAAAATAAAGGAATGTGTGAAAGCAATAAACACTAAAAATACAATATCATGGGAAAAGTAGTTTGTTTTGGAGAGGTGCTCTGGGATGTTTTGCCAACGGGTAAAAAGGTTGGCGGTGCTCCCTTGAATGTGGCACTTCGCTTAAATTCGTTAGGAAACGAATCGTACGTAATAAGTAGTGTGGGGGATGATGTTTTGGGTGAAGAGTTGATGAATGAAATTAAGCCCTTTGGTGTGAATTTAAATTATCTGCAAAAGAATAAAGACTTGGATACCAGTGAAGTATTGGTAGTGTTGGATTCGGCAGGTTCTGCGTCGTACGATATAAAGTACCCATGCGCCTGGGACGCTATAGCCTGTAACGACGAAACGCTTAAGTTGGTGAGTGAAGCGGATGCATTTCTGTTTGGAAGCCTGGTTGCTCGCGACCCACGTTCGAAAGGATCTTTGTTGAAACTGATGGATGTTGCCAAATATAAAATATTCGACGTAAACTTGCGTGCTCCGCATTATTCAAAAGAGTTGCTAACCACATTCATGGAAAAGGCCGACTTTATCAAGTTCAACGATGAAGAGCTTAACGAAATATGCGCTTATTATGGTCACGAAGATATTCATCTGGAGGAAAGTGTACGCCTGATTTCGGAGAAAACCCGGACGAAACATATCTGCGTAACACTTGGAGCGGATGGTGCAGCCCTGTTTTACAATGATAAATTCTATTATAACAAAGGATATAAAATAACCGTAGCCGATACGGTCGGTTCAGGGGATTCTTTTCTGGCCTCTATTGTTAGCGAGTTAATGCGAAATGTAGATCCGCAGGAAGCCATCGATTTTGCCTGCGCGGTAGGGGCCCTGGTAGCCACCTTTAGTGGAGCCAATCCGGTAATTGCAAACGAGAAAATTGAAGCACTAATGCATTCTTAATTAGTCGTTATAGGTGCTGCCTTGGAAGGTTTGTGTGAAGTACGCTACTTGCAGAATGTTCCGGGCAGCTTTTTTATCTTTTGTCCGTAGATTTCACCGATGAATCGGATTGAAACAGCTCCGCTGTTCTTGTTTTCCTAGGATAAACATAAATCAGGCACTGCTTTTTTTAGGTCATTGAATTAAGATCCATGAGACATGCTTTTACAGGCTTCCTCCTTAGCGCCTCAATCGCCTTTAAGTAGGCATCCACAAAAATATCTTCGTTTATCAATTCTTTAAAAACAGGTTTTATTTCCAAAAAACGGATGGGTGATTGATGGGATAGGGCAGCTGTACGAATTAAAATATCGCTTAATGCATCCGAAATTTCATAGCTGATTCCGTTTTCGTCCACTCCATCGTTGTATTTGCACCAGGCGGCAATGATAAATGCACCTCTGGTAATATTCCGTTTGTTTTTTAGTTGATCTTTAATAGTGGGTAAGATAAAGAGCGGTACTTTTGCGGAGCTTTCTTTGCAAATCCTTGTGAGACTATCCTTGATGTGTGGGTTTTGAAAACGTGTGATCACATTTTGTTTGTAATTGGTGAAATCTGTTTTTTTAGCTTGGTCTAGTGTCGGGGCAACTTCTTCATTCATAAAGTCTTCAAGTAGAAGCATCAATTCTTCGTCACAAGCTGCTTCGTAAACGGTTTTGTAGCCGATTAATGTTCCTAGGATTCCCAGAATACTGTGCCCGGCATTTAATAACCGCAGCTTCATGTTCTCGTAAGGTTCAATGTTCCTGGTGAATTGAACGCCTACCTTTTCCCATGGGGGTCTTTGAGCAGCAAAATGGTCCTCGATAATCCATTGAGCAAAAGGCTCGCAAACCACAGGCCATTGGTCTTCGGTTAAATAACCGGTCTTTAAATTCTCAATATCTTCCGTTCTGGTTACAGGTGTAATTCGGTCTACCATGGTATTGGGGAAAGTGACATTGTTTTTTACCCAGTGTAACAATTCCGGTTCGGCCCTTTCAATATAATGAAAAAGCGAACCTTTCATTGTATCTCCGTTGGCTGGTATGTTGTCGCATGAAATAATGGTGCATCCTCCAATTTTTCTTTGTTGCCTCAGCTTTAAGGCTTGGGTCAAATATCCAAATACGGTGTTGGGGGAGAGTGGGTTTTTAATGTCTTCGGCAACCACAGGGTGGTCCATGTCAAACTTCCCGGTTATTTCGTTCAAATGGTATCCGTCCTCGGCTATGGTTAACGATATGACCTGTATATCGGGGTGTGCCATTTTTTCAATGACCGCCATGGGATTTTCCGGGGCAAAGAAATATTCGACGATGGAACAAATAACCTTAATCTTGTTCTGTCCATTAGGGTACTTGGTAATAAGGGTGTAAAGGCCATCCTGATCTTTCAATATACTATATATCTTTCGGTCAGAATCCAATAGGTCAACGCCACATATACCACAATCCGTAATTCCGTATTTGTCCATTAGTTCATTTGTGTAGTAAGCTTGGTGCGCGCGGTGAAAGTTGCTTACGCCAATATGAACAATGCTGGTGGTGATATTGTCGCGGTTAAAAGTTGGCGTAATTACATCTGCTGGCAATAAACCCAGGTTTTCCTGGTTGAGATAATGGAACTTTTGCATAATTGTTGAATGTATGATGACTTCAAACGTAGCTATTACGTACCGTGTAAAATTACACGAAAAATGTGAATGAATAGTATAAATTGGGAATATTAATCGTAGAATACTACATTTGTAATGTACTAAATTGGAACAAAACGTACTATTAACGTTTGAAATATGGATTTCAGAAAAATTGACAATGTATCGGTTGACTGTGTGATTTTTGGTTTGGCTTCAGATTCCTTGAATATATTATTGAGCAAGCGTACCCTCAATATGTTTACGGACGCTTATCCTGTCATTGACGATTGGGTGGTCACCGGACATCATATTTTTAAGAGTGAAACATTGGATGAATGTGCGGACAGGATTTTTAGGGAAATTAGCGGGTTTAGCGAGGTCTACAAAAAACAATTTAGGGCCTATGGTAATCCTTCCCGTATTCAGAGCGATAAAGATTTGTTTTGGGTGCGCAGCAGAGGGGGCAACCCTCGCACCATGACGGTGGCCTATTACTTTCTCTTACCTATGGATAAAATAAAAATAAAGCTCGAAACATCAAAATGGTTTCCAATTAAATCATTGCCCGGATTAGGTTTTGATCATCGGCAGTTAATTGATGATGCTTATGCTGATCTACAACAAAAGATAATGACGGAACCCATTATCTTTGATTTGCTTCCTGATAAATTTACTTTGAATGAATTGCAGGTTGCATTTGAGCTGGTTTTGGATATTAAAATAGACAACCGAAACTTCAGAAAAAAGGCATTGAGTAAAAGTTATATAGTTCCGCTGGAAGAAAAAAGGTTAGGGGTATCAAAAAAACCGGCTAAACTATATATGTTTAGCAAAGATGTGTACGAAAGGTTAAGTGGCGAGGGGTATATTATTAATATCTAATACTGTAATAATTATAATGTATGAGTGACGGTAAACTGAGAAAAAATATTCAAATAGGTTCGGAAGTAGAAGTAGTTCAGAAACATCACCAACGAACAGGTGAGTTGACGCATGGATTTGTTAAAAGAATACTGACCAATTCCCCCAGCCATCCACATGGCATTAAAGTAATGATGGAATCGGGTATTGTTGGCCGCGTAAAAAAAATACTTTAAAAATGCCTATGAATTTGATTTGTTAATAACTGTTAAATTTAAATTAGTTTGTTATCTTGCCACTTTATGTATGTTTAGGGGCAATTTTTTTAATTCAATAGGGAATGAAGAGGCTAATAACTTCAACAATATTCATCATGTTGTTTGTGTCTATTGGGGCTGTACAACCTTACTATAAAATAGGACATTCAAATAAATCGGTGCCCGAGCTAACCGCTGAAGTTACCAAATTACTTTTGGGACATGAATTTGAGGTGTTGGGCATGTACCATCCTAACCGGGACAACAACCTTTGCGTTATCGTTTTTTCTTGTGACGAACTGACCAGCATGGCAACCGCGGTTACCGATAAGGGCGCGTTTGGTTCGACGCTAAAAATCGGTTTAATAAGGGAGGGTGATAGAACCGAAATAACTATGCTAAATCCTTATTATATTAAACATGCTTACTTTAATGAAAGTGCGAACCGTCACGAAGCTATTAAAATGACAGCCATGACGGATTCCCTGGTGAAGGAGGCGCTTTCCCCTTTGGCTGTGGATTCTAAATATTATGGCAGGGATATTCCCGAGGAAGAATTGAATGAATACCATTTTATGCCGACCATGCCCCGTTATAAAAATGTAATCGAATTAAACGAATATGATGAGTTCCTTGAAGCCGTTGCCACCATAAAAAGCAATCTGCTGAAGGGAACCGGTGATTGTGAATTGGTTTACGAGCTATTGTTTGAAGACAAAGAAATTGCTGTTTTGGGGGTCGCGTTTCATGGGAAAGACAATCCAGAAAGGGAGATGTTGGAATTAATGGGGGCTGGTTGTATTTCATCCTTACCCATTGAAATTCTGGTTCAGGGACACAAAGCTTATATACTGAATGGGAGGTTTCGGATACCTCTGTTTAAAAGTGATTTAAGCATATTGAAGATTTTTAAGGTAGTGGGTATATCATCCGATATTAACAGTTGCGCAAAAAAAATTGCCGAATGGGACGTAGTAAATGATTAGTTGCGTTGGTAATTAGTTGCTTGACGAGCGTCACCAAGTTGCCGAATTTTAAGCGTTCATAGGGTTGTTTTTTGGTTCATCAGGATGCAGCAGGTATGGGGATCTTTCTATGATTTCATCGGCCAATCCTTTTCCTACTTCCTCGTAAAGATTGAAAACATGGTGTGCTCCAGCCTCATGAAGCATTTCAATTTGATCGTTGTATCGCGCAGTGGCAAATATTTCTATAGGTCTGTTTAGCGTATTCAGCCGTTTAATCGCAAATATATTATTCTCAAAGTCGGGGAGGGCCAATACCACAATTTTTAGTTCCTGGGGCGAAATTTTATCCCAGAAATCGATATTGGTGGCATCGTGTAGTACAACCTTCCTGTTTCGTTTTTCATGTTGTTTAATCCTATTCTCGTCCGAATCCAGCCCCACAATTTTTTTGTTAAAGCTATCTTCAATTTTATCGTAAATATTTGCACCTACCGTTCCCATACCAATAATAAGGATTTGAGCGTCGTCAAAATGAATTTTCACATCCTCGTAGTGAACCTTGGCGAATGAATTGATCAGCTTTTTCCAATTTTTGAAAATAACGTGCGCTCGGCTGTTCAATAACGATGAGATGATAAAAGATATGGAGATGCCCAAGGCAATAATAATTAGCCAATCGTTGGGGATCCACTCTTTTTTCACGGACAAGACACCAACGATCAAAGCAAATTCCGAAAAGTTGGTCAACGAAATGGAAGCAAAGTAAGAGGAGTGAACAGGGAATTCAAATTTGCTTAACGAAAAATGATAAATAAAAGGTTTCGCAATAACAATGACTGATATGATTACAGCTGCTACTAAAGTATTAAAATTGGGGGTGCCGCTAAATCCAATGCTCAGAAAAAATGCGATCAAAAAGAAATCTTTAAAGTTCAGCAAATTCTTGGCCAGCTCGTCGGATTTTTCGTGATTGGAAATGATCATGCCAAAGACCAGGGCGCCCAAATCGGGTTTTAAACCTACTATGCCAAAAAGCTCAGATCCCAATATAGCCATGAAAAATCCAAACAAAGTAAGCATTTCCCCGTGACCGGTTCGCTTCAGGATGTAAAGTAATACGGGGCGCAGTAAGGGGGTTAGTAACAAAAGGAACGCATATTCCGAGGGTGACTCGCCTTTGGACAATGTAAGAAAGAGTACGGCCAAAATATCCTGAATAATCAATATTCCAATAGCCGCATTTCCTTCAGCCGTATTCAGGTTCCCTCTCTCTTCCAATATCTTAATGGCAAAAACAGTGCTCGAAAAGCTTAACGCAAACGAAATAATGAGTATTTGTTTAAAAGAAAGTCCGGTAAAATAAGGGAGGGGGGTAAAAGTCAATACGCCAATCAGTAAAACGGTGATGGAAACCGCAATGGTTGTTGACATTAGGCTGCCGCCAAGAATGGCCTTTTGTACCAGTGTTTTAAGTTTAAGCTTAAGCCCAATGGTATATAGCAACAAAATAACCCCAATATCGGCAATGCCGTCTAATAGCTGACCGTGTTCGGCATGAATGCTGTGAAGTAAGAATCCGGCCAGCAGAAATCCGAGCATAGGGGGCAATCCTATTCTTCGCATTAAATAGCCTAGTCCAAAAGCAATTCCCATCCAAAGCGAATCCAGATTCATAGAATAAAAGGTAAATATTAGTTCGTAAGTTACAATGTTTTTTGGTATGTTTTTTTTTACTGATGCCAGTCCTGTTTTAGGCTTTGTGATTAGCTTGCTGTTGGTGTTGATTCGCGCTAGTTCAGTGTAGCTCCATACACTAAGCTTTCAGTGCATGTTTTACGAATCCTGAAGTTTTAATAAATAACCGCTTCCGTGGATATTCACGATTTCCAACCTGGGTTCCTCCTTTAGGTATTTCCTTAATTTGGTAATGTACACGTCCATGCTTCGCGTGGTGAAGTAACTATTTTCGCCCCAAATGCTTTTCAAAGCTTTTTCGCGCGGCATCACTTTGTTCAGATCCAGGCACAGCATTTTTAATAATTCTGCTTCTTTGGGAGAAAGTTGGTTTACGGTATCGGGGGAGGTAAGGGTTCGAAGCTCAAAGTTAAACTCAATTCGGCCAAGTTGAAACAGGCTGGGCGTGTTCTCGCCTTCCTTATTGGAACTTCGGTTGAGGATAGCGTTTATTTTGGCAATCAGTATTTCCGAGTCGAATGGTTTAGTCACATAATCATCGGCGCCGATGCCAAAGCCTTCCAGTATATCTTCCTTGAGTGTTTTGGCTGTTAAAAATATTAAAGGAATCTCTTCTTCCTTCGCTTTTATTTCCCTGCCGATGGTAAAACCGTCTACGTTCGGCAGCATCACGTCTAAAATGCAAATGTCGAAATGACCTGTTAAAAAAGTCCTTAAGGCATTATTGCCATCTTTAACCCAGGTAACTTCAAAACCATTAATCTCGAGATATGATTTCATTACCGTTCCAAAGTTTTGGTCGTCTTCAACCATAAAAACTTTTTTCTTATCACCCATTTTACGTTATGTTTAATCCGATTGTGGTAAAAGCTGGCGGCGATCCATTTTATCTGTTAAAGACGCCACGTTTTAGTATCAGAACGAAAGTATGAAAAATCTGTTAACTAAACGGCAAAAACAGCTTAAATGTGGAACCTTCTCCCAGTTTACTTTTTACAAAAATATTTCCTTGATGCTGATCGATGATGGCTTTGACATAACTTAAGCCCAAACCAAAGCCCTTTACATTATGGATGTTGCCCTTGGTCGCCCTAAAGAATTTTTCAAAAACCTTGGACTGCTGTTCTTTGGTCATTCCTATGCCGTTATCAGTCACGCTAATTTCTATCCCACTTTTGGTGTTTTGGGAGCTCACCTCAATTTTGGGTGTTTTCTCCGAATATTTTAATGCGTTTTCCAACAGGTTCATAATCACATTTGTAAAATGTACCTCGTCCACATTAAAAACGGTGAGATCGGCCCGAAGGTTGGTTTTTATTTCAGCCGATTTCTGTTCTGCCAATAGCTTAATTTTATCAACAGCTTCATTGATTAAAACATGTAAGTCGGCTTTGATTTGTACCAACTGAAAATCTTGTTTTTCGATCAACGACATTTGCAACACGCGCTCCACCTGATTGTTCATGCGCTTATTCTCCTCTTTTATTATTTTAAGGAAAGGAGATATATGTTCAGGTTTGTCAATTATGATAGGATTGCCAATATTGTCGGTGGCCAAATTTATGGTCGCAATTGGGGTTTTAAACTCATGCGTCATGTTGTTGATAAAATCCGATTTTATTTCGGATAGTTTCTTTTGGTTTAGAATGGTTCGGAAAGTAAAGTAAAAGGTAATCAGAATAAACAGGGTAAACAACAACGAAGAGCCAAGCAAAATATTTAAAGACTGGTAGATAAATAAGTTCTGATTGGGGAAATAGATGTCCAGTGCCAAGGGCGACCAGCTGCGAATCAGATCATCCGGAAACAGGTCCGCCACAAAGCCAAAATCGCTTTTGTCCCGGTTGTATTTATGAGAGCATAATTGAGTCAGCACACCATTGTTTTTGTTAATCACAGCATATTCGTAATTCAGGTCGATGCCCCGAGCCTTCAGTTCATAGTCTAGAATTCTTGTTAGGTTTTCTGTGTCAATCCGGTCGGTTGGGTTTGTGGTTCGTCTTTCTATCTCAAAACTGAATTGGTTAATAAAGTTAAGGGCGCTTAAGTCGCCACTCTTTTTGATAACCCTGTTAATAGAATCTTGCCAAAGCTGTAGGGCTTTTTGCGCGCGATAAATATCTTCCTCATTATTAATGTCAAAATTATTTTGGGCTATGATTACTTCTTTTGACTTACCATGCTGCTGAAATTCGATGTGTGTTTCAATATGGCCTCTGTTATAGGGTGATAAAGTTGATTTCTTTTTCGGTAAAAGATCCTCGGGCGATAGCCTGTCCTGTTTGTTTCCTGCCATGGGAAAATAAGGTGTGCTATTTTTTTTTGAGGTATCTTCCCGGGTAATGGAGGAGTGCCGTTGCGGTATAAATTGCCGGAAAAAATAGTTGGCTTGTTGTTCGCGTTGCATACGCTGAACGGTTGCATTCATCGCATCGTAAATTGTTGCGTTAAATTTCTCTTTTCTAACTTTAATGGCATTGTTCATCCATAAAAACTGAACCAAGATTATGCCCAATAAGGAAAAGCTCATTAATGCCACTAACCCTGTAAACGATTTTTTCTTCATCTCCTTTGTGTCTTCAAAATGCTCAAAAAGTGCCTCTGTGTCGTTTTCCAATGTAAATATATAGTATTTTCGTCCTGCTGATTTGACTTTAACTAATCATTAACTGATTTTAACCCGACCTTAACCCGTGCTGTTGAATAACTTGCTTACCTTTAAATGGTCGAAAAACTTAAGTCTTGTCAAGGTGTGGCAGTTAAACGAGCTAATATTTTTTAGAGGTTTTTATACGAGGCAAAGTGCACGGGCGGAACGTGTCCTGTTATGGCGGAAGCTACAGGAAAAAAAACGTATTGCAGGAGAATGAAAAAAGGAGAGTAATATGGTTCGGGGAATTGGCATACTTAAAATAATATTCACTTAATACCCCTTGTGATGAAATCAAAAAAAATTAAAACCGGAGTGGTAATGGTGTTGGCAGCTATTTTTGTTCCAATATCTATTCTTGCTCAGCAAAACGAAGTGAAGATAACAGTTCATAAGGACGGCAGCGATTCCACTTTAAAGAACAGCTTTTATAGTACCATGTTCGATGTGCAAGATTTGGGCAAGATGCACGAGAAACTGGATAGCATCTTTTCAACGCTCGACAAAGATTTGGATAAAAAAATTAAGGTGATGGCATTTAATGCCGATTCCATGCGGAAGCATTTTAATTTTAATACCGATTTTGATTTTAAGCATGGAATAGATTCCATGTTCACATTTCGCAAATTGAGTCTCGACGACAAGAGAATCGAGAAGATTTTAGATTCGTACCATAGAAAACCTGGAAAGCGGGTTTGGGTATTGGATGAAAAGTACCTCGACTCCTTGCATCACAAAGGGATGAATATAAAGGTTAAAATGGACTCGGTAACGGAAAATGGAAGAACCGTCATTAAAAAAGAAATATTAATTGAAGGAAAAGGAAAAGACGGCGAACCTATAGTGATTAAACGCTATAATGATAGTGATGAAGAACGCGAAGATATTATTGCCTACCATCAAAAGCATGGAGTCAAACATCCGGGCGAGCAGGTTATAATAGAAAAAAACAATAAGCGCTTAAGACCAGGAGATTATGAGCGCAAACATGTGGAAGAAATCGCTATTTCGGATGCGGAAATATTGGTGAAGGGCGGTATTTCACCAAAGGTGATTACGGCACCTGCTCTGAAGCCCAAAAATATTGAGGTCAATATAATAGTTAAAGAAGAGTTCGGTAAGCAGGTAAAAACAATTGGTATGTCGCTGGACTTTGAAGATAAAGAAGACTTGCAAGTGCTTATCCTGGCCAGGGACGGACAGGTGGTCTTCGATGAAACACTGAAAAACTTTTCGGGTACCTATATCAAGGATATTGAGATAAATGAGGCCATAAGCCCATACTATTTCGTTGTTATACGCGACAAAAAGATGTTCGGTAGGCTAATTCAGGAATAGAAGACAAAAGGCAAGGTTTAAATTAGGGATTTAGGTTAGGCAAAGGCCGGTTCAAATAAACTGAAATCTGGCATTTGTAATTTGAAAAAATCCTTCATGTCAGCAGGCCATAGCCGTCCCAATGGCTATAGGGATATAATCTTATAATGCTGTGTTTACGCGGATCATCAATTAGAGGTTCGTAATGGGCATTTGAACCCGGATTAGGTATTATTCAATAATCCTGTCTTTGACTTTTATGGCCGGGTTACCTTTGTAAATTGAATATTTCTCAAGCTTTCCCGAGGCAACAGATTGAACGGTAACTACAGCGTGCGACTGGCAAATAGTATTTGGTGTAAGCGTTGCCCGGGCGCCAATCCAGGTTCCATCTTCCAACACAATCCTGCCTATCATCAAATCAAAAGTCTCCTTTTTAAAGTTATGATTACCGCAAAGCAACATTGCACCCTGCGAAAGGCAACAATTCTTACCAATGGTAACTTGGTCAAGGTTGTCGATCCATACATTTTCTCCAATCCAGGTATTGTTGCCAATGGTCAGTTTCCAGGGATATTTAATGTTGACACCCGGTTTAATGACCACCCCACTGCCAATTTTTGCTCCAAACATTTTTAAAAACATTTTCTTTAGCACAGAGGATGGGTTCAATGGGTTGATAAAAAACAGGACATTTACGAAGTACCAAAGCATTTTTTTAATCATGCCACCCGGTTGATACCAGCTATTGTCATATTTCGATAAATTGGTTTGTTTCATTATAAATTAGTTTAATGTTCAATAGTTAACCGTCAATGGTTAAGGTTTTCTGGCAAAGCTTTAACCCTAATGCAATTGCTTTATGTTTAACGTATTAGTTACGAACAACCCATGACCAGTAACCAATGTGATTTATGGCAATGCGTTAGCGACTTGTTCCAAAAATCAAAAATCCAATGCCAATCAAAATTCCCAAAAGATATATGGCCTTTATTTTAATGTTCTTTTCTTTAAAAAGGTAAGCGCCAAACGCAAAGGCCACAACAACGCTTCCCCTTCGCAATGCAGAAACAATGGATATCATACTCTCGGGAATGTGCAATGCATAAAAATAAAAGAAATCTGCGACAATCAGGAACAAACCGATCAAAGGAATACTCCACCGCCAAACAAAAGCGGAAGTTCTCTTCCTGTTTGGCCACCATATTGCCATAACCAATGGTACAAAGAGAACCACTTGATAAAAAGTAAAATAACATTGAACGGCCATCCGGTTAATATGTCTCAACAAAAACTTGTCGTATAATCCACTTACCGCCCCAAACAAGGTTCCCAGGATCAAAAAGAAAACCCATTTGTTTTTTCTAAAAGAAATCCCCTCCGTTTTTCCCGCAATCGAGAACATGTAGAAAAAGGTCAATGTAATTAGGATGCCGATCCATTGATAAGTGGTAAGCCTTTCGGAAAATATGATGATAGCGCCAACCAGTGTCCAGAGCGGTCCCGTGGCCCTAATTGGTGAAACGATGGTAAGCGGTAAGTGCTTCAATGCAAAAAACGAAAATATCCAGGAAGTAACCACGATGGCCGACTTCAGAAAAAGCATGGCATGCTCTTTAAAAGTGATAGGTGGAATATAAAACAGGTTGTTGATGGAAATGGTTTGTGTTTGCGAAGCAATCCATATAGGGACAAAAAAAATAGCCCCGCTCAATGAGCTAAAAAGTAGTACAGGAAGCACTGCATTGTTGTTTACCGATACTTTTTTAACGACATCGTAAATACCCAAAAACAATGCAGATACTATTGCCAAAAACCACCACATATACAATAGTTTAGTGTTAAGTGCACAAAAATAGAGATTTGTGCGAATTAGGCTTAAGATATTATCATTTTGTTTTGTAGAATGAAGATATTTAACGTAAATTTAGAAAAAGAGAACAATGGAGATGTAAAGTTTCTCTTCTGGGTGTTTCTTCCAGATTAAGCGTGAAAGTTATATCCAATCATTTAAATGGCTTTGATGAATTATCTTGTTGTTAAAAACGGTTTTGTGGTGCAAGGGTCGGCTATTATTGCCGAGGATATCTTAGTGGGTGGAAATAAGATACTGCAAATAGGTTTAAACCTTGAAAGACCTACCAGCGAAACTCCGGTTATTGATGCGACAGGAAAATATGTGATGCCCGGTGCGGTTGATATGAACCGTCATTTCCTGGATTTGAGTTCGGAAGAAGCGTCGCCGGAGGAATTAAAAAAACTAAATCAGGCAGAGATTTACAATGGTACCACCACCATGCTTGATTCGGTTGAGGACTATAACAAAAAAAACTACCTGTACAATATCTACAGAGCAAAGGAAAAAGCACAAAGAAACTTGATAGATTATGGTTTTCATTTAACCTTCTCCGATTTAAAAACGAGCATGTCAAACGCATTCGAGTATAGTTATATTCATGAAGGTATCTCCACGTTCCTCTTGAATGTGTCACTGTTGGAGAATGTGAACGTTAACATATTGGAATCCATTGTCAAAAGAGCGGCTAACAATCATCTTCTAATTATTAGCGATTTGGTGATTCCCGAAACGGAGAAAAGCGAAGCGGATGATATTAAATTGAACAAACCACTTGCCTTACGGAACCATTTCGAGGCTTTATCCATATTGGTAGAGATGGGGCTAAAGTATGGGTGCCCGCTCATGTTCTTGAATGTAAAGTTCAAAGAGGAGTTGGATATGATTCGTGAAGGAATAGATCATGGCGGCGATTTCTTTGTGAGCTTAAGTATGCCTTTCTCCATTGGCCTATCAGATCGTGTTAGGGAGAAAGGAAAGGAGACCCTGTTGGAGTTAGCCTCAGATAATGGATTAAGACCGATCAATGAAGAGGAGGTATGGCATTTAGTAAAGGACAAGAGATTCCTCATCAATCCGCCTTCGTTTAATCTAGCTATTGAGGAGGAGCCTGATGAAGCACTGGTTTTTAATAGACCCGACAAGTTTTTCTATTTGCGAAATTATTTGAGTATGCTTTACACCGTCGGTGTAGGTGAAGAAAAAATAAATATTCTGGATATGGTAGATATCGTATCAACCCGACCAGCTAAAATTATGGGGCTTTGGCCAAAAAAAGGCGTGTTGCAACCCGGTGCTGACGCCGATTTTGTAATATGGAATCCCACTTTTGATAGAAATTTATATTGTTCAATGACAAATGCGAAAGGAATTCCGGTCAAAAAATATAAGTTACGCGGCAGACCCGATTTTGTATTCGCCAAGGGTAGGATGGTATTTAATGGAGAATCGTTTTATCCAAAACACTCCGACGGCACGTTTGTGTTCAGAACCGCTCCATTAGTATTATAGGTATAAGGATTATTTTAACGACTTGTTTTTCGATCCTTTATTTTCCTCTTCTTTTAGATGTGTGTCCTCGCATTTTAAAACCCTGCCTTTGTATTTGTTTAACATGCCATAATTGTGGGTAGCCATAATTACTGTTTTCCCCATTTTTGAAATTTTCAACAATAGCTTCATTAAGTCGTCTGTGGTTTCAGGATCCAGGTTTCCTGTGGGCTCATCGGCCAATATCAAATCCGGTTCGTTTAACAGGGCTCGGGCAATGCCTATGCGTTGTTGTTCTCCTCCAGATAGTTGGTGGGGCATTTTGTAGCCTTTATGCACCATGTCAACTTGAGTCAGCACCTCACGTATACGCACATCCATTTCCTTTTTGTTTTTCCAACCCGTCGCTTTAAGCACAAAATTCAGGTTTTCATAAACAGAACGATCACTCAGTAATTGAAAGTCCTGGAAAATGATTCCCATTCTTCTCCTTAAAAAAGGAATCTGGCTCGATTTGGTTTTTTTGAGATTATAGCCAACGGAAAACACAGATCCCTCGGTAACCGATACCTCACCATACATGGCTTTTAACAAGCTCGACTTACCGCTACCCACTTTCCCAATCAGGTAAACAAATTCACCCTTTTTTACTTTCAGGTTAACATCCTTTAAAACAATGTTTTCCTGGTGGCGGATAATGGCATTTTTAAACTCCACAATGTTGTTTTGTTTATTTTCTATAGGAAGGGATTGCTTGCTGCTCATTTCTTAAATGTACTGTTATAACACTTTGATTATACAATTAGCACTTGGTACAATGCCGATGACCTGTTCCGCAAAACTGCGGAAGATTAATCACAGTTTTTTATAGCATGCCCCGATTATTTCGGGGGTGTAAATGCAATGCTTATGTCATTAACGAATCGGTATTATTAAGGTGCATTAGAATTATTGGGTGAAATTAAAAAAATAAATTGTGTTTTTGTTACGTTTTAACACGTAGATATTAAAACGGACCACTGCGAAGGAGTGTTTTCTTATTTTTTGGTACAGTACTTGATTCAATAGGCAGAAGATGAAACAGCATAGGTTAAAATTTTTATCTTTATGCCCCGAAAGAAGAAAATGCAGGTTTTATAGGTTTGAGGATTTGTAAAATTCTGATGGCAATGTAATTTAAAATCATCCTTCTGAGTGACCTGATTTTTTGCTTTCTGCCTGTGGTTGGCAGGCGGCCATGCCGGTTTCGAATATTCAGAAATAAAAGTTTATTGAATGATAAATACTAAATACCTTACCGTTACAGTTATTGCTTTTTTGTTAGGCATGCATGTATTCTCTCAACAATCCGTCGGGTTCCGGCAACCGGAAAAGGAATTTGACAAGGCGCTGGAACTGTACCGCTTAAATAAGTTTGGTTCAGCCCGTGAGCAGTTCGAAAAATTTATCGCTAACTCTGTTCGGGCCGGTTCTAATTTAATTTCCGAAGCCTATTACTACAGGGCTATTTGTGCTAAGGAATTGGAAAACGGCGATGCCCAATACCTGTTCGAAAAGTTTGTTATGGAGCATCCCGAAAGTAATAGGAAAGCATTTGCGTATTTCCACCTGGGTGATATTCAGATGAATCGCAAAAAATACAGGCAAGCATTACGCAAGTTCGAGGATGTTAAGGAACGGAAACTGGACGATGAAACTCGATATGCATACTTTTTTAAGAAAGGATATTGCCATTTTATGGAGGAAGAGTACGATGTGGCCAACCAATATTTCTACGACCTGAAAGATGTAGACAGTAAATATTATGATGCCGCCAATTATTATTACTCGCACATTCAATATCAAAAAGAAAACTACGAAACGGCGCTTAAAGGGTTTAGACGACTGGAACATGTGGAAGCCTTTAAAAAGGTGGTGCCATATTACATAGCACAAATTCATTACTTAAAAGGCGATTACGATGCATCTATCGAATATGCCTTACCGATGATGGAGAAAGGCGCTAAAAAGCGTCAGGCAGATATGGCTCGAATTGTGGGCGAATCATACTTTGCCAAAAAAGATTATGCAGAATCAACAGTGTATTTCGAGAAAACCATTGAACTGTCGGAAAATGCCCGCCGCGAAGATTATTACCATTTGGGGTTTGCCTATTATTACCGGAAAGATTACGCTAAGGCAGCCGAGTTCTTAAGTATGGTCACTTCTGCCAACGATGAAATGGCGCAGAACGCCTACTATCATTTGGCCGATTGCCACCTTAGGTTAAATGACAAAAAACGGGCTCGGGTTGCTTTCGAAGCGGCATCTAAGCTTGATTTTGACAAAGATATCCAGGAAGATGCTTTGTTTAATACCATCAAGCTAAACTATGAGTTGTCATACTCCCCGTTTAACGAGATTATAACTTCGCTGTTGGGTTTTATCGAAATGTTTCCGGAGAGCGATAAGATTGATTTGGCCTACGATTACCTGGGGAAGGTTTTTCTGACCACCAAAAATTATGAACAGGCACTTGGAGCACTTGAGCAAATAAATATTAAGAATGCCGGGGTTTATAAAGCGATTCAACGGGTAGCTTATCATCATGCCATTGATTTATTTACCAACCTAAGGTTTTCAGAGGCCATCAAAGTATTTGATTATAGCTTGCAATACGATAAGTATGACAACGACTTAAAGGTAAAGGCATACTATTGGAGGGGCGAAGCCAAATACAGATTAAACAACTTTACGGCGGCGGTGAAGGATTATAACGATTTTATTTTGATGCCGGGAAGTTACAAGACGCAATACTTCGCGTTGGCACATTACAACATTGGTTACGCCGAGTTTAAGTCCAAGAACTACGAAAATGCCAAATCGTGGTGGCGAAAATATGTAAAATTGGAAATGGACAAAGAAGCCGCTACGGTTGGAGACACCTATAACCGTATTGGTGATTGTTATTTTGTGCAGCGCGATTTCCAACAAGCCATTAACTATTATGAACAAGGGGAAGCTTTTATTGAAGGTACGCCGGATTATTCCTTGTTCCAGAAGGGTATTTCATTGGGGATACTTAAACAGCATAAACAAAAGATTTCCGAGCTGAACGACTTGATTCACAAATATCAAAACTCCAATTATGTAGATGATGCCCTTTACGAAATGGGAAAATCATATGTTGCCCTGAACGATTTGGACAATGCCATAAAAAGTTATAAAACGATAAAAGAGAAATATCCTATCAGCAGTTATGCCAAAAAGGCCATGCTACAATTGGGCTTGGTTTATTATAATGCCAACGATTACGACAATTCCATGGCTTTCTACAAACGTGTGGTAAACGAGTTTCCCGGCACACAGGAATCTACGGAATCCTTGCTGGGAATACGTAACATTTATATGGACCGAAACGATTTGGATGGTTATGTCAGGTATACCAAAACACTGGGAAGTTTTGCACGGGTGGATGAACATGAGCAAGATTCGCTCAGTTATGTTTCGGCAGAACGTTATTATATGGAGGCCAAGTGCGATATAGCGATTAAAAATTTTAAACAATACTTAAAGAGGTATCCGCAAGGACTGTTTGTGCTTAATGCAAATTACTATATGGCCGATTGTTTGTATAAGCAAGGTGATAAAACCGATGCCTTAAAAGCATACCGCTATGTTACCTCACGCGGGAAAAATATTTTTACCGAAGATGCATTGATTCGGTCGGGAGAAATCAATTATGCCATGAACAGTTATCGGGAGGCACTCAAGAACTTCCGGGAGCTGGAGCAAGTGGCTGAAATTCAAGCCAACCAGATGGAGGCCAGGATAGGAATGTTGCGATGTTATGCAAAACTGACGGATGCTGATAATTCGATAGAAGCGGCCCAAACGGTATTGGATGACCCTAAAGTTGCAGGTGAAATTGTCCGTGAAGCCCGATTTATTAAAGCAGGCGCACATATGATGAAAGGGGATACTGAAAACGCCATGGCAGAATATATGATATTGGCCAAAAACCCGCAAAGCGCCGAAGGTGCTGAATCCAAATATTTAATCACGCAACATTATTACGATACCGGAGATAAGAAAAAAGCCGAGGATGAGGTTTTTGACTTTGCTAACAAAGGCACCTCGCATCAATATTGGTTGGCAAGGAGCTTTATTGTGTTGGCGGATGTTTATGAGTCCAGCGGGGAATATTTCCAGGCCAAACAGTACCTGCAAAGTATTACCGAAAATTATAAAGGTGAAGATGATGTTCAGGGTATGGTAGCGAAACGGTTGGCCAGCCTCGAAAAGAAAATGGCCGTATCAACGGCGGAAGAGTCGGCAGATTCTTTAAATATCCAGTGATAAACCGAACTAGAATAAGCCGAAATCCAAAGGGTTTTAACTTATCTCGGTTAGTGGGCAAAATTTTTCAATACTTTTTTTGACTTAAATATCTTTTACAACTTTGTCTTTTTAATGGGCAAATTACAATAAATTAAAATTTTTTTGTTTACGTAGCTTAATCCTAATATTCTTGAAAAAAGGGTAGAATATTAGAGGAAAGGTACTGCATCTTGAATTTGATTAATATGGTTAAAATGAAGCATATCAATAAAATATCCTTACTAGCCATTTCGGTTCTTGGCACCCTGTCCGTAAACGGGCAGGAATTGAACAAGGACGTGAAGGTAGTAAGAGAATACAATCCCATAATATCCGACGCGTATAAAATTAATGAGCTGCCTGTAAATGAGGTGGATGAAGCGAGTTTTGATCCTAATTTCTCCTATAACATCCTCTCAAAGGCAATGTCCGCAGGTTTAGCTGTGGAGCCTATTTCAGCGGCGCGATTAACGCCGGAACGTAAAACGGTTTTGGATAAATCGTATGTAAAAGGCGGTTTGGGAAATTACGTGACGTTGTTCGGAGAGCTAAATTACAACCTGCTTCGTTCAGAGGAATTTGCCGTTGGCTTAAATTTAGGACATATAAGCTCGGGAGGCGATGTAAAGCTCGAGGATGATTCAAAAGTGGATGCACCTTTTCACGATACTTGGGCATCAGTTTATTTCCGCAGGTTTTGGAAAGATTATACGCTTTCCATCGATGCTGATTTCTTGCATAATATCTATCATTATTACGGTTATCAAAATTTGGATGAAACGATTGACTATTATGGGTACCCGTATTCGATGACACCTGTTTTAGGCGAAGACTTAATGGTGGATGAAAGGCAGCGATTGAGTTCGTTTGATTTAACAGTGGGTTTAAACAATAAAGTTTTGGACGATTCTGCTACACCTTTTGATGCCAACTTTACATTCGGGACATTTAGTAATGTGACTGGTGTTAAGGAAAACCATTTTGGCTTAAACGGTAAGGTTCGTGGTTTTATAAATGATATGTTTATAGATGTAATCGGTGGTTTCGATTATTACGGAACTTCAGTACCCGATTCTATTTCTCCGCTTTATCAATTCTTAGACAGAAATATGACGGTGGTAAACTTATCACCGGCGCTTGGTTTCCAGTTTGAAGGGGCTAACGTAAAAGTGGGTTTGGATATTTTTGCCCAGTTAGGCGGGCAGGACGATGACTTTAATGTGGCACCGCACTTAGAGGCCGATTTGGAAATTGCCGAAGGCATTGTAACTGCATTTGCCGGGATCAAAGGCGATTACTACGTGAATAATTATGAAAGAGTACAGCGCGAAAACAGATTTGTTTCAGCCGACCAAAATGTTAAGAATAGTTTTCATGGTATCCACTTGTTTGGGGGATTACGCGGGAACTTTAGCTCACAGACAAGCTTTACCGCCCGTTTGGACTATTCTACTTTCGATAATGAACATTTTTTTGTGAACCGCTCTTATTCCGACACCAGCCCTTTGTCATCTGCTTCAGGGCAAATGTATCAGTCTAATATATTCGACGTTGTATACGATGATGGTAACCTGTTGAGTGTTTCTGGTGAGTTGAAATACGAACCATCATCCGGCTTCAACCTCCTTTTAAAAGGAAAATACAACGGTTGGAACATGGATAACCTTAAGCAGGCCTGGCATAAGCCGGAAATGGAGCTGGGAGTATCTGCCAACTATGAGTTAATGGAGGATTTATGGGTTAACCTTGGCCTGTATTCTATCGGTAGAAGATATGCTTTGGATGTAACAAACGGCTCCGAAAAGGAGCTAAAAGGTGTTGTCGATCTAAATCTCGGAGTAAACTACTATATGAGCTCAAAATGGACACTGTTTGCCAATGTAAACAACCTGCTTATTGCCAAGTATTACCAATATAATGGTTATCCGTTGCAAGGTTTAAATATGAGGGCCGGTGTAGGGTATTCTTTTTAGTGAAGTAGTAGTTACAACTTAATATTAAATACTGTGTAACACTTGACCTGAGAATACTGTTTCGTCAAAGGATTGTTGATTTATATTAAAACCAGACAAAACTTATTCCTATATGTGTACGAATAATTACTGCTTGTAGAAGCAGTTAAGAGTCAAAACCAGTTTTGGGATTAATAGATAGGTTTTGAGATTTTGTTTTTTTGTAATAATGGTTAATTTCGCATCGACAAAATTGCGAAAATGAACTACACAATTCTCGACTTTCTTACCTTAATCGGATCACTCGGTTTATTTCTATATGGGATGAAACTGATGAGTGAAGCACTTCAAAAAGTAGCAGGCAGTAAACTCAGAGGCTTTTTAGCTGCCATGACATCGAACAGAGTCACGGGTGTTCTTACTGGGTTGTCAATTACGGCTATCATTCAATCGTCAAGTGCTACTACGGTAATGATTGTGAGCTTTGTCAATGCTGGATTGCTTACCCTGTCCGAATCAGCAGGGGTGATCATGGGTGCTAATATTGGAACTACCGTCACGGCCTGGATTATTTCAATCCTGGGTTTTAAAGTAAAAATGAGCATTTTGGCCTATCCCATTATTGGAATAGGCTTTCCTTTGGTTTTTTCTAAAAAAACCCGCAATCAATCCTGGGGGCAGGTATTACTTGGTTTTGCACTGTTGTTTGTCGGCCTGGAGAGTTTAAAGTCGAGTGTCCCTAATATTGGTGATCATCCCGAGGTGCTTGAGTTCTTAAAGAATTTTACCGAGATGGGGTTTGGTTCGCATTTGATATTTCTGGCTATAGGTACTTTGTTAACAGTTATAATACAGTCATCGAGTGCCACTATGGCATTAACTCTTGTGATGTGTAATAATGGTTGGATCAGTTTTGATAGTGCAGCAGCCATGGTTTTGGGCGAAAACATTGGGACCACTATTACCGCCAATCTTGCAGCCATGGTTGCCAACTCAACAGCTAAAAAGGCGGCACGACTTCACCTTGTGTTTAATGTGGTAGGTGTTGTTTGGGTGTTAATGATATTTCCATTTTTCTTAAAGGGGGTCGATTCAATTGCACAAACTTTTTCGGGTAAATCCGCATTTACAAGTGCAGGTGCAGTGCCTGTAGCCCTGTCGTTATTTCACACCTTTTTTAATGTTTTTAATGTACTGATTCAGATTTGGTTTGTAAAGTATTTGGTTAACCTGGTTAAAAGGATTGTTCCGGATCAAGAAGAAGACGATGAGTTTAGGCTGAAGTACATTAAATTTGGTATGCTAAGTACCAGTGAATTATCCGTGTTGCAGGCAAAAAAGGAAATTGTTCTATATGCCCAACAAACCAAGAAGCTTTTCAAAAGACTGGGAAATATGCTGAACGAAACCAAAGATCGCAAGTTTTTAAAGCAGCTTGACAAAGTTAAGAATGGTGAGGTGAAAAGTGATGAAATGGAAGTTTCTATCGCAAAATATTTAACCAAAGTCGCGGAAGGTGAATTAAGTAAGAGATCGGCCAAAAGGGTAAGCTCCATGTTTCGTGTAATCGATGAAATTGAAAGTGTTGGGGATTCCTGTGTGCATATTGCATGTGCCATTGCCCGAGCACGTGAAAACAATACGCCATTTACTGCCGAAATGAAATCGGAATTAGAATCGATGTTCTCTCTCATTGAGAAAGCAATGGATAAAATGATCGAAAATCTGAATATGACAAATGGTGGTGTTAAAAAAGCGGATGCCAAAAAAATTGAGAACGAAATTAATGAGTGCCGCAATAGGTTAAGGAAAGATCACGTACGAAATATCGAAACTGAAAAGTATTCATATAGTATTGGTACCCTTTACAAAGATATTTTCTCGGAATCTGAAAAAATGGGGGACTATATTTACGATGTAAGTAGCTCAATAGCCGAGGTTACTGAGTAGTTTTATCGCGTGTAAGAAGGAGTTTTCAATTAAGGATCGAAAATATTCAATGCACTATTGTAAGGTTTCTAAATTACCATTTTAATGTATCTTCCCCACCTACTTTTTGAAAGGAATTTAACTTGGATTTATTAGATATTTTCAAGGTCAGAAAATATAGCTGTTAAAATCTTTATAATGCACAGATATATAGTTAGATACAATGTTAATAAAAACATGCCTTAACTGCTTTTTTGAGCCACTATTTTTGTTATCTTTGTAGGGCTTTGCAAATGGCATAATATCCTTTGTAAAAGCATAATAAAGAAAAAGTTTTCATACGAGAAATCTATAATTGATGAGCGAAGAAATTATTGACGAAAACAACCAGAATCAGGAAAACGGTTACTCAGCCAATAGTATTACCGTACTGGAAGGATTAGAGGCGGTTCGCAAACGACCTGCCATGTATATTGGAGATGTTGGTGTAAAGGGTTTGCACCACTTGGTTTACGAGGTTGTGGATAACTCCATTGATGAGGCTTTGGCCGGTCACTGTGATACCATCGAAGTAATAATTCAAGAAGATAACTCAATTTCGGTTAAGGATAACGGTCGTGGAATCCCGGTGGACTACCACGAAAAAGAAGGCAAATCGGCATTGGAGGTTGTAATGACGGTATTACACGCCGGAGGTAAATTCGATAAGGATTCTTATAAAGTATCCGGAGGTTTACATGGTGTGGGGGTATCCTGTGTGAACGCACTTTCAAGCAATCTTAAAGCTGAGGTTCACCGAGATGGTAAAATATATCAGCAGGAATATTGTATTGGTATACCGCAAGGAGAAATTAAGGAGTTGGGAACAACCGATGTGACAGGAACTAAGATTATTTTTACCCCGGATGGTTCCATCTTTAATACCACCGAATATAAATATTCCATCCTTGCCAATCGTTTAAGGGAACTAGCGTACTTGAACAAGGGAATAAAAATTTACCTGATTGATGAACGTGAGCTGGATGAAGAAGGAAATCAGAAGTCCGAAGAGTTTTATTCGGAGCGAGGTTTGGAGGAGTTTGTTGAGTTTATTGATGAAACCCGGGAAAAACTGACTGAGAATGTAATTCATATCACAACCGAGAAAAATGACGTTCCGGTTGAGTTGGCTATTCAGTACAACACTTCCTTTGGTGAGAACGTTTATTCTTATGTGAATAATATTAACACCATTGAAGGGGGTACCCACCTTACCGGTTTCCGCAGGGGGTTAACCCGTACTTTAAAAACTTGGGCAGATAAATCAGGAATGTTATCCAAGCTTAAGTTTGATATTGCCGGGGATGACTTCCGCGAGGGATTAACTGCTGTAATTTCGGTTAAAGTGCAAGAACCTCAGTTCGAAGGGCAAACCAAAACCAAGTTGGGTAACTCAGAGGTGAGTCTGGCGGTTGACCAGGCGGTAAGTACTGCTTTAACCCATTATTTGGAAGAGAATCCCAAAGATGCCAAGGTGATTGTCAATAAGGTGATTCTGGCGGCTACTGCCCGTCATGCTGCCCGTAAGGCTCGCGAAATGGTGCAGCGTAAAACGGTCATGTCCGGAGGAGGTTTGCCAGGTAAATTGTCGGATTGTTCAGATAAGGACCCTGCAAATTGTGAAGTATTTCTGGTAGAGGGAGATTCGGCAGGTGGAACGGCCAAGCAAGGACGTAACCGACGATTTCAGGCCATCTTGCCGTTAAGAGGTAAAATTCTTAACGTGGAAAAAGCACTTCAGCATAAGGTGTTCGAAAATGACGAAATCAAGAATATATTTACCGCTCTGGGGGTTACCATTGGAACCGAGGAGGATAGTAAAGCATTAAATCTTGAAAAACTCAGATATCACAAAGTGGTGATCATGACCGATGCCGATGTGGATGGTAGCCATATTACAACTTTAATTATGACCTTCTTCTTCCGTTTTATGAAGGATTTAATTAAAAATGGATATTTGTATATTGCTACACCTCCTTTATATCTTTGTAAAAAAGGCAAAAATGAGGAATACTGTTGGAGCGAGCAACAGCGACAGGAATTTATCACTAAGTTTAGTGGCGGAAAAGAAGATTCGGTGCACATACAGCGTTACAAAGGTTTGGGTGAGATGAACGCCGAACAGCTTTGGGAAACGACTATGAATCCCGAACAAAGAACATTACGCCAGGTTAGCATCGAAAGTGCGGCAGAAGCAGACAGGGTTTTTTCAATGTTAATGGGAGATGATGTGCCACCTCGTAGAGAGTTTATTGAAGAAAATGCTACCTACGCCAATATTGATGCATAATTGGCAGGTTAAATAAAGTTTTTATATAAAAACGTCTTGATTCAATCAGGACGTTTTTTTATTGCTCTCTTTCCACAAAAAACTTGTTATATCCTTCGTTGTAAGATCTTTCTATAGATACTTTTATTGCGCCTATTAAACCCGCAATATGCATTAGAAAATCTATTACACATTGAAATTGTTTTAAAACAAGACACTCCGCTGCTTCACTTCAACTCACCATAACGATGCTATGCCTCGTTTCGGTAAAGTCTGGTTTTATTGCACTTTCAATCTTCACGACGAAGTTCTAATGCATAATCCGGGTTATATATACCAGGATTGCCGATATTTTGTCAATGTTTAAAACATGGACAATGTAAGATTGATGGACAAGGGCTAATCGTCCGGAGTCCAGCTTTTCTTCCCCATATCTCCTAATGACAAATGAACTTTTTTTAAGGCATCCATACGGTCTAATACGTTCTTTTGATAGTGTTTCTGTCATTTACATTTGCATCAAGAGCGATGCGTATAATTGAATCAAATTTCCGGAAGTTATATCAGGAATATTTAAATTCCGGAGTAAGAGTATGCGTTTTTTGCACCAATCAGAACTTTACGGTATCGACATTTTACGGTTGGAAAAAGAAATTAGGGCTTAAAGAATCCATGCTTGAATATGTTCCTCAGCTCGTTAACAATCAACCAATAGGTGACGCAAACAAACACCTTGAAGTTGCTTTAGGGAACAAAGAGCGAATGTACGAAGGGAACAGTCTGGAGTTTTTCTTTTTCCAATAGTACCAAGGGCAGAACTCCAGACCTGGCGTGTAATAGCGCTTTGCCATTTTGTAAATCATTTTGAGAATTGTTTCTGGATATTTGATATTTTTCATTAAGCAGCAGGCACATCTTTATTGCAGCGTTATTTTACCTGGGTGTTAATAAGGATTAGGGTTCAATGGTCAAGGTGTTGTTCTTGGATACACTCAGGTTTACAAAATGTTGCACATCAATAAACTGGTTAACAACACGGTCGTTGCCCACTATTCTAAGCCCCATCCCCTGCGTTTGGGCAGCTGGAGCGTTATCATACCTGCGCCAAACGGCCATTAACGCATTCATTTTGTGTCCAGTTAACTGCAATCCGTTAAAGCTGCCTATGTCTCTACCTAATATCAGCCACTTTTATGCCCACTGCAAGGAAGCAACAGTACATATTCCCTGTTCTACTCCCTGGAAGTAGTTATTGCTCATTGGAAAAATTCTTCTTACAGCCATCTTATTTTCTCCTACCTTTAAGTAATAGAGTGTTTTTTCAAAGTTAGTCTGCAGTCAGTCGCTTGTCAACTTAAAATAGATGTTTTTCAGGAGTTTATTCCCATGAATGTGTCATGATTATTGAATTACATATGCTATTGTTGTAAATTTGATAGTAAGCTAATCTTCAATAGCCATTTTTTATTCTACTTAATAGCTTGGACATGGGCATAGAGTATCGAAATTCGAATATGTACTATTGGTCGGGATTAAAAGGCCAAAAAAAGAAAGAAGGTATTAGTAAATATTTTCGGCCTTTACGTATGAAAGATCTTTCCCGATTAAATAAAACATTAACAGTGGCCAGCATATATTTTACCACGAATGATCACAATGTATGCGCTAACGATACATTAGAATTGGATAAGTTAGCAAAGGATATTGGATACCTTTTAACAAATGGATTCAAGTTGGAAGTTGATGCAATTGGGGGAGCTGACTACAGGGGCGGTGAGGGGCAGAATAAAAAATTGGGATACAAAAGGGCTCTTGCTGTTAAGTCATACTTACAAAGCCGGGTAACAACTTACATTTTGAATTTAAAGAGCAGCGCCAAACATAAACAAGGCTGTTTGAAATCTGTGTTGTTTTTTGAATCGTCTGTTGGCGAAACAGATGCCAGACAGCCGAGAAAAGGTATTCCTATATCCAGAGAACTAATCAGCAAAGACAGGAGGGTAGATGTGTTGGTAAGAAACAAAGATTTTAAACCACCCATAAGCATAGCTGTTGAAGGGAATTTTCTTGAGTTTAATAAAGATATTGAGAGATTTGAAATTAATAATTTAGGCAAAGTAACTGTACTGGAGTCCTCTCAAGAAGCTACGTCTACTGTTGAAGCGCAGGGATATCAACTAAATAAGAATATCAGGGAAAGAGGTATTGATTACCAGATGCCAACTATACTCATAAAAATTACTTGTTCACTGAGCAAACAGAATGATGTCAACATAGGATTCGTTAAGTGCATGGCTTATAATAAAACAAACAACAGCTTGCTTTTTCTGGCTTATGCACAAACTAACAAAGTTGGCATAAAGGGGTTAACCGTGTTTGTATATACTCATCCTCAATCCAAAGGAAAAGACAAGGTTGTACGTAGGGTATATAAAAAAAGAAGTGATTGGTGCCTCGCAAATGGCTATAAAGAGGAACGAAAAGTAATATCATATAATGATTTTAGTGATCCATATCGCCAGCAGTTTTTGTTTTTATTAGTAGATAAAATATACAATCAGTTACGGGGATCTTTTCCGAATATAAAAGATAGGGTGGGACATATGCTTGGATATCAGTAAACCATGCGTCAGGGTTTTAGAATATAGCAGGATTAATAAATTTTTCAGTGCATAGGATGCAAAACTTTATTATTGGATATTCTTTTTCCCTTTGGAACTGAAAACCTTTCTGCGTCAAAAACTCTTTCATTATAAAATGTTTATCAATCTTCTCCAACAAGCTTGGCAATCAATTTATTGATGGCTGCTTTTACTGCTGGTTTCGTGCTGCAAACATTCCCGGTTGACAATTTTTCTGGCAGATTAATTCTTAAATTTGAGTATTGTTCTCTGGCAGCATTATAGCCCAATGAAATATCACACAAAAATGCCGATTGCATTTTTGTAACATCTCGCATATTATGTAGCCAGCTTGCTTTAAACTGCTCTTCCATAGCATTTCTCGCAAATTTTGCATGTTTAATCAAACTTTCATATAATGCTAGCTTCTCATTTTTTTCTGCTACATCAGCCAGAAATAATAATGAACCAATAACTCCTGCACGTTTATGATGGAAACGAATTCTGGTTGACATTTTTTGTTTCTTTAAAAAAGCCATTTGCTCCTCAAAGTCTTTTTTTATTTCCTGTTCTAAACTCATTGCGCAAATTTTGATAATTAAAAATAGAGAGTGGGATAGTGTAAAGGTGTTAGTATAGCCATGGGGACAAAAAAGTAAAGTTAGTTTAGGTTTTGAAAAAAGTCAATACGGAATGAAATTACGTTTTAAACAGGGTTTTATTATCCCTAATGTTTTATTCGATTACATATTGACCAAGTTGATGTTTACTTATGGTTTGATTTAACTCTCTATATCCCATTTATATGGTATAGTGGCTTCTTGACTAACTTCATAATTGTTCGTAAATTACTTATACAACAAAATAAATCCCTACTTATGAAATCCCGGACAGTAATAACGGCAATCTTGCTGATTTTATCGTTTTTGCATGCGTATGGGCAGAATAATTATGCCTCCAATGTAAAGACTACCGTTTCAGGCGAACAGAAATTGTTTATCCATTATGATATCGTGGTAAACGATGACGCTAAGTTCTTTAAAGTTAATCTTGATTTTATCTATGAGGGTAAGAAACTTGAGACCAATCCCAATAATATTTATGGCGATTATGGACATGCGATGACCCCAGGCAACAAAATCATTTATTGGAACTATTCCGATGATTTTAAGGGGGATATCAACAAGGTGAAGGTAACCGTTTTTGCTTTCAGGGAGCAGGAGCCCAAAGCTATGTTTAAGAAAGGGAGTGTGGGTAATGACAGCTATGCGCCCTGTGAAATAGTTTTTGTTAACCATTCAGAAAATGCTGATAGGTATGAATGGGATTTTGGCGATCCATCCTCGGGAATCGAAAACAAGTCGTTTGAGGAGGACCCGGTGCATACTTTTAAAAAAGGGGGAAGTCATACCATCGCTTTAACTGCTATCAATACAAAATTAGATCTGCGGCATACTTTTTATGAAACCATTATCATCAAGGAGCATAGTCCAACAAAAGCAGATTTTATGGTAGTTGGCTATAACCGGGAAGTACCGGTGACGATAAAATTCGAGAATAATTCTGTTAATGCAGATTCTTATTCCTGGAATTTTGGGGACCCGGGTTCAGGTAAATACAATAACGTTTCTGTCCTCGAAAATCCGGAACATAAATATGTTAACGATGGGAAATATTTGGTTGAATTAACGGTGTCTAATTCTGTAAGCGGTTTCTCGGATAAGATGAGCAAGGAAGTCATCCTGATACAACCCATAAGAAAAGTAAAAACGCCTAAGGAGGTTAAGCCAACGGTATCAAAGTCGGCATACTTAAAACATAAGACCAACAAGAATATTTGGTTAACGGCCGGTATTGCATCTTTTGGAACAGGTGTTTATACCATGCTAAATTCCAATAAACTGCGTGATGATTATAAAACGGCAACGACCGATGCGGCCGATATCAGAAGTAAGATTGACGCCAATGAAGCCATAACCCCTATAGCGTTTGGTGCTTCCGCGCTTTGTGCCGTTCAGGTTTATATTCAGGCCAAAAAGCAAGCAAAGGCCGACAAAAAGGTTAGTTTTAACCTGGTTCCTACCTCCGATGGAGGTCAACTATGCATTACCTACACTATAAAATAAAGAAGATTAAAAAGCGGAACCATGAAAAATTTAAATATAGTCATACTACTTTTTGGCATCTTGTTTTCTTTATTGACAGGATGCAAAAAAGAAGAATTGAAAAATCCATTTGATCCGGAATTTAATAAAGCATTATGGACCCCTACGAATTTTCAAGTCGTGCAAGAAGGCGAGGTTTTGAAACTTACCTGGGTGCAATCCGAGGAAAATATTAGTGGTTTTAAATTAGAACGAAAAGTAGGGGAAGGAACTTATTCTGCTATAACAACATTGGGTAAAACAGTTACAAGTTGGGTGGATAATGATGTAACAGGTGGTCAACTGCACAGTTATCAGCTTTATGCTTATGCCGGGGATAATACAAGTAATATAGTGACAGCATTTAAAACCCCACTGTTTGAAGCTGCCGCGGTAGTACTTCCTGCAACCGAAATTAATTATAACAGTGCTGTGCTAAATGGAGAGGTAAATCCCAATGGATCTTCAACAACCGTAACTTTTAAATATAAAAAAACTTCTGCAACAGCGTGGGAAACAGTTCCGGCTGATCAAGGAACGCTAAATGGCAATAACACCCAGGAGGTAAGTGCTGAAATAACCGACCTAAATCACAATACAGTATATGAATATAAAGTAGTCGCCTTTAATGATGCAGGAACTTTTGAAAGTGAAAACGCTGAGTCTTTTAGAACTGGAGCAGCCGTAATCAATATTACTCCGGCAACACAAGAAGTGAGTTCAGATGCCGGGGGTGTGACCTTTAATGTGGACTCGAATGTACCATGGGAACTGGAAGATGCTGCGGGTTGGACAACACTCACAAAGGTTAATGAAACCACATTCAGAGTGAGTTATTCATCCAATGTATCAGCAAATTCGCGTACTGCTGCCATCCGTGTTTATTTTGATGATGTTGAAAAAATAGTAACGTTAACTCAATCAGTAGAAGGAACTAAACATTTAGTTGTTCATGAATCCATCATAAAAAACAATATTGATATAAACAATTTAACCACCCTTGGACAGGTTTCAATTAATCCATCAGTTTCAGGTAAGGTTATAGTACGTTTTAATGGTTATTGCATTTCAGATTATGGTGATAGAATTCTGTTGGCTGCAAGTAATACTCCAAACTGGGGTGCCAATAATGGTCATGTCCAAATGAAATCCACTCCAAGCAGTCCACTACATATTGTTGGTAATCCCCGATTAGGAAATAATTCATTCTCACATACAAGGGTATATGATATTAATGCAGGAAATTATACCTATTACGCTGTTGCTGTAGTTAGTAATGTTGCAGGTCAGTCAGAGGGGAATGGAATAGTTTCGGTTTATGGAAATCTGACTGTTCAATTCATTCCTAATTCTTTAACATTTATAAATCATATTGATATTAATAAATACAATATTGATGTTAATAATAGTACAACGGTTGGACAGGTCAGCATTAATCCAACAGTTTCGGGAAAAGTTATAGTACGTTTTGATGGTTATTGTAGATCAGATTATGGAGACCGAATAATTTTGGCGGCAAGTAACACGCCAAACTGGGGTGCGAACGAAGGTCATGTTGAGGTAGAGGCATACTCAACCGAAATAGACCAGGATCCCTTTTCACATACTCAGGTTTATAATGTTAGTGCAGGTAGCCATACATTTTATGCAATTGCACACAACTATGTTGAGACAGATGGAGATGGTATTGCTTCGATATATGGACGGCTTACTGTTGAATTTGTGGCGGATTCAAAAGGTATTATTGGGCATATGGGGGTAATTAAAACAGGAATTTCAGCTATCAATGAAACTAATCTCGGTCAGGTTACAATAAATCCCGCAGTTCCAGGAAAAGCCATTGTCCATTTTGATGGTTATAGTTATTGTCCGAGAGGGGGTAATTTATTAATTTATAATTATCACCTAAATCTATCTGCAAGCGACACTCCGTCTGTTGGCACAGATAATGGAAAAGTTGTAATTCATGCCAGAAACGCCGATATTATTAAAAGAAATTTTTCTCATACTCAGGTTTATAATGTTGCTCCGGGGAGCAAAACATTTTATGCAGTAGGCCAATGTTCAAATGGTACAATCAGTACTTATGGTACACTAACTGTGTTGTTTGTTCCTGATTAGCAGTAAGCAATATAAACTTGGTTAATTTGTAGTATGGCAAGAAATCTTTAAAAGACAAAACAATGTAAAGGCAACCAACTCCGGTGGCTTCTCTGCTGCGCCTGGTGGTAGAAGGGACTTTACCTTTAGCCCTCTTTGAGGTAAAAGTAATTTATCCCGTTTAAAGGGTTATCCCAAGGTCACATCATTTAAGTGTGGATTTTTACATTTTGAACAAAGACTTTTTATAAAATGTATTCAAGAGGTTGATGCCTAATATGATTTAATGCTTGAACAATTAATATACATGCTGTAGATAGCAGAGGTTATAAAAATGAGGAATCTGTAATCATTACACAATCAGATAAACTAATAATTATCCCATAGCTGGTTTAATTGCAGGTAAATATAAAAAATAAAATAGGCAGTCTTATTTAGAGGCCACTGAAAAAGTAAAAACAGCAGCAAATCGAAGAAAATATTTTTGGCTTGCTGCTTTTTGTATCTTAGGGTTTATAAAGGAATGATTATCTGTGCGTACAACAACAATCCCATATCAGCTGTTGAAGTTTTGAAAGAACGAGCAAAACTTCTTCGTAAACTGTTTATACAACAGATGAAGATTCCTCATCCTTTGGCTATAAGACTTCTCTTGCTGTTACAGAAGAACATGTTACCTCTGGGGAAAAGGGCGATGGTCATCACTTACCGGAACTCATTGAACTAAGTCAGAAAAATGGGATGAAAATTGATATCATAATTGGAGATGGGGCGTATTCAGGAAAAGGGAATCTCAAAAACGCAAAAACGCAAAACATTAAAGTTTTCGCAAAACTAAAACCAGTGTTCGCAAAGGGGCAAGAAAAAAAGAAGGTGAGTTTGAGTTTAATAAAGATGCAGGTATGTTTGTTTGCCCCGCAGGACATATGGCAATAAGACGAGCAAAGCAAGGGAAGAAAGGAGTTGACACAAATCAGGCATACTTTTATTATTTCGATAACAATAAATGTAAAACATGTTCAAAAAGACAAGGTTGTTATAAAGAAGGGGCTAAAAGCAAAACATACCCTGTAATATCTCGATATGGTCGAATTCGCGCATCCAAAATTTATGTCAAAAAATGAAGTTGTAGTCAGAAATATGTGAAATACTCCTGCTACAACCTCATCTATTTTTAACCCGATGGAAATTTACGGGGGGGTCAGTGGCCTCCTTATTTTGAGAAGCCTCTTTTTGATAAGTAATAATATTAAGATTAGGAAGATAAGCGATTCTTTCTTATTTTAGAGAAATGACATTTTATCTAAAATTCTATGAGCGGAGCCAGTTTAGCCATAAAGTTTACAAGCCTGATTGTTGGGGCAAGCATCTTGTTTTTTTTATACAAAAAAGTAAGCGCACTTAAAAAGTTTGGCCTTACAGGCTTATTGTATGTGCTTGGGCTTTCTCTTAGTATGGCATTAAGTACATTATTACTTGCAACGGGGTTGAAAAGTAACGAGATTTTGGCTTTGGTGATAGCGCAGGTATTAATAGTTGTTCTAGGTATATTGCATATTCGTTTATACATTAATTTTTTACCTTGGTACGATAAGCTAAGCTTTAATATACAGATTGTACTTTTGTTATGTGTACTTCTGTTTGCACAATTCTTTTCTGGCCTTTCATTCTCTTATGTGGTAAATTCGGTAGTTCCTATTGTTTGGTATCTTTCTCTACTCTGGTTTTTGATTCCTACTTTATTGAATCAAACCGTTAATAAGTTTATGGAAATACCGGCTAAAGAATTTAAAACCTGGCAATATCCGTTAAATGAGAATATAGAGGATCCAAGTGATAAAGAGATGGAGCATCCCGTGGTCATCAGTTTTGTGTTTCGGAAAAATGAGGATGATACGGAATATACCACATTTAGGGCTAAAGCTCCGGTAGCTATGCCATTAGGCCGTTTATTTTACTTTTTTATCAACGATTATAACAGTCGTCATCCGGAAGAAGGGATATCCTATGTTAGCGAGAGTCAGGAACCCATTGAATGGGTGTTTTTTAAGCTGAAAAACAAATTTTTCAAAATCAAAGAAGCCATGGATCCTGATGATACCATCTATGGCAACCATATTATCGAAAACGATGAGTTAATTTGTATGCGGGTTAACAATCATTTAAAGCCTATGTCATGAAGCCACTAAACGTTAAAGAAAGAACCAAGGCCATTTATAAAGTGGTGGGACTTTTTGCTGTTTCACTTATTATTGCAGTATTGCTGGCCTTTACAACCATGAAGTCGCCACAGGTTTCGAACTCGATGTCGACCAGGAAACTACAAAAACTAGAAAAGAGTTTGCAATTTCAGCGAGAAGTATTCACACCAGACGTTGCGCAAGCCAGTAATAAGCTCGCAAAAATTCCAACGCATAAGCAAGATGATGAAAATATTGAGGTGCTGAACAGTGATATTGGCGCGATCTTAAGTAACAGCAAAAGTCAAATCCGGGAAATTGAATCGCCGGACACAATATTATATAAAAATATTATACAATCTTTATCGGATTTGCAGATCGCTTATAATAAGCAGGTGGAGTTAAGTGAAGGAACAAGTGATAACGAAGAAATGGAGGTAGAACTGCGGCAGCTGGAACAGGAAAACAGAGCCTTAAAGAATGAGGTGCGAGCTTTGGGGGGCGCCTCTGGCAAAGACTGCGAAAAATACAAGAAACTGGTTAAAAAAGCTGAGGAGCGCTTGGCAATAAGCGACATGGAGAATCGTGCTTTGAAAAAGGAGATAGAAAGGCTTAGAAATCAGTAATACTAGATGGTTATATTTATGCTAATAAATATTAGAATGATATTACCGATTACTTAATCAAAATGCGCCTTTGTCTTTTTATACCGTTTATTGCATACCTTTATTCATTGGGCACCTTACGTATAATTACATCTGCGGAATACACACTTTTTTCATCGAGTTCGTCGTTGGTAGCTTCCAGCACTACCTTGTAAGTCCCGGCTTTAAAATAGGTGTGCATCGGGTTCTCTTTGGTCGAAGTGTTTGAATATTCCGGGTTTGAATCACCAAAAGTCCATAAATACGAAGTGGCATCTGTCGATTTGTTTGTGAACAGAATCGTTGCCGGAGCATATGCGTTGTTATTGTCTATCGTAAACAATGCTTTGGGTGATTTTACCTTGGCTTTAAACGTTAATGTATCCCTGGTACTTCCTAATTTTTTAAGCAGCAAGTTGAATGTTTCCAAGGTAACAATATATTCGCCCGGATTTTTATAAATGTGGGTCGGCTTTTTCTCTCTTGAACTATTGGATTTTCCCGAAGAAGGATCTCCGAAATCCCATTTAAGCAATGGAGCATTCTTTGTCAGATTATTAAAATTAACGGTAGCTGGTGCTGTTTCACCCGAAGTTACATAAGAAAACTTTACCGGGGGAAGTTCCCGTGGATGTATGACAACAACCTTTGAAATGGTGTCGGGTATTCCGCTGAATGTATTGAAGGCCGTTAACAATACTCTGTAGCTTCCTGGCTGGGAGTATCTGTGTACAGGGTTTAGTTCGCTCGATTTATTGTTGGTTTTAGAATCTCTGTCGCCAAAATCCCAGGTAAATTTATTGGCATTGCTAGAAAGGTTTTTGAATTCCACTTTGGCAGGCGGGAAGGTGTTGGCGCCAACAATCTCAAAGTCTGCATTTGTTTTTTCGTGCTCAAGAATTTCGATGCTCTGATAAAACTTACTCTCGAGCTGAGATAAGGTATTGGTAGCAGTTAAAATAACCGTATAAATACCTCCTTTATTATAAATGTGTGTTGGTGAGGATTCAGTTGATGTATTACTTGCCCCGGATGAAGGATCCCCAAAATCCCAGTCGTATATATTTGCGTCGGTTGATTTATTTTCAAACTTTACTTCGCAAGGTGCATATTTGTTGTTGCTTGTTGATATTATGGTGGCAATGGCTTGCGGTGCCCTGGTTTCGTGAATCAAGACCTCTACTTTTACTTTGTTGATGTCTTGTAAAAATTCGTTGGCGTAATTCCAGTAAACGATATTGTTGCCTGCTAGTACTTTTTCACCATAATCGCCATACAAATTATTCAGGTCCGGCTCAAACTCACGTCCCTCGTAGCTAAATTTTAACTTAACCGTGTAACTTTCTATTCCTTCTTCGGCTTTTAAACCGTAGTTAATAAATAGTTTTTTATCTTCAGAAACGGTTGTGCGGACATTAATGGCCTGAGTGCTTTGGGCCGTCATGTTTACGATACTGCAAATCAAAATGAATAAGATGGAAGTTGCGAAAATTAAATTTTTCATGCTTAATGGTGTAAGGTTCTTATTACAACTAATTACGTGTCGATATCAGGTGATAATTTTCTTTAATAATTGTATTTAAATTGTTTGACCTATGAGGGTATCGTCAATATATATTCTGTACGGCAATAGGTTCATCGATTCATTTCTTAATCGTAAAACAAGTTCCTCCGCCATATGTTTGTATTCCGATATGGTTCTCCCTGACTCCTCTTTTAAAGATAAGCGAATATCTAATGTACGGCAATAGCCTTTATGGGGCGAAGAGTCCATACTTACTCCTTTTTCAATACGAATATTTTCCAGTGAATTGCTAAATATTTCCCTGCAAAGTGCTTTTATATCTCCTTTGGTAACCACCTTTCCTCCAGATAACAAATCTCGTCTGAGTGTGTTAATCTTGTCTTCCCTTGAAAGTTTTTGTCGACCTCCGGCAGTTTGGCTCACCAACATGATGCTATTATCGTCCACATCGAAACCTTTGTCCAATGAAAGTTTAGAACCCGGTTTAATGTTGTTGGCTATTTCTCCTGCGATAGACCAATACTCAACACTAAGCCTTTCGTTCTTCAAACCAGCATCAAACACCAGATATGAATTTTTGTCGGAATTATTACTGGTATCTACTAATCTTTTGTTGATTCTCGATATAATTTGATTCAATTGCTTGAGTTCATTTGTTAATAAATCACCTCCTAAAACAGCAAACGCTGCCGCTTCATTTTTCGTTTGGATAATCAGGTCTTTTATGATCTCATTCACGTCACGCGAATCGAAGCGGCCTACTCCTCCTTGTCTAATAATATAGGAAGGTTGACTACTGTTGTTCAGCGATGATTTTGAAAGGTATTCAACATTCGAGGTGTCTGAAACTTTTTTTATATCAAAAAATAGGTCATCGGTAAATAAAGGAATTACAGTATGTCCATTTGTTGCCATATGAGTAATCTCGTTCAGTTCTCTATTGATTACCGGAAAACAATTCGATGTGATGCTCAGGTCGTTGATGAGCTCTTTCCCAAGAGGTTGTGAAAACTGAATCTCAATCCAAACAATATCTTCCAGATCCATGTCGTTATAGTTATCGAGAATGGATTTAGAAACCGGGCAGAAATTACCGGACGTAAAAGTTTCCCGCTTAAAACCAATATCATCCAATGTCATAAATTTCCTTTGGTATAACTCTTTAACGTGGTTACAGCAGTTGGTGGATATATTGTTGCTTCTGTTGGCATAATCCTGAATGGATTCATCTTTGTCATTTCCTGCGGAATAGAATCCGTTATTAAAACTTACTTGCTTCTGGTTAATTTTCCATTTTGCCGCACTTAGTGCCTGAAAGAAAAATGCATCCGAACGCAAACTTTTAAACGAAAAATAAAATGATAACCCATCCAGTTCCTGAACAGATGGTGAGACTTGCAATCCCAGAAAAACCGATGATTGGTTAGTACTTCCGGTTGTAGGAATGTCTGCAACTATATCCTTATATTGCCCTTCTGTTTCGTAAAGGTGCTTGTGGGTAAGTAAATATTTTAACTTACTGTTAATTAGTTTGTGTTCTTGGGTGGGTGTGAAAAAGATTTTTTTCTTGTCCTCCAGTTCTTTGTTCTCCTGATTATAGATATGTTTACTATAAAAGAAACGATAGTTTTCGTTAATCAATACTGATGCGGAAGTTGGAGCCGCATGCGCGATAGCATGAGCCGGAAAATGAGAGTAAATATGTTGAGAATATATTAGTTCGAGCAATTTTTCAACGATCCGTCCTTCCGTTTGATTTATTTCAGAAGAAATCTGATGCAGTTCGTCGGCAACAGCGCCAAAAATCAAACCCAGCACAGGATCAAAGGAATTGATGTCTTGTGCATCCCGATATCCCCACATTCGGGATGCATTCCTGATCATTCTTCTTTTTATTGAATCTATTGAATCGATGGTCATAAATTGATTTTTTCGTTAATAGGAGAGTGGGCCAATATAAAAAGTCTCTCTATGTTCAAGTATTTCATTTGTTTTTTGAATGATGCCCGAAATCTCAATAATCAATCTGGTTTTAATTCGTATATTCTGAACTTTACCTCCGGATTCTACCTGGTCTATTTGCAATTTAACATTAACGTTGGCCAGTCTTTTTTCATTGTCAGTAATCGAATCGCAAATTGAGATTCTTAAATCATCTTTTAAAAAATAATAATTCAACGTGTTCTCAAAATCATAATCCCAAATTTCGGTTCCAAAATTATGGTCGTGTTTTACCTCCTCGTATGCCGAGGTGATAATGAGGTGTATCATATTATGAATCGATTTTTTAATGTCGATCCTCGGAATTTCCTGTTGTTGTTTGATAGCCCCCAAAGCTAATGGGATGTCTAAATATTCCGGCATGCTTATAACTGTTTAGTTCCTGAATTAATCGGCCAAAAAGCTGCGCTTGGTTTTTTGCTCCTTGACAAAGATGTTGGTTTCTTTCTTTTTTCCGATGTAAGTCAACGATTCCAGCTTTTTGAAAAGCAGAGAAATCACCTGCATAAATTCACTGAATTGTTCTACGCTGTATTGAATGTTAAAATGTTGATAATTAAAGTTGATGCAATACTTTATTAGCTTTTCAAAATCTCCTTGTTTTAATTCCGTCCAGCCTGTGAAATAATTCAATAGCTCCTCCTTGTCGGAGGCTGTTTTTGTATCAATGGCATTTTTTATAACATGGGCGGTTGTAGCAATATATTGCAAAAGATAAACAAGGGGCAGGTCGTTCATTTCCCATTGCAAGCGCACATGATTATGCGAAATATACTTTAACAGGTCTTCAGATAGGGTAAGTACTGATTGAGCCAATGTGGTATCCTGTTGTTTTTCCTTAATTTTTCGAATGATACTGACCAGGTTGGATTCTATTTGATCGTACTGTTTAATGATACCGATTAAAAATGAAATGAGAGCAGTATGACTGCTGATTCTCATACACGGGGGGATGTAATTATCGTAAATTTCTATTTTATCCCCTTTAACATACAGCTTACCCATAAAGAATGTGAAAGGTTGATAAGAATCGCTCTGAATCTGATCTTCGGAAATAAGATGTACTTTGTATTCTGGAATAATATAGGGGAAACGTGGTGGTTCTTCGTCGGTTTTTAACTCTCCAAAGTTCTGTCGTTCAAATAAATTCATGGATAACACGACAAAGTAACCGTTGTCCTTGCTATCGGAAACGGAACCTATCTCTGTACTCAAATCTAATTTAAACTCCGGCAGTAAGTGATCTTTAAGAATTTCAACCCTTCCTCCACCTTGACTAACGGATCGGTATTGAAAAATCTTAACCTTCAGAAAGTTCTCGTTATCAAGCGTGATTTCTACTTTGTACGATTCTTCATTGGGTATATCCAAAGGAAGCAATCCGTAGTTTTTATTGTTTAAACCAATGGAATAAGCATCCTTTAAATGGTCTTTGAAAGCATTCTCCTGCTGAATAAAATGGTCCCGGTTGATTTTCATCCCGGTCATCCAGTTTACGTTAAAGTGTTCTATTTTAGTTGGCATGCTGATCGAATTTTTGAGATGTGTTATTTGTACTTATATTACCGTGTTATATCCAAGGTAAATATTTTCGGTTTCCGATTCATCAGTTATAACAAAGCTATTGTCCTTTTCATCCAATAAAATTTTCAGTTCTTGATCCAGTTCAACAGGCACAAAATACTCGTTAAAACCATCCAGTAAATCCCGGGCTTCACCACCTACTATATAATCGGCAGGAGACGTGTTTTTTAGCGGGCCAATGGAAATGGATAATGTACCCATATCGTTTTTTAAGGATGAGGTTAAAACAGAATCCTCACCCAGGGTGCTATCCCCCATTTTAAAACTATCTTCTAACTTAAGTTCTTCTACATGAGGTTTTGGATGATAACTAATTTTTATTTTCTCCTCCAGTATATATTCTAAGCAATGGGCTGACAGCTCCGGGTTTCCTGTGATTTGACTGGCAAAGGTTAATAGTTTGTTGAATTTTTCGATATATTTTAATGGAATCTGTTCGCCTGTATTCCAAAAATCGGTTGATAAACCATTTACAAAATCACTGGATATTTTACTATGTAATTGAGATTCTTTGTCGGCCAATAAAACCAAGAATAAAAACAATTCGTTTTCAAGTGGACCGAAAAATGAACGGGCTTCCTTTTCGATATTTTTCTGTTTCATCGAATCCCGGGCCATCTCCTTACCCGATTCCAATTGGGCTCCGTGCAGGTCATGAAACATTTCCTCGGGTAAGACATCGTAAATGCCCGGTCTGTTGATAGATATATTTAGGGCTTCTTGGTTATTTTTGAACTCCGTTACTGTTACATTATGGATATCGCTTGACCATTTCCTTTTAGATATGCCTTTTCTGGAGGCCAATATGTTTTTCAGGGGAATGTCTTCCTGAAGTAACCATGAACCAACAAATTCGGCTCTCAAATCATCTAAAAGGTTGTTCAAATATGTTGCTTTCTTTTTGAGTTTCATTTTGTCAATGAATTAGAAAGTTGCGGCTTTTATATCAACAAAAAAGAGTAATTCTGGTTTGCGATCTAACGGACAGTATCAGGCAGGCATTCGATGCCTTCAGCTCTTATTTTACGTATATTAAGGGAAATATTGCCGAAATAAAAATGTATGGTGAAAAATTTGACGAAATTACAATTATTAGATGGGATCAGGTATTATTGTTATGTGCAGAAATTGACAAAAGTAGAAGCGGATGTTTAGTGATAAAGTAATATTTTGTAAATTATGTGGCTAATCATTATCAAACCAACAATATAATAGTATGCTCGAAGAATTTTTGCATTATTTATGGCAGTATAAGATGTATAATAACATCCCACTAAAAACTCAATGTGGCTTAAATATTGAAGTTATCAATACTGGAGAGCCCAACGCAAATGCTGGCCCGGATTTTTTTAATGCCAAGATAAAGATTGGGGAAACCCTTTGGGCAGGCAATGTGGAAGTACATACATATGCCTCCGACTGGACAGAACACAATCATCAAAAAGATAAGGCTTACGATAATGTAATTTTACACGTGGTAGAATACGATGATGTTAAAATTGCCAGAACCAACGGACAGGATATTCCGGTATTGAAAATCTCATATCCGCCCAGCTTGTTCAGTGAATATTTGCAACTTAAAAACAGTCAACATTGGCTTGGCTGTGCCGATAAACTTAAAGAAGTAAACTCATTTGAAATTTCCTTGTGGCTTCAGCGTATCCTGGTGGAACGGTTGGAGCATAAAATAATCGATATTCAGCGTATCTTAAAAAAAACCACCCAAAATTGGGATGAAACATTTTATAGATTACTCTTCCGCAGTTTTGGTTTTGGCGTTAATGGCGACCCATTTGAACTTCTGGCACAATCTTTACCATTAAATATATTGCTTAAATATAGTGATTGCCGGCAATTGGTAGAGGCGTTATTGTTTGGGCAAGCCGGATTTTTGGTGGAAGCCAAAGAGGATGGGTATATCAATAACTTGGTGAGAGATTACGAATTTTTAAAAAACAAACACAATCTTCATCCAATTGAGAACCACTTGTGGAAATTTTTGAGATTGCGACCTTCCAATTTCCCAACTATCCGACTAGCTCAACTTTCCTCTTTACTGATAAAATTAAAGGGCGTGTTCGGGCTACTGATAAATGAGCCAGATATTAAAGTAGTTGAAGAAATCATGGAAGTGGGTGTATCGGAATATTGGCAACATCATTATACGATTCAAAAAAAATCTGCTAAAAGAAATAAGAATTTAGGTGCCAATTCAAAAAATCTAATTATTATTAATACTATTGTGCCATATTTGTTTGCCTATGGTAAAATGGGCGGAGATGACGGGTATGTACAAAAAGCATTGGACTGGTTGTCTATGATAAAACCTGAAAAAAATGCTTTGTTGGAGAAGTGGGAAGAGCAGGAAATTTTGGCGAATAATGCCGGAGATTCACAAGCTTTAATATATTTGTCGAATAATTATTGCAAATTGAAGAAATGCTTGAGATGTAGAATCGGGCACAAGGTTTTGGCAATAAAAAACAACGAGTGAAGCAATTAACACCATATTTAGAAAATTTTAGAACCATAGCATACGGGGTAACGGCATTACTTCTAATTGTTTTGATAGGAAGTGTCGGTTTTATAATGATCGAAAATTATTCGTTCGTCGACGCCTTGTATATGACCATGATTACTGTTTCAACCGTTGGTTTTAGGGAAGTATTTCCACTGTCGGATGGAGGTAAGCTTTTCACGGTCCTGCTTATTATATTTAGTTTAGGTATATTTGGTTATGTTATTACTTCTGTTACCCGCTTGGTGGTAGAAGGCGCATTGCAACAATCGTATAAACATTATCAGTTGAAGAAGAAGATAGTAAAACTCGAAGACCATATTATCGTATGCGGATACGGTAGGAACGGTTATCAGGCCTGCGTCGAATTAAAGGAGCATGGCGAAAAGTTCGTGATTTTGGAAAAGCGCGACAATGTGGTGGCCAGGATACTTGAAGATCCATCGTTGCTTTATGTGCAAGGCGATGCGAGTTCCGAGGAGGTGCTGGATGTGGCACAGATTCGAAGGGCGAAGGCTTTAATTACTGCACTTCCAAACGATGCTGATAATATGTTTGTGGTGCTTACGGCTCGGGAAATGAACCCCAAGCTCAAGATCATCAGCCGGGCCAGCGATTTTAGATCCGATGTTAAATTACGCCACGCCGGTGCAACCAACGTAATTATGCCCGACAGGATTGGGGGTCAGCGTATGGCAAAGCTGGTAACGCAGCCCGATGTGGTTGAGTTTATTGAGTATATCTTGTTGCAAAAAAGTAAAGAGGTTAAGCTAACAGAGATCGAATGTGAACTGATGGACCCTGTTAACGAAAGTAAAACCATTCAGGAGTTGAACTTGCGCAAAAAGACGGGAGCAAATTTGATGGGACTCAAGACTCCGGAAGGGACATATATTTATAATCCATCACCGCAAATTAAAATTTCGCCCGAAGATAAATTATTTGTTTTGGGCACTGATGAGCAGGTGGAGCAGTTTAAAGAGGTTTTAAAAGACAGCAGATTATAAAAAAACATCGAAATTGATTAATATTAAATCTTGAAACAGGGCGGGTTCGTTTTGTGTTTTTGAGGCCAAAATAACAAGCAGTTTAAACTTTGGCTTTATTTTTGATTCAACCTTGTTTAAAGAATACTAACCAAAAATGTTCATTATGAAATTGAAACAAACAATTGGACTTGGCGCTCTTGCAGTATGCCTGACGTTTGGAGCTTATAGCTGTAAATCAAAAGAAAAAATAGCTACAAACAGCGAAGTAGGTGAGATCTTAGAAGATATGCCTTGCGAAAAGAACGGTAGGTCGGATAAAAACTATTTTAGGGCTTTCTCAATGGCCACAAGTAGCGATTTAAGCCTTTCTAAAGAGAAAGCTTTGTTATTGGCTAAGCAGCGGTTGGTAACTTTGATTCAATCGAACACCAAATCGGTTACCGACCGTTATGTAAATGAACGTGAGGTTGGTTCAGCCGCTGAATTTGAGCAAAAGTTTGAGAACTTAACTCGCGAAGTGGCTGATGAAACCATCAGTAATATTGTTGTTGCTTGTGAAAAATCCAGCGTTTTACCGGATAAAAAGTATCGTTCATTTGTTGCTATCGAGGTTGAAAAAGAAGAGTTACTGAACTCAATGAACAATCGTATCTCAAAGGATGCTAAGTTGCAAGTTGACTACGATAAGAAAAAGTACGAAGAAATATTCAACCAGGAAATGGAAAAAATGGCCGAAGAAAGAGGCTATTGATTTTCTGCTTTAAAAAATAAAAAAGGTCGTTCATTTATTGGACGGCCTTTTTTTATGGTGTAAAATGTAATACGACTTAGCTATGAAAATTACATATCGCAATAATTGGGTAAAATAAACTCATAGCAGGGTAATTTACCTTAATTTTGTTCGTTCATATTCACTTTAATTTGTATGGATGAAAAATATAGATGGCCACATCAAAATATAGATAAAGGAATATACAATATGGAATTTGCATTTTTACCAATTGCACTAATATTATTCGTAGTTATTTTTCGAGCATATATAGGATTAGGAATGGAGATGATGGCTCCATTGAAAAGGGAAGCCTGGTGATTGGTTCATTCTATAAGAGTGTTGCTTAGCAACTCTAAAAAGAATTAATGGGGATACATCTAGAATATAAAAGAGTGGTTTTAATTTTTTAATGGACACTAATGACAAATCATATTACTAATCTCCTCAATTTGCTCAAAGGATAATTCTGTTGATTTTGAAATAACTTCAATGGAAACACCATTATTAAACTAGCTTTTTAGCAATAATTATAACACGAAAAACGCAAAAGACAAAGACGAAAATGGTATTCAGGTTTTTTAGTGCTTCTACTAACTTTAGTGGTTGAGTAGCAATAACTATTCTTTTTAGTAAGATTTAAAAGTTGTAATGGCGATTTTATGATTATAGGCCCCAAAAGTTGTGATGTTGTTTTTGCCAAAAAAGCAAGGGCTAAAGCCCTTAAAATAGGCGAATTGTCCGATTCTCAAGCAGGGTTGAAGTGATACAAGAGCTTTGTAAATTCAATATTGTTAAAATAACAAGGTGCCAAACATGAGATTTTTTCAATTAACGATTGTTCTTATTCTAGGGACGTTTGTATGTCGTGATGGCTTTGTCCATTTAAAATTTGAAAAACACGACTTCTGTTTCTTGTTTTGTAACAAAAAATCCTTTGTTTTGTAGCCTCAAAAATAAAAACAGGTTATGATAGGAAAATATATTCGATTGATTGTTGCTGTTGTATTGTGTGCTGCATCTGTACTTCTTTTTATGAACGGTTTTATAACGTGGGGTGTTGTTGTATCCTTTCTTTCCGCCTTGTTCGTGTTGTTTCACTTTAAAAACGAGATGAATCTTTTGGCATTTTATTTTGTACGCAAAAATAAGTTTGCCAAAGCCGAGATGATTTTAAGTACCGTAAAACATCCAGAAAGGATGATTAAGGGTCAGGAAGCATATTTCTATTTTCTTTCCGGGTTAACCGAAGCGCAAAAGGGGCAACGAGGTTCAAAGTCCGAAAAACTATTAAAGAAAGCACTTTCTACAGGGTTAAGAATGAAGAACGACCAGGCCATGGCTAAACTGAATTTGTCGGGATATTACCTGTCGCAAAGAAATAAGAAGCTGGCCACTTACTATCTAAAAGAAACCAAAAAGCTGGATACAAGAAAAATGCTCTCTGCCCAGATCAAGGAAGTAGAAGGCATGATGAAGCGTATTTGAGAAGAAAGTTTGGTGAAGTGTTGTTTTTTAAGGTAACCCCCTTTTTTAAGGTTGTCTCCAATAAATATGTAATGACTTAAGTAGTCATCGTGTAAATTAATCATACGCAACCGTCGTGCGGTTGCAGTCGTCGCACGGCTAGAATGGGACGGGTATTTGGGTATCAAGCCATTCCATAAAGTTATAGGTTCTATTACCCAGAATTTGTTTTTGAATCTCTTTTGATTTCTGCTCGCAGACGGAACTTGGCGTCTTGTTTTTGTGATAGGCAAAGTCGAACCCTCTGTTTTTTATTTGAAACACGCTTAATGCAAACCCTATTACAAATACAGCCAGGCTAGTCTTTTTAGCGAGACTTCTTATCTTTTTGCCTAAAAAAAGAAGCGCGGTATTCATTAAAACTACAGTTGTTACAATTAAAAATACATCATAGTTGTTCCACCACCATATTTCCCCCAATCCACCTATATAGTTTTTAGAAGGCCACCAGAATGCAACACCGCCCCAGCCACCGCCGGGAGTAGCCATATCCTCTAATATATGAATAATATATCCACCTGTAAATGCAATTACATAGGGTAAGGTCGATTTAAAGTTTGTGGAAGACTTAATGGGCAGTTTGGAGAGGATTATAATGCATCCCAGTAATAGTCCAAACAGTACGGCAGCAAAAAGGGAATGAAAGAATGCATGATGCGAGTACCATAGTTTAGCACCAAAAGCCTCTCTTCCTGTCCATTCCAATCCAAACCACCTGCCAAAAGTGCCATCAAAACCACTCCACATGGTTATTACATCAATATCGGGGAAAGCACCTGCAATGGTACCAGCCGTTAATATCCCCATTTTTTTGTATACGGAACCATTTATTTGATTAGCTACCAGGGCTCCAACTGCCATCCCGGATAAAGTATGTGTAAGAATATCCATATATTAATTTAAAAGATAAAGATACTTAAATCTTAAAATATTCGGATGGTAATCTTTTTTTGCTTATCAATTATTATAAAGAAATGGAATTATATAGTTTTTTAATATTCCCCCTATATAGTTGGCATTTATACCCTACGTTTTTCTTTCAGCTAATTATTGTCAAAAAAAAGCGCTTGCCTTAATTCGTTTTTTTTAAATGTCCAGTTTTTGAATAGTAATTACACACCTCTAATCTAGTTGCTTAAGCTTAGCTTTACAAAACCTTAAAATTACACTTGAAAATTCACATCAATCATATAAATCTTATCTGAAAAAATGAAATTATTGATATAAATTTTATAAAAATGAAACTGAAAAATACGTTAACAACCCTGATAGTAACAGGACTAATGATGGTAAATGTCAGCGTCAACGCTTCAAAACCGGTAAAACCAAACATCATAGTTATTTACCTGGATGATCTTGGTTATGGTGATTTAAGTGCTTACGGAGCAACAGAACTAAAAACACCAAATATGGATGCGATTGCCAACGAGGGGGTTCGTTTTACAGAAGGTTATGCAACATCAGCCACTTGTACACCGAGTAGATATGGTATGCTCACAGGTGTTTACCCCTGGAGGAATGAAAAAGCCAGAATCCTGCCCGGTTCAGCTCCCTTGATTATCTCCACAAAGCAAGAAACATTGCCTAAAATGCTGAAAAGGGCAGGTTATCAAACAGCGGTGATTGGGAAATGGCATTTAGGCCTCGGAGATGGAAACCTCGATTGGAACGGACACATCACCCCTGGACCAAATGAAGTGGGTTTTGATGAAGCATACATTTTGGCGGCAACCCAGGACCGCGTACCAACCGTTTATATAGACAATGGATATATTGACGGGCTGGACGCTAAAGATCCTATTTACGTCAACTACAAGAAGAACTTCGATGGTCAACCAACCGGGAAAGACAATCCTGAATTAACTACCATGAAATGGCATCACGGACATAATTGTAGTATTGTCAATGGTATACCGCGTATGGGTTATATGAAAGGTGGCAAATCAGCTATTTGGACCGATGTTGATATGGCAGATCATTTTCTGGATAAAGTAAAGTCCTATGTTCACGACCATAAAGAAAAGCCATTCTTTTTATATTATGCACTTCAACAACCGCACGTACCGCGCACACCTCATCCGCGTTTTGTGGGGAAATCAGGCATGGGCCCTCGTGGCGATGTAATTCTGGAGGCGGATTGGTGTATTGGAGAGTTTATGAAAACTTTGGAAGAAGAAGGAGTTCTCGAAAATACTTTGATTGTTTTCTCCAGTGACAATGGCCCTGTTTTAAACGATGGTTATTATGATGACGCAGTAGAAAAACTGGGCAATCATACGCCAGGAGGAATGCTAAGAGGTGGAAAATACTCTATGTTCGAAGCAGGTCCTCGTGTTCCTTTCATGACCTATTGGAAAGGAACCATTAAGCCGGGTGTTTCCGATGCTCTGGTTTGTCAGGTTGATTTGTTGGCATCGTTGGCAAAGATGGTTGGCGTTGAAGCTGAAGAAAATGATAGTGAGGATATATTATCTGCCCTTTTAGGAAAAAGTAATAAAGGAAGAAAGAATTTGATTGTTGAAGCCAATGGAAAAACGGCTTACAGAACGGGCGACTGGGCTATGATTCCTGCTTATGAAGGAAGTCCTATGAGTTGGAAGTCAGGTAATGAAACCGCTATTGCACCTGAATTTCAGTTGTACAACCTTAAAAAAGATATTGGCCAGAAAAACAACTTGGCAAAGTCAAATCCGGAAGTACTTCAAAAACTAATTGCAGAATTTGAAGAAATCAGAGGTAAAGAATACGGCGGATTGAAGAAGTAATTAGCGGATAACTTTTAGCTAGTAGCATGTAGCTTAAGGTTGTTAATTTTGATAAGTGTTTTTTCAAATGGTAAACTCAACCCTGAAAGGGTTTAATCTGAATAACCCTGGGTTTTAACCCAGGGTATAGTCGATGTAATAAATCCGACGCATCACTATGGTAATAGTATGTATATAACAACTTTGCGTCGGAAACTTGACAAAGTCAATTCGAAGGTAACTTTTTTATACATATAATCAACCAATTAAAAATATGAACTACAAATCTTTAAAATACAACATTTACTTTCTGTTGGCTTTGCTTACGGGAATCCTCTTCTCATGTAGCACACAAGAGTCTTCAATAGAAAGAGAAGCAGACTTCAACTTCGGTTGGAAATTTCAATTACAAAAAGACACATCTGAACTTATGGAAGTGCCTTTGGCTGACACGGATTGGCGCGATGTTCGTCTGCCTCACGATTGGAGTATAGAGGCTTCTTTCGACTCTACTTTAGAAGGTTGTGTAGGGTATTTACCTGGTGGCGTGGGAGTTTATCAAAAGCTTTTTAAAACAACCAATAAAAAGGACGCAAAAAGTACTTTTGTATTGTTCGATGGGGTATACAATAATGCCAGGTTTTGGTTGAATGGAGAATATCTGGGAGAGAATCCTTATGGTTACTCACCCGTATATTTCAATTTGACGGATGTTCTAAATGAGGTAGGAGAGGATAATATACTCACGGTCCACGTGGATCACTCTCGTTTTGCGGATAGCAGATGGTATACCGGAAGCGGAATCTACCGTAACGTAAAACTGATTACTGTTGATAAATTGCACATTCCGATATGGGGTACATTTGTAACTACTCCCGAAGTTACTGATGCAGAAGCAACAGTGAATATCGAAGTTAAAGTGGAGAACGAATTGGCTGTTGAGCGTCCATTTACTTTATCCACAGTTATTCTGGATGCTTCAGGAAATCCGGTAGCCACAACCGAAGAAAAACTTTCGATAAAGAATAAAACAAATAGAGCATTCAATCAGGAATTGGTCGTTGGTAATCCAAAGCTTTGGGATACGGATAACCCGAATATGTACAAGGCCATAACTACAATTGTAGTCGATGGTAAAAAGGTGGACGAGTATATAACACCATTTGGCATTAGAAGCTTGCGGTTTGACAAGGATAAAGGGTTCTTTCTGAATGAAAAATCCACCTATGTAAAAGGAGTTTGCTTGCATCATGATGGAGGATTAGTTGGTGTGGCTGTTCCCAAAGGAGTTTGGCGTCGTCGTTTCGAAAAACTAAAAGAGGCTGGGGTCAATGCCATTCGTACATCGCATAATCCTTTCTCCGATGAGTTTTTGGACCTATGTGATGAGATGGGGTTTCTGGTACAGGACGAGATTTTTGACGAGATGGATAATCCTAAGGATAAGCGCTTTAACTTGAACGAACGCGAGGTGCTTTACCATACCAGAGGGTATACCGAACACTTTCAGGAATGGGGGGAGAGCGATTTGAAAAGAACAATGTTAAGAGATAGAAACCACCCTTCTGTATTTCAATGGAGTATTGGTAACGAGATAGAGTGGACCTATAAGGACTACAAACACGTGAGTGGATTGTGGGATCCGGGTGCAGGAGGCTATTGGAACGCTATACCTAAGCTAACCCCGGAGGAGATGAAAGCCCGTTATGATGCACTTCCGGATAGGCAATACAAACTTGCGGAAACCGCAAAAAGATTATCGAAGTGGGTCAAAGAAATAGATACTACACGTCCGGTTACAGCCAACCTGATTATACCAGTAGCCAGTTGTGCCACCGGATATGCAGAGGCCTTAGATGTAGTTGGTTTTAGTTACCAGATTAAACAATACGATTGGTGTAAAAAACACTATCCGGATATGTTGTTCACAGGGTCGGAGAATTCAGGTTATTTGAGCGAATGGAAATCAATTACCGATAATCCTATGGTATTTAGTATGTACATGTGGACAGGTATTGATTATATTGGAGAATCGAACCTAAAATGGCCTCAAAAAGCATGGCCCGGTGATCTGTTGGATTTGGCAGGTTTCGAAAAAGCGGGTTGGAATCACTTTAAGAGCATTTGGACTGATGAACCATTCATAGCTATTCAAACGCATGCTTTAAGCGACTCTAAGTTTAAAGTGGATAATAAATCAGGAAAAGTTGTTCCTAAAGGAAAGAAAGAAGTCAATTGGCAAAACTTCCTTTCCGAAAAGCATTGGAATTATAAGGACGATGAGACGGTAATCGTTGAAGTAGTTACCAATCTTCCTGAGGCGGAACTCCTCTTAAATGGAAAATCATTGGGCAGTGTTAAATTAGCTGATTGCGAAGATAATATTATGCGCTGGGCGGTTCCTTATGAAGCAGGGAAATTAGAAGCAAAAGCGGTTGCCAAAGATATTGATATAGTTGCCGAACTTAAGTCAGCTTCGGAAGCGGCAAACATTGTAGTTACAGCTGATAAAACCGTGTTAAATCCTGATGGTTACGATGTAAGTCATGTGGTTGTTCAATTGGTTGATAAAGATGGAATTCCTGTAAAAACAAGGGAGCAGGAAGTTGTATTTGAAGTTGAAGGTGACGTTCGTTTATTAGGGGTTGATAATGGTTGGAACAAAAGTACCCAGGATTATCAGGCTAATAAGGTAGTTACACATCTGGGAAGGTGCATGGCCATAATTCAATCCAACACAAATACCGGAACGGTTAACATAAAAGTAAGCTCTAATGGATTGGAGAGTCAAACAGTTGCTGTTGATATTAATTAGAAGTCAATGCTAATTATTTAAAAGTTATGAAACGACCATTAACTTTATTCATCATAAAGTACACACAGGGTGATGATTAAAAAAGTTAATGCGAGTTCCTGAATGTGCAGAAATTTTTGGCACATATTATTAACAACAAAAATTTTTAACAGATGAAAAGTAAATTCGCAGTACTGGTTTTTTTGTGCTTTGGTCTTATAATAAACGCTCAAACCCCACCGTATTCCACGCCCGAGATTGACAACAAAGTGGATGCCCTGATGGCTAATATGAGTTTGGACGAAAAGTTAGCTCAAATCATGGGTACTCGACTAAGAGATATTATGGAAGATGGTAAAATATCTTTGGTAAAATGTCGCGAGCATATCCCATATGGAATAGGGCATTTTTGTCAGTTTTCTTCCGGTCAGGAATTGGAACCTGAAGAGCTGAGAGATATGGTCAGGGAAGTACAAAACTATCTCATGACCGAAACCAGGTTAAAGATACCTGCCATCTTTCACGAGGAAGCCATTACTGGGTTTGCTACTTTGGGGGCAACCACCTTTCCACAACAAATTGGAGTGGGCTGTACCTGGAATCCTGATTTAGTGAAAAAGAACACCCGTTCTACGGCTCAAAGTATGCGTGCTGCCGGCGCAACTTTTGCATTATCTCCCATGCTCGATTTAAGCCGTACTGCACACTTTAATCGTCATCAGGAGAGTTATGGTGAAGATGCTTACCTAACTTCCCGTATGGGAGTGGCATTTGTACAAGGTTTGCAAGGTGATGACTTTAAAACAGGTGTAGCCGCAACCGTAAAACACTTTGCTGGTTATGGTACAAAAAACAACAATTCAAAAATGTTGTACGAAGAGTACTTGATGCCTCATGAAGCTTGTTTTAAAGTGGCAGGCGCAAAGAGTGTAATGCCTTCTTACGGTGTGTACAAAGCTTTGCCTGTAGCTGCCAGCCCAACCATGCTCGATCAGGTTTTGCGCAGGGATGCGGGTTTTGACGGATTGGTTGTTAGTGATTATGGCGCGATCAACCTGCTATTAAAAAAATATAAAGTGGCTAAAGACAGCACAATGGCTGCAGCTTTGGCTTTGAATGCAGGAATGGATATTGAGCTTTCTTCGCCATCGATGTTTCCTAAATTAAAAGAAGCCTTGCAACAAGAAGTGGTTACAGAAGAGCTCATCAATGGAGCTGTAAAGCGATCTTTGATTATGAAAGCCAAACTTGGCTTGTTAGACGAAAATCCGGTTTTCGGAAAAGATGGTGACTTGGATTTTGATCCACCTGCGTTTAGAAAGCTGGCCTATGAAACTGCTTGTCAGTCTATCGTGTTGTTAAAGAACAATGGTGTTCTACCCTTAAAAAAGGATGTAAAGAAAATCGCCTTGGTGGGACCGAATGCTGCTACCGTGCATGGTCTGTTAGGAGATTATACCTACCAGGGTATGCGTGCCTTCTGGAAACAATCGGATTTTGATGCTAATAACCCAAAGCTGATTACAGTGATGGATGGTTTACAGCGCAAACTGGACAAAAGTGTTACGCTGTTGCACGAAAGAGGTTGTGACTGGAGTGCTGCTTTAGAAGCTCAGATTGACAAGAGTGGGTTTGGAGATAGCCGTATCGATAAATTAAAACTGTTAACCGTAAAAGATACACCGCAGCCCGATCTTCAAAATGCATTGAAGATAGCAAAGGAAAGCGATGTGATTATTGCAGTTATGGGGGAGAATCTCTCGTTAAACGGAGAAGGAAGGTGGAGAAAGGGCATCCGGTTACCCGGAGAGCAAGAAGCATTTGTTGAAAAACTAATCGCCACAGGAAAGCCAGTTGTTTTGGTCATGTTAAGCGGTCGTCAAGAGGTGATCAGTAAGTTCTCCGATAAATGTGCTGCCATTTTACAAGCGTGGTTTCCTGGCGAAGAAGGCGGAAATGCTGTAGCCGATATCCTATTGGGCAATGTAAATCCATCCGGCAAGCTTTGTGTATCGTACCCACGTACCGAAGAAAAAGTAGAGATCAACTATCAAGACGGCGATAATGAGGCGTTGATTCAGTATCCTTTTGGTTATGGGTTATCCTACACAAAATATGAGTACAGTGATTTTAAAATGAGAAACAAGGTTAAAATTGATGATGAGCGCTTCTCGGTTTCTTGTAAAGTAAAAAATACAGGTTTTATGGATGGGACAGAGGTGGTGCAGTTGTATGTGTCTCCAAAAAATGCTTATTCAACCATGAAACCTATTCTATTGAAAGGTTTTCAGCGCGTATCATTAAAAGCTGGAGAAGAGAAAACGATTACTTTCAAAGTATCTCCTCAGCAGTTGGTTGAGTACAAAAATAATCAATGGATTATTGAAGCGGGGAATTATGAGTTCAAAGTGGGAGCCTCATGTGCAGATATTCGTTTAAAAGGAGATATTAACCTTAAAGGCGATGATTTAATTCTTGAAAAAGGAAGAGAAGTGTTTTTCACTGATAATAGGGTGAAGTAATGCAGAAATGGCATATCTAATTATTATCTACTTTTAATTTACACCTTTAAAAATATCATATACACCCTGCTCAACATGATGAACAGGTTTAACTTAGCTGAAATAAATTTTGCTAAATTTTAAACAGATGAGAGATTGTAACGGAATTACACACATTTTATTATCAATATTTTTTGCTGGTGTTTTATGCACATTACCGACAAACACATCTGCACAGAAAAAGAACATCGTTTTTCTTTTTGCCGATGATGCGGGCTACCACGATTTTGGTTTCCAGGGGAGTAAAACCTTTAAAACACCGAATCTCGACAAGTTGGCTTCGGAAGGTGTTAAGTTTAAACAGGCCTATACAACGGCAGCGGTATGCGGCCCCTCAAGGGCCGGTTTGTTGACAGGAATGTACCAGCAACGTTTCGGGATTGAGGAGAACAATGTACCGGGCTATATGAGTTCTTCTTCAAAGTTGTTAGCCGATGAAATGGGATTGCCGTTACATCTTAAAACGATAGCGGATTACTTACATCCGTTAGGGTATCAATCAATCATCCTTGGCAAATGGCACTTGGGAAATGCCGATAAGTTTCATCCTTTAAAAAGAGGGTTTGATGAGTTTTATGGTTTTAGAGGTGGGGCAAGAAGCTTTCTTCCTTTAACCCAAAAGCAAGCTATCGACAAATTGGAGGACAGACTTGAAAAAGGGTTTGAGAACTACAAAGAACCGGACAAATACCTTACCTATGACCTAGCCGATGAGGCGTGCGACTTTATGGAGAGGAACAAGAAGAAACCGTTTTTTATGTATGTGTCTTTTAATGCCGTACATACACCACTTCAGGCCACTAAAGAAGATCTGGCTAAAGTTGAGGGATTAACAGGAAAACGAAAGATATTGGCCGCTATGACCATAGCTATGGATCGGGCGTGCGGACAAATCCTGGAAAAATTGAAACAACTGGGTTTGGAAGAGAATACGCTTGTTGTTTTTACCAATGATAACGGAGGGCCTGATGGTTCTATGACGTGTAATTACCCTTTGAGTGGTTGTAAGTCCAATCATCTCGAAGGTGGTATCAGGGTACCCTGTGTGATGAAGCTGCCTAATGTAATTAAAGCAGGTTCTGAGTATAAACATTCGGTTAGTATGCTCGATATGTTACCTACGTTTGTGAATGCGGCAGGTGGCGATGCTTCTAAAATTAAAGGATTGGATGGGGTAGATCTATTGCCTTATGTTACAGCTGAAAACAAAGCTGAACCACATGAGTTATTATTCTGGAAAAAGGAAAATAGGGGCGTGGTGCGTCAAGGAGACTGGAAACTGCTTCGTTATCCGGACAGACCCGCAGAACTTTATAATATTGCAAAAGACGAAACAGAAAGCAATAACCTGGCCTACAAGCATCCTGAAAAGGTGCGTGAAATGTTTAAATTGTTGTGGGAGTGGGAAGGTGAACTGGAACGTCCACTTTGGCAACTAAAACGTGTTTATGAAGTGAATGCCATGAAACGTATGGATGTCAAGAGAACGCCGGTTTTGGATCAGGTGGAATAAGAAGAGCATATGACTTATCATGTAACTTGGGAGTGAAAGTAGGCGTACAAAGGCCAACATCAAACCCATTTTACGACGAAGTAGTTGAAGAGCTCGGGCCTAAAAAAATAGAAAGTTAAATCAAGGGAAGTGGAAAAAGCACCTGTTTCAAGTTTTAAAAAATGATTTTATAGTTGTTATGAAATTGTTATCAGCAACTATAAGAACTCAGCGTATCAATGAAAATAGTAAAAAATACTTTTTAATTTCTTTACAAAAAGAAGAAATTAAAAGGAAGAACTAAGTTGATTTGGATTTCTATTTTGATAACGTTAACATTTAACCCGCCATATGCATTAGAAATTCTATGACACATTGAAATTACTTTAAAACAAGACACTTCGTTGCATCACTTCAACTCACCAGAACGATGCTCGCAAATGTAATCGGGACAAGTTATGCCTCGTTTCAGTAATGCCTTGTTTTATTGTACTTGCAATGCTCATGACGAACCTCCAATACATAATCCGGGTTTAATGTACTTTCTGTTTTGCCAACACCATTAACTTGGATGTAATAAATGCCATATAATCAGTAGAATTGCGTTTGTTTTTTGGAATCATCCAACCAACTATCTTATATAAGTTGGGATTTATATTTATTCAGATAATGCGAGAGGAAGCACCTTTTTTTACCAATCCTTCTCCACATTCCTGCACTTGTATTTTTTCTTTTTGCGCGACTCATTGTTTTTGCGTTCCTGGTTTAACCCGCAATATGCATTAGAAATTCTATAACCCATTGAAATTACTTTACAACAAGGCACTTCGTTGCATCACTTCAACTCACCGGATCGATGCTCCCGAAAGTAATCCATAGCCGTTAACTTAAGGGAACCTATTGGTACAAAAACACATACGCAGACGGACTTCCCCAATGAGGAAGTTTA
>NZ_JBNGOS010000035.1:0-74420 GCF_050589685.1 Saccharicrinis sp. 156
AAGAGGACTGTCCTTTTTGCGTTAATCGCGTTTTTTCCACCAGTGCCCTGTCAGGCGCTTCACAACGGAGCTATTTCGCTTTAACCAAATCTCTAATCTCGAATTTTAAGGGATGGTCAAAGTCAATTTTAAGCGAATCAAACTCAGCATCTTTTATAAACTTGAATCCGGACACAGTTGCATTGGGTAAAGGCTTTTTTCCTTTGTTCTTCTTAAAAAAAGACTTTACTTTTTTGCATTCCTCTCTTTCAACAGCTATCAAACACTCAAGTTTGCTGTTTTCATAGATTTCGTAGTCACTCTTTACTGTTCGTAGAATTCCCATGTTGGTTAACTTATTATGGTGTGTTTTAATTATTATCTGCCAACGGTTGTTCGTTAAAATACAAAGAATCGTCTCTTAACTAAATCCCTTTTTTTACTTCATCCAAACCATCTTCATAATCTATTCTAATATCTTCATGAAGCTTGTTGAGGGCTTTTTCAATATTTTTTATCTGCCTATTGTATAAATTTTTCATAACAGGACTTTCTTTAAAGGAAACACCACAATTTTTCATTGACTGACAAAAGCAGATAAGAAGTTCTATCTCCGTTTCTTTTTTTCCAGAATGTTTAATGTGCTTGGTTGTCATTCTTTGAATTCGACGGATGTTTTTTTTCGTATAATAAAAAGTCAACTTGTCAATTTGGGAAAATTCAGTTTTAATTTCTTCTTTTATTGCAGCTATATAATCCTCTTCGGAATCTTCTTCAAACAATAAATAATTCAACAATTCCTTATTATCCTTTTTATATTTGGCCATTCTCAAACAATGTTCAATGATAAGCTCCTTCGGAAGGTTCTGAAGCTCTTTTTTGATAGTATGAACGGTATTGATTTTTATGGGCATGAATTAGCTTTTATCTGTTGGTTCCGAATGTAGGGTGACGCTGGCCTTATCTGCATTCCATTAGTTAAGGTTAATCGTACTTACATCATTATTATACCCAAAATAATAAGTCCACCTTACTGTTTAAAATGGTATAATATGTGGTAAATATACCAAATAGTTTTTGGCTATATGCCAAAAACAAATGGATAATCGTTACTGTCCTGTCAAGCCTGCTCTGAAAGGCCAAGTATTCCTCTTTTAATTTTTACTGGCAAAAAAAACATTACAGAACGCTGCTATGTGCGTATTTTCTGCTGATCAAAAATCAAAATAAATTCAACTTAACCGTCATTACAGAACAGACACGACACTAGCAGCTTTTTACTATCTTGTTTCCAAATTAATCATTGAAAAACGATGCGTTACAAACTACTTTTAATTATTCTGACTGCTGTGGTATATTGGATCTTACAAAACTATGTTCCTTACGGAGCATATATTATCTTACCTATTAATTTGTTTGTTACGTTTTTACATGAATTCGGGCATGCCATCTTTGCGATTATCTCTGGAGGCGATGTTCAAGAAGTTTTTATTCAAACCAATGGAGCCGGTTATGCAGTTACTGCGGGAGGATTTCGACCTTTAATACTGATGGGAGGGTATATTGGCAGTGCTTTATTTGGCAACCTATTGCTGCACATAGGTCTTTGTAAACCCAAAACAAGTGTTATTGCGTTGTATGTAATCATCGCAATTCTGGTGTTTACCGCGGTTTGGTGGTATAGTTCCCCAGTTACTTCCTTTTTGCTCATTATGTTTTCTGCGTTAGCGTTTTGGATGAGTAAGAAGTCGAAATCGAGTGTTGCCAATTTGTTGGTTATTTTAGGTACAGCCAGTATCATTTATATAATTATGGATTACAATTCGGGGCCTTCCTCCGACTTGGCCAGGTTTACAGAGATTATTCCCATATTACCGCAAGCCGCATGGGCGATTGTATGGTTAATTATTGTAGTATGGATAACCTGGTTAACGTTAAAAAACGCATTCAGGAAATCCAAATTAAGTTAATATATTAAAGTATGTGAAATAAATATAATAATTTATTATATTTCGTAAATCATTCTTTTTGACAAGATTCATATTAATTGTCCTGCTACAATTAACTAACCAAACCAGATATGAAGGAAACAATAGATGCTGCCTTTTCGATGATTAACATCATCCCTACTGTATTGCTTATTCTGATTTTAATTTATTGGCTTACCGTAATTGTTGGCGTCTTTAATGTCGATAGTTTCGATATTGATGCGGATGCTGACGTAGATATTGATGTGGATGTTGAGGCCGATATAGACATGAGTGCGGCGGACTCAATACTTTGGGTGAACTCTGCTTTGGCATTTTTTAACTTGGGTAAGATTCCTTTTATGCTACTTCTAAGTTTTTTCGCATTGTCGCTTTGGGTGATTTCTATGTTAATGAATTACCATTTAAATAATGAGTCTGTTTTACTTTCTCTTGTATACTTAATTCCTAATGTATTTGTCAGTGCATTTATCACAAAATTGATAACAAGTCCGTTTGTTAAGCTATTTGCTAAAGCAGAAAGTGATATAGAAAGCAACAGAAAATTAACAGGTAAGATGTGTTTGGTTACCTTAAGTGCGACACATAATAAAATGGGGCAGGCTGAAATAAAAATTGAAGGTTCGTCATTTATTATCAATGTGATGTCAACCGAAGAAAAGTATTCACTAAGAAAAGGTGATAGTTGCCTTGTTATTGATTATATACCCGAAAAAAAAATTTATTTAATAGAACCTTATAAAAACTAGACAAATGGAAGGATTACCACAATTTGTAGTGATAGCATTAGTAATAATTGCTTTTGGATTTATCATTTTGGTAATAAAAACTTACCGAAAAGCAACCCAAGGACAAGCTTTGGTACGCACGGGACAAGGTGGTGCTAAAGTATCATTCAGTGGAATATTTGTAATTCCGGTATTACACCAGATGGAAATTATGGATATCACTCTAAAAACGGTGACCATCGCCCGTCAGGGTAAAGAAGGGTTGATTTGTAAAGATAACCTGAGAGCTGATATTAAAGTGAACTTCTTTGTTCGTGTGAATAAAACTGCCGAAGATGTAATTCAGGTGGCCCAGGCCATAGGATGTGACAGAGCATCGGATAAAGAATCAATGGTGGATTTATTTGATGCCAAATTTTCAGAAGCCTTAAAAACCGTAGGTAAACAATTCGACTTTGTGGAGCTATATAATTCCCGTGAGAAATTTAAGCTGGAGATTCTGAGAACCATTGGTACCGACCTGAACGGTTATGTGCTGGATGACTGTGCTATCGATTACCTGGAACAAACATCTATTGACGTACTGTCTCCGGATAATATTTTGGATGTAGAGGGGATCAAAAAGATTACCAAGATAACCGCGGAACAGCAAATCTTATCAAACCAGATTCGCAGAGATAAGGAAAAAACGGTGACCAAGCAGGATGTAGAAGCCAAGGAAACTGTACTTCAACTACAGAAACAGTTGGCAGAAACAGAGGAGAAGCAGAAAAGAGAGATTGCCAATATAAAATCCCGTGAGGAAGCAGAAATAGCAAAAGTAGAGCAGGAGCAAAAGCTAATCAGCGAAAATGCCCGTATTGCTACCGAAGAAGAAGTTCAGGTTGCAGAAGAGAATAAAGAGCGCCAGGTGATAGTGGCTCGCAAGAATAAAGAACGTACAGAGGCAATTGAAAACGAGGCCGTATTGAAAGACCAGCAGATAGAGGAGAATGAGCGTGAAAGAGTCGTAAGCATGGCTCGTCTGGAAAAAGAAAAAGCACTTGAAGCTGAGCAGAAAAAAATGCAAGAAGTGATCCGCGAGCGCATCGAAGTTCAGAAATCGGTGGTTGTAGAAGAAGAGAAAATAAAAGATACGCAAGCCCATGCTGAAGCGGAAAGAAATAAACTGGTGGCTATTAAAGCAGCAGAGAAAGAAGCCGAAACAAATTTGGTAACGGAAATCAAGAGCGCCGAGGCTAATCGTAAAGCAGCTGAGTTTAAAACCGAGCAACGTATTATGGAGGCCAAAGCAGCAGAGGAAGCTGCCGGCAAGGAAGCCAATGCAACTAAGATATTAGCTGAGGCAAAAGCGGCTGAAGCTGCAGCACTTGGAATATCGGAAGCACAGGTGATTGAAGCCAAAGCGGAAGCCAAAGAAAAAGAAGGCCAAGCGGAAGCGAAAATTATCTTGGCTACGTCTAAGGCGGAAGCGGAGTCTATCCAACAAAAAGGACTGGCCGAAGCAAATGTGGTTGAAGCCAAAGCAGAAGCAACGGAGAAAGAAGGAATGGCAGTTAACCGTGTGAATAGCGAAAAATTCACCGTTGAAGCAAAAGGTATTGAGGAAAAAGCAGCGGCCATGAAAAAGCTGGACGGCGTTGGAAAAGAACACGAAGAATTCAAATTGAAACTGAGCAAGGAGAAAGAAATTCAGTTGGCTAAAATCAATATTCAAAAAGATATTGCAGAAGCACAAGCTAAGGTTATTAGCGAAGCGCTAAAAGCTGCTAATATTGATATCGTAGGTGGAGAAACGATGTTCTTCAACCAAATAATGGGAGCTATCTCTAACGGCAAGAGTGTGGACAAAGTGGTTGACAACAGTGAAGTGTTGAAACAGATTAAGGATACTTTCTTCTCAAGTGAAGACGGGCAATCTTTTAAGGTGAATATGCGAAACTTCATCGAGCAGTTTGGGGTTTCCTCGGACGACTTAAAGAACCTGACATTATCCAACCTATTATTTAAGTTAGGCAATAAAGCGACTGACGAAGGAGACAAAAACTCCATCTTTAATTTGCTGGACATTGCCAGGAGCATGGGTTTGTCCAATAAATCAGCAGCCGATATAGGTATAGATAAATTCTTAAAGACGAACCGTCACCAATAAGTCAGCGAATTTACACGAATTAATTTGACTAATCTGTGGGCAAAAAAGTAAACTGCGCAAGCAGTTAAAATCTGTCTAATCCTTTAAATCTGTGGATGAATATGGCAACTACTCCTAACGATACCGAAAATACAGTCACCGAACTTCAGTTGGAACAGGGAACCTACGAGATAATCCGGAACAGGCTGAATCTGCATGGTAAAGACCTGCAAAAACGGCTTACCCAGCTAAACGAAGAACGCAAAAGTGTTTTTGGTTCCATCGAAACAACTTTAATAGGTAGCGAAAGGGTTTCCACTTCCCATAATTGTATTCCTTCGGATATGGTTTCGGTGGGCAATTCCTTTGTTTTTGGGTACAATGTGCTTATCGGATTAAAAAGTGAAGTAGAGATTTCTGATGTGTTCAGTGTGTATGGGTACGACGCACAGGAACATAATTTTAAAGAAGAACCGCTCGACCTGATTATTTCCGATGAGTTTATCAAAGACTTCAAAAACCTTTATAAATATTACAAGGAAACCCGTTTTATCAAATTTGGTAGGAGAGGTACTTCCTTATTTTTTGTTTTTAGAACGGGTAAGGGGAAATTCGATATAAAAACTTTTAAGTTTTTGGTAAAGGGCGATGTATTGGAATATGTGGATAATCGTAGCGACCATGAGTTTGTTTTTCCCGACCAGCATGAGTTTACATGGATTAGAACCACGCGTGATATGCATGTGAAGGGTCAGTTTCCGCACATCTCCATCGAAGATCAGATATTTGTGGAAACCACCGATGGCGATCTGACCATCAAAGTAGAGAACAACACGGATACGGGTTTGGGAATCTATTCCGAAGAGGTGGACAACAAAACGCAGACTTTGGACGATGCCGAGTTTTATTATTCGATCATCGACAACCTGATTGTTCTAAAAATAAAACCCTACCAGGAAGAGCAGTTCCGCTATATTGTTTATAACAAAAAAGTACAGGAAGCAGTACGAATCGATTCGCTGGAAGATTCCTGTGTTTTGTTGCCAGATAGTCATGGTGTGATTTTTGCGAATGGTTACTACCTGCAAACAGGCGAGATAAAGATATTTGATAACGATTTGACTGAGATGCTTTTCCTACGTCGCATTCCTTCGCCCAATGGGGAGGATTATCTGTATATCTTCTATAACCAACTAGCAGGTGAGTATGTGATGTTATCTTACAACCTGATTTCTCAACAAGTGGAGACACCTATTATCTGCCATGGGTATTCCTTGTTTGAGAATGGCGAGCTTTGTTATTTTAAAACGGATGGAACACCCAGAAAACACCATGTACTGCAAATATGGAAAACGCCTTATCTCGACAGTAACTATCAATCTGAATTAGAGTCCAACGAAACATCGTTCCTTTATAAAATCGGGAATAAAGATATCGTTCGGGGAATGTCGGAATGTAACGAGGTGTTGAAACTGATTCAAAAGGAAGATAGTTATTCCAATCTGTATTTCGATATTCAAAAAAAGGCGAGCGATATTCTGGATGCCTATTACTGGATTGGAAACCAGGAAACGGCCAATCTTCAGGAGCCACTTCAAAATATTAGAGAGACGGCACATAATGCCATTGATGAATATGAGAAGGTGGTCAGCATAAAAAAGAATTCATCCGAGGAAGTGGCCAGGGTGATGGAACTGATTACAACGATCACCCAAAAAATCAAAAACACATCTTTTACTTCCATCAATGCTTATGTTGGTGTGTTGGCAGAGTTACGCACCCTCCGCGGAGAAACCATCTCGCTTAAAGAATTACGGTATGTGGATATCGCTCAAATCGAAAGCGAGGAAGAAAAACTGGAGATGTTTAACAGGGATATTTCGAATGGCTGTGTTCAGTTTTTGCTAAAACCCGAAGCTTTGGAGCCCTATAATAATAAGGTTGAAGAGCTGAAAACGGATATCCAGAAAGTGAAAAAAGTGGTCAAGGCCAACGAAATGGAGGAAGAGCTCAACAATACTTCGAAAGAGTTGGAGATGCTCATTGAAATTGTAAGCAATCTAAAAATTGAGGATGCCACGGAAACCACGCGAATCATCGATAATATTTCCACTATTTATTCCAGCTTTAATCAGGTGAACGCTGCTTTAAAACGTAAACGCAAGGAGCTGCTGAGTCTGGAAGGTACAGCTGAGTTTAATGCGCAGATTAAACTGATTAGCCAGGGTTTGACCAATTACCTGGAGCTGTCTGATTCTCCCGAAAAATGTGTGGAATTTCAGACTAAGTTAATGGTTCAGATAGAAGAGTTGGAAGGAAAATTTTCGGAGTTCGATGAGTTTATCGATAAAGTAGCCACCAAACGCGATGAAATTTATAATTCCTTCGAATCGAAGAAAATAAGTTTGGTAGAAGCGCGAAATAAAAGGGCCATCACCTTATTTCAATCCTCGGAAAGGATTTTAAGAGCGATACAGAACCGCGTAAGTAAGTTTGGAGAGGTGAGCGAGATAAACGGTTATTATGCTTCGGATTTAATGATTGAAAAACTCCGAAATATTGTAAGCGAATTGATTGAATTGGAGGATTCGGTTAAGGCAGATGCTATTCAAAGCCAGTTGAAAACTATCAAAGAAGAAGCTATCCGTCAGTTAAAGGATAAGACGGAACTGTTTGTCGATGGCGATAATATCATCAAATTTGGGGAGCATCATTTCTCGGTCAACACCCAACCTTGCGAACTGACCATGGTGTATAAAGACGATAAAATGTTCTTCCATTTAACAGGGACCAACTTTTACGAGAGAGTAAAAGACGAACAGTTTTATAATTATAAAGACCTCTGGAACCAGAGTATCCCCTCCGAAAACCAGGAAGTGTATCGTGGCGAATATCTGGCCTACAAAGTATTTGTAAAATGCCAACAGGAATTTAACGGTAATCTGATTTCCTTGAAAGATGAGGATGTCCTGAACTACATCCGCGAGTTTATGGGGCAGCGCTATAACGAGGGATATGTTAAAGGGGTTCACGATATGGATGCGTTCATCATAGTGAAAGAATTAATAGAGCTAATTAAAACGGCAGGATTGCTGAAATATTCGACCCAAGCCCGTGCCTGTGCAGTTTGGTTCTGGAACAAATTTGCATCTGCCGAGATTAAACAAAGCTATTACAAACAGTTGAAAGGTGTCGGTGCTTTGCTACAGATATTTCCCGATGCACAGGAGTTTAAATATATTGTGGATGGACTAAAAGAGCAAATCGGTGAGTTTGTTGAGAATACGAAGCTCTTCAATCCGATTTACGTGGATGAAGCCGCTGAATATTTTTTCCATGAAGTTATTATTGACGAAAACTTTGTGATTGACAGTGAAGCTGCAAATCTGCATCAATCATTTAAGTCATTTTTAAAAGACAAAAGGGCAGTTGACCAGTATCAACAATCGGTGGGAGAGCTTAATAGGGAACCCATCGCCCAATTTAAGCTGATAAAAAAGTGGTTACGGGCATATATTGCCACTACGAATAAAAACGAGAAAATACAATATGTAGATGAAGTGGCGGTATTATTGATGCTAAACTGCTTTGATAAGAACAACATTGTCAAGGCTACGCTGCATAAAAACCTGGAAGGCCTGCAAGGGATCCATACTGTTTTGAACGAAGGAAAATATGCTTTTGATTATAATCAGTTTATCGCCAAATTAAAAGCGTACGAAATAAATACGGCCTTGCGCTTTAGTACATTCACCGATGTGAAAAAAGATTTGATTCGGGATTTTGAAGATGCGTTGCGCTTGCAGGAATTCAAACCTAGGGTGCTTTCGTCCTTTGTGCGAAACAAATTGATTGATAAAGTTTATTTGCCTTTGGTGGGTGATAACCTGGCTAAACAGTTGGGAACAGCAGGTGAAGGCAAACGCACCGATCTGATGGGGATGCTTTTGCTGATTTCGCCTCCGGGTTATGGCAAAACCACCTTAATGGAATATATCGCCAGCCGACTGGGAATCATCTTTATGAAGATTAACGGCCCGGCCATCGGCCATGAGGTGACTTCACTCGACCCTGACGAGGCAGGTAATGCCAGTGCCCGTGAGGAACTGAAAAAACTGAACCTTTCCTTTGAGATGGGTGATAATGTGATGATTTATCTAGACGATATACAACACTGTAATCCAGAGTTCCTGCAGAAGTTTATCTCCCTTTGTGATGCCCAGCGTAAGATTGAAGGGGTGTACAAAGGCAGAAGCAAGACCTATGATTTCCGTGGAAGGAAAGTCTGCGTGGTGATGGCGGGAAATCCATACACCGAAAGTGGCGATAAATTCCAGATTCCGGATATGTTGGCTAACCGTGCCGATATTTACAACCTGGGAGATATTCTGGGAGATACTGCCGATATATTTAATATGAGTTATATCGAAAACTCGTTGACATCGAACAAAGTGTTGAACCAGTTGTCCGCCAAAAGCCATAACGATATCTACCCCATGCTTAAACTGGCCGATTCGGGCAGTAAGGACGGCCTGGAGTTTGAAGCCAGCCACACCCAGGGACAAATCAACGATTATGTCAATATACTGAAAAAGCTGACTGTTATCCGTGATGTGATTTCCAAGGTAAACCAGCAATACATCGCTTCTGCGGCGCAGGCTGACGAGTACCGCACCGAACCTCCGTTTAAATTACAGGGCTCATATCGTAATATGAACAAGATTACCGAAAAGGTGGTGACCATCATGAACGATGATGAACTGGAAACTTTGATTATGTCGCATTACGAAGGGGAATCGCAAACGCTGACCGCGGGAGCCGAGGCCAATATGCTGAAGTTTAAAGAAATTTTAGATAAGCTAACCGAAGAGGAAAAACAGCGTTGGAACGATATAAAAGCCACCTTTCAGAAGAACCAAAAACTGAAAGCAGGAGGTAATAGTCAAACCGCTCAGGTTTTGGAAGGAATGGAAAACGTGACAGAAAGCATCAACCAGGTTTCGGAGACACTGAAGAAATGTATATGGAATAGTTGAAGCAGTCAATGGTAATTGGTCAATAATTAATTTGCAAACAGATTAAATAGAAGATTATGGATTTAGAAGATTTAAGAATCTACAATTTAGCTAATGAAATAGCAGATACTATTTGGGGTGAAGCCATTAGATGGGATTTCTTAGAAAAAGATACTGTGGGTAAGCAAATTATTCGGTCTTCGGATTCCATGGATAAAATATAGCTGAAGGGTATGGAAGAAATCACTTTAAAGAGAAGAAAAACTTTGTATTTCACTCACGGGGAGGCGCTTATGAAACCAAACGTTGGGTCAAACGGGCTTATAAAAGAAAACTAATCTCTAACGAATTATACGAACAATTACTGGTGAACCTGGAATCATTCCTTAAGGTCTCAACGCTTATATAAAGACCATTGGCAAATAACTCTATTGACTAATTTAACTATTTACCATTAACCATAATGACCATTGACCATTGACTGGTGTGACCAACAACCAACAACTAAATACCATGAAACTAAACAATTATTTTGACTCCCCAAACGCCCAACTAGCGGTACTAGCAAAAATGGCAAAGGCCGATGGTAAAGTAACCGGCTCCGAAAAAATGTTCCTGATTCTGATGGCCGGCAAAATGAATATATCCAACTCCGAATTCGAGGAGATATTCGAAAACGCCGAAAAGTTCGAATACATACCCCCAATTGACCGAGAGGGCCGTTTTGTGATGTTCTACCGTGTAATCCAAATGATGAAGATGGATCTGTCGGTTGACCTGGAAGAAATAGAATTCTGCAAACAACTAGGCCGTAAACTGGATATTGACGATACCAAAATAGGTGATATAATTAAGCTATCTATTATGAAGAATAAAGAGGTAGTGGGGTATGATGAGATAAGGGAATTATTGATGCCTAATAGATAAGCTGGGTATAGGGTATCGGCTTCCATCGATAATTCACCAGTTTGCCCATTCCAAAAGCCTAAGGAGCGCATCCAAACTCACAAGAAGTCCATCTGGACAGTCAATATGTCGATTCCGGGCGCTAAGGGATTTAGTTGAATGGCCAAGGGCTTATGGAGCGGTGTTAAGGAGCCCATCCGGAACTCATAGGAGTCAGGTTATGAAATATTATTTGTATATGGAATTTAGTTTTCAATTGGAATATTCTAACCCCGTTTATCAGGGGAATGGAATCTATGGCTTGGTAAAACCAAAAGAAAACGAATTTTTAAAATATACTATCGGTTTTTTTGCAGGCATAAACCAAGGACTCCCAGGGGCTAGATATGATCATGGTAATTCCGTATTTGTTTTACCCAATTATTTATTTGACACATAGATGTATTTTTTCTTACCTTTTATACCACTTAATAATTTATCTCTTTTTATAAAAGGAATACAAACCATCATATTATATGAATCCGTTTAATTTTGTTACTACAGCGCAACTTTCCAATAAATTAAGCAACCCCAATATAAAAATAATCGATATCCGACCGATAGATGCCTACAACGGTTGGCGACAAAAAGAAGAAAAGAGAGGAGGACACATTCAGTCCGCCAAATCTTTGCCTTTTAAATGGACCAACTATATGGACTGGATTGAGGTGGTGCGCTCTAAAAACTTACAGACAGATCAGCAAATCATTATTTATGGTTATTCCAATGAAGAAAGCGAAAAAGTAGCTGAGCTATTTCAAAAAGCAGGTTATGAAGATGTGAATATCTATTCCCACTTTCTATCCGAATGGGTCAATAACCCAGATCTCCCCATGCAACATCTCGAAAGATATAAACAACTGGTTTCGGCAGACTGGGTGAAAGAAGTGGTAGATGGCAAAATACCCGAAACCCACCCCGGAGGTAAAACCATACTCTGCCATTCTCATTATCGCAACCGCGATGCATACCTGAGTGGACATATTCCAGGCGCCATTGATATGGATACGCTGGCATTGGAAGCACCTGAAACCTGGAACCGTCGCTCTCCCCAAGAACTGAAAAAAGCTTTGGAGGAACATGGGATAACAGCCGATACCACTGTTGTTGTATATGGTAAATTTATGTGGCCCGATAATGCCGATGAGTTTCCGGGAAGCGCAGCCGGACATATAGGAGCCATCCGAAACGCATTTATCATGCTGTATGCCGGCGTTAAAGATGTGAGGGTATTGAACGGTGGATTTCAGAGTTGGAAAGATGCAGGTTATGAAATAAGCACCGTTGACGAGCCCAAACAAGCTGCAGACGATTTTGGAGCTGATATACCAGTCCGGCCTCAACTGGCGGTTGATGTTCCCGAGGCCAAACATATGATAGAGGCCAATGATGCCGATATTGTTTGCGTTCGTAGTTATCCCGAATATATCGGAGAAGTGAGCGGTTATAATTATATAAAGAAAAAAGGGCGTATCCCTGGCGCTATATTTGGTAATTGTGGTTCCGATGCCTACCATATGGAAAACTATCGCAATGTGGATCATACTACCCGCGAGTATCATGAGATAGAAGAACAATGGAAAGAAATGGGTATAACGCCCGACAAACATTTGGCTTTTTATTGCGGCACAGGATGGCGCGGTAGCGAAGCCTTTTTTAATGCATGGCTGATGGGGTGGCCAAGAGTTTCTGTTTATGATGGAGGCTGGTTCGAATGGAGCAATGACCCATCTAATCCCTATGAAACCGGTGTGCCCAAAGTGGTTTCGGCATTTTAAATTCACTTTAATTTTCATCCATAAAAAAAATGGTTATGAGTTTAAATAATGAAGAATTATTAGTCAATGAGCTGAAAGAGGATATTAGAGTTCTGCACAAAAATGGAAAGCAACAAGCAATAGAGGAAATACGAGACGGGCTAAATGCGCCTCAAAAGTATATTTCGCCCAAGTTTTTTTATGATGAAATAGGTTCCGAATTATTTGAGGAGATTACACGATTGAAGGAGTATTATCTAACGTGTACCGAAAAAAAAATTATATCGAAGTTATATCCCAGACTAGGTATAGATTTTCGAGATATAAATGTAATAGAACTGGGGAGTGGGGACCATTCCAAAATAAACTTGTTGTTAAATCAGGTTCCGAGAGATATTCTCTCCACCATCACTTATTTTCCTGTAGATATCAGTAAGTCGGCTATAGCGCGTTCGACCAGCCATTTAAGTTTGCAGCTTCCTGAGTTGAAAGTGTATGGTTTGGTGGCTGATTTTATTCATCAGATACCGCAGCTGTCATTTTCAGGAAGAAATCTATTTATGTTTTTGGGCAGTACGATAGGCAATCTTCTGCCTTCTGAAATTAAGGCTTTTATGGAGGATATATCTTCGATTATGCAACCGGGCGATTATTTGCTGATGGGTATGGATTTGGTGAAAGATATTTCTACGCTTGAAAATGCGTATAACGATTCTAAGCACATAACGGCCAAATTTAATAAGAATGTTTTGCGCGTGTTAAATAAACTCACAGGAAGCGATTTGTGTCCTGACAAATTTAACCATAAGGCTTTTTTCAATAAGGAAATGAGCCGTATTGAAATGCATTTGGAGGCTAAAACAAATATGAGCATGGATTTTCCCGTGTTAAATCAAAGAATCTATTTCAAAGAAGGAGAAACCATTCATACCGAAAATTCGCATAAGTTCAACCCCGAATCCATTAAAATCATCGGTAATTTTGGCCGTCTTCAACTCGATAATATTTTCATGGACGAAAATGAGTGGTTCAGTCTGGCATTATACAATAAGTAGCCTTCGGGCAACAATCATTAGTCAATGATAGATTAGTCATTGACGAGTTTATATATGCTTAGGTCATTAAATCCGTAATTTTTTAATTCATCTGTTTACAAATCAACAATTCTCCTTTGACAATAATTCACCCTTGATTAATCTATTGATGACTGGATTTAATCTGCGCATCAATAGTGGCAATGGTAATCATATTCAATACCTCGCGCACCGAACTACCCATCTGCAGGATATGTACCGGCCGTTTCATGCCAAGGATGATAGGGCCAATGGCTTCTCCGCTCTTCATTACCTGCAATAATTTGTAGGCGATGTTAGCTGAAGTTAGTGTTGGGAACACCAATACGTTTGGCTCGTTGCCCACCAAATCGGAGAATGGATAATTTTCTTTAAGTTCTTCCTGGTTGAACGCAAAGTTGGCCTGAACTTCTCCATCCGAGATAATTTCAGGATAATTTTGCTTCATCAAGGCGGCAGCCTTTCGTACCAATTTAGGTTCAGCGTCATCTGAAGAACCAAAGTTTGAATATGCCAAAAAAGCTACTTTAGGTTGGATGTTCATCATCTGCTCCACGGCTTTGGCAGCTTGATACGCAATGTCTACAAGCTCCTCGGAGGTTGGGTTTGGTATCATGGTTGTATCTGTAAAGAACAGGGGGCCGCGCTTAGTCAGCATTAGATACATGCTCGAAACTTTTTGGCCCGGGCCATTGGTGCCAATAATCTGGAGGGCAGGTTTTATCGTTTGCGTGTATTTTCTGCTGATACCTGAAATTACGGCATCGGCTTCACCGGTTTCGACCATCATGCACCCAAAGTAGTTTCGTTTCTTCATTTCATTCTCTGCCTCGTAAGGATTGTAGCCCCTACGTTGTCGCTTATCGAAGAATACTTTTCCATAACGCCTCACTATATCTGCAGAGTCCTTACTTTGCGGGTTGATAATTCTGGTATCATGCAACTCTAGCTGATGTTTTTCAATCAAGGCTTTGATCTTCTCTTCATCTCCCAATAAGATAGGAAGGGCAATACCTTCGTCCATGGCAATTTGGGCAGCCTTAAGGACCCTGTAGTCCTCCGCTTCGGCAAAGACAATCCGTTTAGGGTGTTGTTTGGCTTTGTTGGTCAAACGCCGTATGATCATATCGTCATGACCTAATCGTTTAACCAGTTTGGTTTTATATTCATCCCAGTCGGTAATGTGGTTTTGTGCGACCCCACTATCCATGGCCGCTTTGGCTACGGCAGGTGCAACCACGGTCAATAATCTTGGGTCAAGTGGTTTGGGGATAATATAATCTCTGCCAAAAGTTATATTGTCTTTGTTATAGGCTTTAATGACCACTTCGGGTACTTGTTCCTGAGCAAGGTCAGCCAGTGCTTTTACTGCTGCCAGTTTCATGGCCTCATTGATTTCGGTAGCCCTTACATCCAAAGCCCCCCTAAAAATAAACGGAAATCCCAAAACGTTGTTTACCTGATTGGGATGATCGGAACGTCCGGTAGCCATAAGTACATCGTCACGGGATGACATGGCAAGTTCATATGAAATTTCAGGATCGGGGTTGGCCAGAGCAAATACAATTGGATTGGGTGCCATACTTTTGAGCATTTCGGGCGTCATCACATTTCCTTTAGAAAGCCCTAAAAATACATCGGCATCAACAATAGCATCTTCCAGTTGATGTAAATCTTTATCGGTAGCGAATTCTTTTTTTGAGGGTGTCAGATTATCCCTGTCGGAGCGTATAACACCCTTGGAATCGCACACGACAATATTTTTTTTACTGATGCCCAGGACTATAAAAATTTTGATACAAGAAATGGCAGATGCCCCCGCCCCAGAAACAACTACTTTTACTTCGCTGGCTTTTTTATCTAACACCTTTAATGCGTTAATCAATCCTGCCCCCGATATAATTGCGGTACCATGCTGGTCGTCGTGCATAATGGGGATATTGAGTTCAGCCTTAAGCCTGCTTTCAATCTCAAAACAGTCAGGTGCTTTAATGTCTTCCAGGTTAATGCCTCCAAAAGTGGGTTCAAGGGCTTTGACTACCGTGATAAACTCCTCTACGTTGGTAGAATTTATTTCAAGGTCGAATACATCGATCCCTGCAAATATTTTAAAGAGCAGACCTTTTCCTTCCATAACAGGCTTGGAAGCTTCAGGGCCAATATCTCCAAGCCCCAGTACTGCAGTGCCGTTAGATATCACGGCCACCAAATTACCTTTGGCCGTATATTTATACACATCGTCAACATTATCCGCAATTTTCCGACAGGGTTCGGCGACACCCGGCGAATAAGCCAATGCTAAATCACGTTGTGTTTTAGTGGCTTTGGTGGGTATAACTTCAATTTTACCGGGAGTTCCTTTGGTGTGATAGTCTAATGCGTCTTGAATTCTGATTTTGGAGTTTGCCATTATCGTTGTTTTAGATACGAGATTAAATGTAAGTAATTTACTCAAGTAATTTAATGAGTAATCTCAACTGTTTCCCATACCAAAACAATAGACTTAAATAAAGGTTTAGTGTAATGTATTGCCAGAAAATAAAACTACCCTGCCAAAGAATGGTCTCGGCTAGGGTGATTTTATAAATAACTAAATTATCTACTGCTGGATTTCTCCGTTTCCAATTCGATATTCAATATTATTTACCTTTAAGGTAACTGAGGAAGAACAATCTGCAATACCGTCCTTATCTTCGTCCACGAAATAATCGATACTCATCTCTGGGGCATTGTCAATAACAACATCCAAAATACCACTTTTTATGTAAGGACAAACTAGCTCGACTTCCAATGGGTTATTTTCGCGTATGGTCAATTCGTAATTAACACCGCTGGAACATTTACCTGATTGCAATCCTTCAATCCAATACGAATCATCCCAAATGTTCAGAGGTGTATTGTCGCCTTTTATCCAGGTACGTGTTGTCTCTTGCGAAAATGTTGTTACTTGTCCCTGCGCGTTGGTTACTTTACCGTTTGATACTTCTATGCTAAAAACCAAATTACCATCGTTATTTTCTCCCAGGTTCTCAACAAGGTGTGTTCCTTCGATCTGATAATCGTTTTGAAAGTAGTTTTCGAAAGTAGTAATGTGTCTCGAGCCCGTTTGGCTGTACCATCCATTTTCAAGTTCAATATATAATTTACCCTTTCGGATTCTGCCATCTAGACCTAAAGTACCATTGGTTCCATAATCCACAACAATAGATTTGGGAAAGGTAAATAAATCAGATGGCGTGATCGATATATTGGGACCAACAGATGATTTGAGATTTATGTTCTCTGTGTTTTCGGAATTTAAAACCGCATTATCGCTGGCATTGTTAACTCCCTGGAAATGCCATGCAGCCTGAGCGTAATCCTCCATAGCATCAACTGCTTGAACCGCACTCAATGAATCATTTACTGTTTCAATCTGATCGCAATTACACAGGCAAAAACCTATTAAAATTGTACTCAAAAATAACTTTGCATTCATGGTATACTAAAATTAATTTTAATGGAAAGGTGTACGAAGAATGTACCAATAGGTTTCTTGACCAAATTTTAATTGGTGATTAAATTTGAATGTATACACCTAACAAAACACTAAAAATACAAATCGCGTTTCCCTTTCTTTACTTTTGCCAAACGTTTCAACAGTTTTTCTTTAAAATGAGGGTCTTCGTAATTTTTAAGTTCTTCTTCGATAAGCTGATATCCCTTAGTTTTGGTTTTTTCAGGAGCGTAGTCTTCAAGGTACTCTGCTAAAGTTAATATAGCGTTGGGTTGACAGAATCTTTTAATGAACCCGGGGACCGAGAACTCCATAAAATGCTCTCCGGTTCGGTTCAGCCGGTAGCAAGCAGTGCAAAAAGAAGGGATAAAACCGTTCTCCACTAATTCTTCCATGACTTCGTTAAGTGAGCGGTCGTCTTTTATTTCGAATTGCTCTTTGTCAATGTCTTGCTCATCTTCGTCTTGAGAATACCCCTTCATTTCGATGTTGGTACCTCCGTCAATCTGAGACACGCCATACTGAAGTACCTCGTTACGAATTTCGGCAGGTTCGCGAGCGGTCAGAATGAGGCCTGTGTAGGGAACAGCTAAACGAAGTATGGCAACCAGTTTGGTGAAATCGGCATCTGAGACTGCCCACTTTTTATCCACTTCAATGCCCGAGGCTTCCTGGATGCGAGGGAAAGAGATGGTATGTGGCCCGACATTGAATACGGCTTCAAAGTGATTGACATGGCGCAGCAAACCAAGTACTTCGTATCGCCAATCGTAAAGCCCAAGTAAGGCACCGATTCCCAAATCATCAATACCACCTTCCATGGCACGGTCCAGTCCCGTTATACGCCAATCGTAATCTCTTTTCAATCCGCTTTTGTGTACTTTTAAATAAGTTTCGCGGTGATAGGTTTCCTGGAATATCTGGTAGGTTCCGATGCCGGCTTCTTTAACTACCTTAAAGCCTTCCACGTCCAATGGGGCCGCATTGATGTTTACCCGTCTTATTTCGCCGTTTTTGTGCTTTACGGAATAAACGGTTTTTACCGATTCTGCAATAAACCGAGCGTTATATTTAGGGTGTTCTCCATAAACAAGAATCAATCGTTTATGTCCGGCATCTTCCAGTGCCTTCACCTCTTCTTTTAAGTCGTCAGCTGTAAGGGTAGTTCTTTTCTGAGCCGTGTTCTCCGCCTTAAAGCCACAATAGGAACAATTGTTAATACATAAATTGCCAATATAAAGCGGCGCAAAAAGAACGATTCTCTTACCATAAACTCTTTGCTTTAAACTTTTGGCCGCTTCCTTAATTTCCGTAATTAATTCCGGATCGTTGGCATTCACCAAGATGGCCGTTTCCTGAAGAGAAAGTCGGTTCTTATCCAAAGACTTTTGAATAATAGCTCTCACTTGTTCTTGGGTAGGATTTTTTGTTGATTCCAGTATTTCATTGATTTCATCATTATCAATAAAATTCTTCATCGACTCATCCTTCATCTTATATTCCTGTGGATGGTAAATTATTGACATGTCTTTCTCCCAGTTTATCTTCACAAAATTAAGTTCTTTTATGGATAAAAAGCTAAAACATGTGTTATTTGTTTGATGATTATATGGAAATTGTACGAAGAGGTAGGTTGCTCACCGGATAAAATATTATATATCCGGTGAGATGATTATTTTATTTACTATAGCCAACAACATGAACTCCGTCTAAGTTTTCCTGTTTAAATTTATCGGTAGATGAAGCTTTCAGGGTAATTAAAACTACACCATCATTAGCTTCCGAACCATATTTTTCAATGGCAGATTCTTCCTTTAATACCTCAACTTTTTCAATAGATTCTCCTGGGATTTTATTCATTTCATCTTTTGTGATTTTTTTCCCATTTACAAATATTAGTGGATTCTTCATTGCAGGAGTTTTGCTTGCGGAATTGCTTTTCCCTTTTTCCGACGAACCCTGCAGTACAAAATTAATTGGAACTGTATAGGAGACTTTAACCGGTTTGCCTTCGTGAATTCCTGCTCTCCATCTTGGCATAGAGCTCACAACTCTTATGGCTTCTTCGTCTAAGGAACTGTGAACTCCCCTGGCTGTGTCCACTTCGGTAACATAACCTGCTTCGTCAACAACAAAACGGATGTATACCCTGCCTTGGATTTTATTTTCCTGGGCATAATAAAGGGTACTTTACATTTTGGGCAATAAATTTTCTTAATGCCTTGTCTCCACCAGGGAATTTAGGCATAGAGTCTACCACAAAGTATACCCTGGAAGAATCGCCTAACAGAAATCCATTATTGTCGGTTGCTGATTTTAAGCTAAGTGTTTCGTCTTGACCTTCAATGTCGGAGGGTAGTTCGTTGTCGCATGCAAAAAAGAATCCCACACCAACTATCATCAGTGTAGCTGCCAATGTTTTTACAAATGCTTTATTTTTAAGTGTTTTATTCGTCATCATTTTAAATCGTTTTTTAGTAATGGATTGATTAAAGTTATTGACCGGCAGCAGTCGGGCGCCTGTGGCCTGAAACAATAACAGATTTTTGTACGAACCGATGGAAGTTCCCTTTTGCAATACGGAACGGTCGGCCTGAAACTCGTGCAACTCTTTCAGCAAGTATTTTATCATCCATGCAAAAGGGTTGAACCATTGAACAATTAGCAGAATCTCGAACAGAAGCACATCCAACGAATGTCTGTACTTGACATGCGCGGTTTCATGAACCAGAATTTTATCCAGATCGTCATCGGAATAGAGCGAGCGGTTAATGAAAATGACATGAAAGAACGAAAACGGGTTGAATTTGCCTGGCAAGTCGGCAATTCGAATACCGTTATATTTTACCCAGGTTGCTTTTTTCGACAATCCGCCCAATCGAACTATGCCCAAAAGTAATCTGACCAATAAGCCTATTGCACCCATCCCATAAATCCATGTAAAAGATTTGTTTTCTTTAATTACCGGAACCACAGTTTCGCGCACATCGCCGGAAAAAACATTTACCGTTTCAAGTAAAACAAAACCAGTAGTTTCAGAATCTCCGGAAGATAGGGATATATGAATAAAAGGGGCTACCGTTGCCAGCAGAAGTGAAAACAACAGGTAAAACCTATTAAACTTAAAAAGAGGTTCGTGATGTAAAACAAAACGATAAAATAAGGTGAGTATACCTAAGATTATCGAAGACTCCATGAGGTAATTGATAAAAATTTCCATTGATTAAAAATTTATTAAATTGATCTTTTTCAATTGGATGTGACTCGGTTGATTGCCCGGGTCGCACCGGTTATTTGTTCCGGCCATTCCGGTCAAGTTCATCTTTTACATCATTCATCAGTTCCTCAAATTCGTTGATATCCATCTTGCCTTCTTTGGCAAAAAAGGATACCATCTCTTTAAAAGAACCTTGGAAATAGTTAGAGATCACCCGTTTCATAAACTTCTTTTTATACCTCTCTTTTGATACAACAGGGAAATACACATATCCCTTGCCTTCCTTTTTGTGGTCTACAAAACCTTTGTTTTCCAGAATTCGCACAATGGTAGATACGGTATTATATGCCGGTTTGGGTTCCGGCAGTTTTTCTATTATGCTTTTAACCTTGGTCTCGCCCAAATCCCAAAGCTGTTGCATCACTTGTTCTTCTGCTTTTGTTAGTTCTTTCATTCCTTCCGCTTTACTCATCGGATAACTTATCATCATCCGATGAGGTTTCAACTAAATTGTTAGTTCAAATTTATAACTAATATTTTAGTTGAACAAATTTTTTAACTAAATTTGTAGTTGAAAGTTTGTTAATAACCTAAACGTTTGACATTATGATATATGTAAAATCAAAGCTGATGCTGATTTCGGCTATTCTATTCGCAGTTTTTACATTAGTTTCAGGTAAGCCACATATCAACCATTACACAAATGTGAAAGATAGCCTGAATGTTGAAAATGATTCGCTACAGCTAATTAGAGTCAATGCGTTATCTAAAAATTTCAGGTATGATGATGCCATAGCTGTTTTAGAGAAGCTATTTGATAGGGATTCGTTGAATGTTCCTGCAGCAACCGGATTAGAAAATTTGTATTTTAAACAATCGCAATATAATAGGGCAATCTACATGCAAGATTATTTGCAAAGGCTTAAAGTGGATACTACTTATTATACGATAAGAAAAGCTATGTGCCTTAAAAAGATGGGGCAGTACCAAAAGTCGTTGGATATTTTCCGAAGTGCTTTTGATAACGACACATTAAATTCTTTTTTAACTCATCAGATGGGAGATTTATATAAATCGTTGCATAAGCCAGATAGTGCAATCGTATTTTATAATAAAACATGTGAAATCAAACCAAGTTCTGCTGTGATGATTAAAGCAATGGACTTATATCTTAAAACAAAAAAGGAAGAAGAGGCATTGCAGTTTTTTAACAAGTATTTTAAAATTGAATTTGCGGTTAATCATTTATTGCATCGTTTATATGGCAAAGCTTTATACCTGAACGACAAAGTGGGGGCGGCACGCTTAACTTTTAATACATTGTATTCCTCGGGCGATTCTTCGTTGGTAACCACAAAGTACTTGGGCATGTGCGAGTGGAAATTAGAAAACTACGCTGCCTCTATTGCGCCTTTTGAGCATTACTTAAAAAAAGATTCAACGGATTTTCAGGTGTATTTTATGTTGGGAAGTAGTTTGGTAAATGACGAATTTATCTTTAATCCAGAAAAAAGTATTAGTTGTTTAAAACGATCCTTAGCGTTGATTCAAGCCGATGGTAATACGCTGAACTTGATTTATAATGATTTGGCCTTGAATTATCAGCGCACACAACAACACGAAAAAGAACTTGAGGTATATTTACTAATGAAGGAAAATGTTCCCGACAGTAGATATGTAGATTACAAGTTAGCTACTTTGTATGATTACGGATTCAAAAATAAAAAGGAAGCCCTGCACAGGTATACCGATTTGCTGACTTTGTACCAGGCTGATTCGTTAAGCGAAAAATCGGATGTGCAAAAATTTTGTGAGAATAGGATTCTGGAGTTGAAGGAGGAGGAGTTTTGGGAAGACAGCAAGTGAATTATTCTCCGGATACGACTTCAAGTCGTACCCGGAATATATTTGAAAGCTGTAAATTATAACCCGCTGTCATCGCATGACTATTGTTTTTGCTTGCTGGCAATCAAAAAATAGAACAGGAATCCCAGGCCGATAAACATCAGTTCGATCCCAAAACCTATCAGGGATTCGTTAATACGCCAGGTATCCATGCCAAAAGTCTTTCCAACTATGAAAGAAACAATCATTCCCAATCCGGCCATTGAAGCTACCATGGCCCATTTTAGGCTTTTCATGCGTTGAGGCTCTTCATCTGCAGAGGTAACAGGGTTTAATATTTCAGCCTTTTCAATATGACCGCTTTTAACAATCCTTCTTTTTAAAAGGTAATCGGTAAACATTTTAATGATGTAAAAAAAACCGGCAAATACTATTGCCACCATAAAAATCTCTTGCATAATATTTTAATTTTATCAGTTAATACTAAGTTTGAGGTTGACCTATTGGGGTTAACCACTACTCATATGTCGAAACGATATTAAAAAAGGTTGCAGTATATTTATAAAATATTTTCTATTCTGTTGCAACTTTTGGGTAGTGAGTAACGACATATAATATATATGAACGATATTGAGCTGATAAACCAGGTTAAAAAAGGAAATCCAAATGCCTATCGCTTCCTGGTATCCAAATATCAACGCTTGGTGTTCAGTATTGCGTATAAGATGGCCAATCAGAACCAGGCCGATATTGAGGATATTGCCCAGGATGTATTTGTAAAAGTTTATAAAAACATAAAAAGTTACCGGAAAGAATCAAAGCTATCTACGTGGATAGCCTCAATAGCATGGAAAACATCCATCGATTTTACAAGAAAAAAGAAGAGGAGCAGGGTTGAATTTACAGAGGAACCTGAGTTATTTGATGAAATAGACTATGTGAATAGTTTTGAGCAGTTGAAGCAAAAGGAATTAAAACAATTGGTTCAAGAAGTTGTGTCGAGTTTACCGGTTCATTATCAAACTGTATTGTCACTATTTTATTTGGAGGAGTTTTCGTTGGCCGAGATTCATGAAATAACAGAAATGCCCTTGGGCACCATTAAAAGTTATTTGAGCAGGGCCAGAGCTTTGTTTAAAACGGAACTGGAACGAGTACATGGAAGTGATGCCATTAATTTATTGTACAAAGAGACATGATGATGGAGAATAAAAATATAGATGAGTTGTTAAGCAATACTTACAAGGAATTTGAAGAACCGCAAATACCCCTTGGGTTTATAGATAAGCTTACCCGAAAATTTGAGCTGCGGAACATGCGGCGAAGGCTTTGGGAAGAGTGGTTGTTTAAGATGTTGGTGGTGCTTGCAATTTTAGCAGGTTTGGTTGGGGCTTTTATTTATCTTGGCGAAGATTTAACAATGTACTTCAGTTACCAATATATTTTACCATTGTTGGGAATATTAATGCTGGCTTTTGTTTTCTTTTTTAATGATGTGGTTTTAAAATGGATGTTTTTTACAAAAAAGATGAAGAAATAAAAAAAACCGCACTCGATGGAGATGCGGTTTTGGCATATTTTTTAATTGAAGTCTCTACAGGCCTGTAGCAGTGTGATAAACGTTGGTAACGTCATCGTCTTCCTCGAACTTGCCCAGCATCTTTTCAAATACCACAACTTCCTCTTCGCTAAGCTCCTTGGTAGTTGTTGGAAGACGTTCAAATTCGGAACTAATAATTTCAAAGTCATTTTCTTCCAGAAAACTCTGAATAGAACCGTAGCTTTCAAACTCGCCATAGATAATTATTTTGCCATCTTCCTCAAAAATTTCATTGGCTCCGGCGTCGATCATCTCAAGCTCTAATTCTTCTAAATCCAATCCTTCTTTGGATTCAACTTTAAAATGGCACTTATGCTCAAACATATAATCTACGCTTCCGGTTGTTCCTAACGAACCACCTGCTTTATTAAAGTAGCTACGCACAGCACCAACAGTTCGGGTGTTATTATTGGTAGTGGTTTCAACTAAAACAGCAATACCAAAAGGCCCATATCCTTCATAAATAATTTCCTTCCAATCATCCGTATTCTTCTCGGTGGCTTTTTTAATGGCCCTTTCCACGTTGTCCTTAGGCATGTTGGCAGCCTTAGCATTCTGAATGAGCATTCTTAAGCGCGGATTAGCTTCCGGATCGGGTCCACTCTCCTTTGCTGCCATTGTAATTTGTCTTCCTAACTTGGTAAAAGTTTTCGCCATGCCAGCCCATCTTTTCATCTTGGTGGCTTTGCGGTATTCAAATGCGCGTCCCATTATTTATGTTTTTATTCTAGTTACAATTTTTGAACCCACAAAGCTATAATTCCTAAGCTAGAAAATCAAACTTAATATATCTATTTCGGCAGAGATAAAAATAAAATTGTATGTTAGTGCCTAGAATTTTTAATCATTCATCACTTAAGTATGAAAAAAAGATTAAAATGGTTTCCTTTATTTAGTACCAACTTTGCAGGTGTTTTAAACGATAATTTGTTAAAAACGCTGATCGGTTTTGTATGCGTTTCCTGGCTTGGGCCTGACAGCAAGGCAGCACTGGTTTCGGCTGCTGCCGCATTATTGGTTCTACCCTATCTCTTCTTGTCTCCCTGGGCAGGTAAATTGGCCAAAGAACACCCTAAAGCTAAAATAATTCAATGGGCAAAAATGGCTGAAATACCCATAATGGCTCTAGCGGTTCTGGGGTTTATTTTTAGCAGTATTTATGTTGTAATGACCAGTATGTTTTTAATGGGATTACAAAGCTGCCTTTATTCGCCCAGTAAATATGGAATTATTCGGGATATAGGAGGCAAAGAGGGTATTTCGTTTGGAACGGGAGCTATGGAGATGATTACTTTTGTGGCTGTTTTAATGGGTACATTTTTGGGTGGTTTTATTTCTGATTTAGATCAGTTTTTTACGGAGTCAATTTATAGCCTGGTTATACTGTGCGCAACGCTTATGGTATTGGCAGTTGTTGGTTGGTTGGCAAGTTTGGGAATCCATCCACATGAAACTAACCCTGAGGATGATTCGGATGATACTTTAAATCCTTTTCTGTTTCCATTTAAATGGTTTAAATGGTGCAAACAGATAACCGGATTGAATTATACCGTACTGGGATTATCCATGTTTTGGTTGGTTGGTTCCATGGTTCAGATGAACCTTTATATTTATTGCGAAGAGTTCTTAAACTTATCCAATACATCAACCGGAACCATAATGGCATTGGTAGCCATTGGCATTGGGGCGGGATGCTATGCGGCAGGGGTAATATCCAGCCATAAAGTAAACACAAAATTGGTGCCTATAGGAGGTGTAGGTATGGTAGCTACTATGTTTACCATTTTTTTGCTTAAACCAGATGTTACCATTTTTACTATTCTAATAATCATATTTGCATTTTTTGCTGGATTGTTTAAAATTCCGTTAAATGCGTTTATGCAGGATCGGGTAAAGGGAAGGGAATTAGGGCCGGTGATCGCCTATAATAATCAGATGGTTTTTGTGGCCATTCTTCTATCCGCAGGAATCTTCTCGTTAATTGAAGGAGCGTTTGGTACTAGAATCGTATTTCTGACTGTATTAATCATTACCTTGCTAACCACAATAATTGCCTTTTTAAAGATTCCGGGAGCTGGAAGAAGAATAGATTTATAGGCTGAATTCTATTGATTTATGGATGTTAGCTTGTTTTTTAGTAAATTAAGCTTTCATGTAAATGTGAATGGCTAACGTTAAATCGAAACCTGGCGCTCCAGAGCCTTCCGAATTAAGTTCGGAATGTGTCGCCCTGACGTATCCGGATGGATGATTTAAGACTCGGCACTTTGTGTCCCTGCCTGCAACAGCAGGTCTGTGTTCGTCAGTCTTGGTACTTGTATCTTGAAATTAAATTTTAAAAGATGAAAGAGAAGCATCCTATAGTTAAGGCTATAGCTCAATTTATATTTTTTGTCGGCCGATTTATGCTGTCGTTGCGATACAAAGTCAAGTTATCGAATTTAGACGTTATCGATAAAGGCAGGCCGGTATTATTTTTGCCCAACCATCAGGCTGTAGTTGATCCTATGCTATTGGTCAGTTTTATTTATCCGCATAAAAATGTGGTTCCTGTTGTTACTTCAACCTACTACGATTTACCCGTTCTGAACAAGTTTTTCAAAAACTGGGGTGCCGTACGTGTGAGCGATTTAGAGGCGGGAAGCAGGAATGTGAATGTGTTAAATGAGATAATCCAGTCAGCAACCCGTGCATTCGAACATAAGCGCAGCATTGTAATTTATCCTTCGGGTCAGATCGCGGGGCAAGGATTAGAAAGAATTCTCAATAAAAAATCGGCATTCGAGATTGTTAAGAACCTACCGGATGATGTTCAGATCGTTGGTGTCAGAATCAGTGGCTTATGGGGAAGCATGTGGTCTAAGGCATGGACGGGGAAGTCGCCGGAATTCGTTTCTTCGGTTTTTAAAGGAATAGGATATATACTGGTTAACCTGGTGTTTTTTAGCCCCAGAAGAAAAGTATCTATCGCTTTCGAGGATATTACCGCAGAATGCAGGCAAAAAGCAATCGGTGCAGACAGGAAGGAGTTCAATAGTTATTTAGAAGGTTTCTATAATGAGAAAGGGGTGGAAGAACCGTCGTTTGTCAAGCATTATTTTTTTCAACAATCAGGAAGGGGGGTGCCCCAAAAAAATGTGGGTGTAGATCCTGCTTCTTCGATGATTTCTACGCAAAAAATATCCTTTCCTTTCGCTATTGAAAAAGGGGTTGATAAAATTGTGGCCCAAAAATTAGAGGTAAACATCAGCACATTTTCAGCAGAATCAAAACTGGTAAATGATCTGGGTGCGGATTCGCTGGGCATCGTTGAAATTATTGAAGAGATAGAAAAAAAATTCAAGGTTGATACGGTTACTGAAATTGCCGGCTTTAATCGGGTTGGGGATTTGTACCTGTTGGCAAACGGTGATTTACAAAAACAGGTTGAATTACCACCTTGTAGCTTTGGCAAGCAATCGCCTTTTTCGAATTATATTAAAGTAAAAAGCCTCAACAATATACCTGCTCAATTTATAGAAAGGTTCTCGTCCAACAAGTATTTGCCTTTTGCCTATGATGCGATGCTGGGGGAATCAACACGAAAGGATTTTCTGTTAAAGGCGTGCGTAGTTGCCGAAATCATAAAAAAGAAGTGCAGGACAGAACGAATTGGGATTATGTTACCGGCACTTCAGAGCACTTCTTTGCTCATAATGGCCTGTTACCTGGCGGGTAAGGTTCCTGTTATGCTAAACTGGACGGTCGGCAAAAAGATATTGGATTATTGTGTGAAGGAGGCTGACATAAAACAAATATTTACAGCAACAGCATTTGTAGATAAAATAAAGGATAAATTGCCCACGTCTGTCATTGAAAAATTGGTGATGATGGAAAAAGAAGTGAAGAATGCGGGGTTCGGAGTTAAACTTACAGGATTGATTAAGAGCAAGCTTCCAAAGATTTTAATTGATCCGGAAGACTGTAGTGACATTGCGGTAATATTGTTTACATCGGGAAGTGAGAGCTTGCCAAAGGCGGTTCCTTTAACACATGGCAATATCGTAAATGATTTAAAGAGTACTATGGATAGCGTTAATATTAGTATGAACGCTGTATTGATGGGCATTCTTCCTCCATTTCATAGTTTTGGTTTTTCTGTGCTGTCCATTCTTCCGTTAATTACGGGTGTACGCATTGCCTATTATCCGGACCCTACCGATGGAAAGGGAGTTGTCAGGTCTATCCATCATACAAAAGCCTCTCTTTTGGTCACTGCTCCAAGTTTCTTGAAAATTATATTGTCGCATGCACATCGTCACGAATTGGACTCCATCGAATATGTGGTTTCAGGTTCCGAAGCCCTAAGTAAAGATATAAGGGAGCATTTTGAGCATATGCTGCCTAAAGCAACCATGATTGAGGGGTATGGAATTACAGAATGCTCACCCGTTTTATCGCTCAACCCTTTGGAAAAACAGAAAGAAGGAAGTGTTGGTAAGGTTATAAAGAATGTAGAATGTAGGATAACTGATCTTGAAACGGAACAGGTGGTAGAGAATAACATGGAAGGGATGATCTGTTTTAAGGGAAAGAATGTTTTTAACGGGTACCTAAATGTCGATTTAGAGACACCATTTGTCGAAATAGAGGACGAGGTATATTATAAAACGGGAGATTTAGGATATTTGGACGATGAGGGTTATTTGTTTATCACGGGCCGATTAAAAAGGTTTATAAAAAGTGCAGGCGAGATGATAAGTTTACCTTTTATCGAAAATATTCTTTTGAGTAGGTTTGGCGAGGAGGAAGAAAAAGTGTTAGCGGTTGAAGGTAGCGATGAAGGTAAAGTCCCGCAAATAGTATTGTACACAACAAAACCCATCGGAATTAAGGAAGCCAACGTGTGCTTACGGGAGAACAATGCACCACCCATCGCAAAAATTACCAGGGTGGAATTGCTGGAAAGCATCCCGTTGCTGGGCACAGGCAAGGTGGATTATAAGGTGTTGAAAGAGATGGTAGTGGACAAGGGTAATAAGTAAACAGTGAACAGTCAATAGTAAATTGGTCAGGTTATTGATAACTTTTACAAATCCCATCGGATTGTGGTTGCTAATGTACAATCGATGATGACCGTTGGCTACTGACGATTGACTAATCAGCTAATATTAACTCCCAATATCCAACATCGATATAGCTGTCGAATTTATAACCAACCTCTTTGAACTGGGCAATTTTCTCGAAACCAAATTTTTCGTGCAAGGCAACGCTTGCGTCGTTGGGTAATGAAATGCCCCCAATTAGCACATGATATCCCTTACCTCTGAGTCTTGAAATCAATTCTTGATATAACGCACTCCCAATTCCCTACCCGTTTTTTCCGTGTTTAAGATAAACCGTGGTTTCTAATGAATACCGGTAAGAGCATCTCGATTTCCACTCGCTGGCATAAGCATATCCAACTACGATTCCGTCTTTTTCATAGACGATCCATGGTAGCTTCCCGGTGGTTGATTTAATACGTGCTGCCATTTCGCTCGTATCCAACGGCGTTTCTTCAAACGTTACAATGGTGTTTTCAATGTAATAATTATATATAGTTGTAATGGCCGGTGCATCTTGCTGATTAACTTCTCTTATCATATTAAAACGTATTACCAAATGACTGTTGACGAATGGTTTTATGAACATACAAGTTAGGGTATAATAATTAACCGCGATCTGATATTAAGGAATTTCCCAAATTCCTTATGTCAGCAGTCAATAGCCATACCGAGCTAATGCCGGTTTAAATATCTTACATGGCTGCGTTTAAGTAGAGTGGCGGTTTGGTGAATGGAATTGGCATTTAAATAAAGTCTAATGACAATGTTGGGATTAAATTACACATCGCCAAACCAACTACCATTCAATCTCTTTAAGTCCCTTACTTTTTAAAAACGCATTGGTCTTACTAAAATGTTTGTTTCCTAAAAAACCACGATGTGCGGACAGAGGCGATGGGTGAGGAGATTTAAGGATGTAATGTTTGTTGGGATCAATATATATCGATTTTTTGCCCGCATAGGCTCCCCAAAGCAAAAACACGATATTTTCTTTTTCTTTGGCAAGATGCTTAATCACGCTATCTGTAAACTCTTCCCAGCCCTTCTTTTGGTGCGAACCTGCCTGGTGTGCCCTAACGGTTAGGGTTGCGTTTAATAGCAGCACACCCTGTTTGGCCCAACGTTCCAGGTTGCCGCTTTCGGGCCGTTGTATTCCACAATCACTCTCTATTTCTTTAAAAATATTTACCAACGAAGGAGGTATTTTAACATTGTCGTTCACGGAGAAGCAAAGTCCATGGGCCTGGTTGTCGTCATGATAAGGATCCTGCCCCAGGATGACAACCCTGGTTTCTGCAAGAGGACAAAGGTCGAAAGCATTAAATATTTTAGCAGCTGGCGGGAAAACGGTACCTTGGCCATATTCATCTCTGACAAATTTAGTAAGTTTCTCAAAGTAAGGCTTCTCAAACTCGCGCGCTAACAGTTGTTTCCAACCTGGCTCAATTTTTATATCCATAGGAATAGTTTTTAGCAAAAAAAATAAAAATAGCCGAAAAAAACATAAGGAATTGATTACTTTACCATATTCATCTACATTAATTGCAGGCCTGTTAATTCGTTAACTACATGAAAAGACCTCTTAAACTTTTATTTGTATTGTTACTCAGCACAATTTCCTATGCACAAAATATGGGTTTATATAAGGAGTTGGATTCGCAGATTTTGAAAGAGAAACACTATGACCAATTAAAAGAGTTCCGGTTAGATTCTTTAAAATTTACATTGCTTGACCTCCGCACCAAAGGAAAGGAATGGGATAGATATCTATTATATGAAGAGATCGCCAATGAATATTCTACCTATGTTTTTGATTCAGCTATGCATTATTATCGAAAGGCGATTGATTTGGCCTATCGCATGAATCACCCTAGAGCCATTGCTCAATGTCAGTCCCGTTTTGGTCATTTGTTGGTTTCGGTAGGTTACTATAAGGAAGCCATCGATACGTTAAACAAGGTCAATATTCTCAAGTTGCAAAAAGAGGACCTTCAGGATCATTTTAGTTACAAAGTCAGAGCGTATTACGATTTGGCAGATTATGTTAACGATGGTTATTATTCGCCTGTGTATCGGGTTCAAGCTGAGGCTTATGTCGATTCTGTCTTAAAACATCAGGTTCCCAATACAGTGCAGCCGCTAATCACAAAGGGTTTGCGCTTTTTGGCAAGATGGCAACCAGACTCTGCCGCTCATTATTACGCTAAGGCGGGTAAGATGCCAATTACCTTGCACGAGCAGGCTGTGATTCACTCTTGTCTTGGGTATATCGACATAACAGAGAATAAAATTATATCCGGAAAGGAACATCTAATAAGATCTGCGATCGTTGATATTAAAACTTCAACCAAGGAGGCTATGTCATTGATGGTGTTGGCTCGTTTCTTATTCGAACAAGGGGAGGTTGATCGTGCCTACAAATATATTCTAAAGGCGAAAGATGATGCGGCGTTTTTTGGTTCGATGCAACGAAAGCTGCAGGTGGCAGAAATATTTCCGGCTATTGAAGGAGCTAAGTTGCTGCTGGAAGAAAGAAAAAAAGAGAAGGCGGTACGTTACATTTGGGTTGTTTCTGCCCTTGTGCTGGTTGTGTTCGTATTCCTGTTGTTGGTGTATCGTCAACTTTTTAATCTCCGAAAAATTTGGATGATAATTAAGCAAAACAATCACGAGCTGAAACTTTTGAATAACCAACTGAACGAGGCCAATAAAATTAAGGAAAGATACATTGGCCATTTTTTCAATACGGGTTCTCTGTTTATTCACAAGCTCCATGATATTTCCGTGGCTTTAAACAAAGTATTAGTGGCAAACAACCCGCAAAAATTAAAAACTGTCCTCAGGAACATTAACCCCAAAAAGGAAAGAGATCAATTGTTCCATGATTTTGACGAGGTGTTCCTAAAACTATTTCCAACTTTTATAAATGAAGTAGATAATTTAGTGGAGCCTGATCGAAAGTATGTATTAAAACCAGGTCAGCTATTGAATACTGAACTTAGAATTCTGGCATTGATTCGCCTAGGGGTAGAGGACAACGAAACCATGTCCCAGGCTCTTGGGGTATCCATTAACACTATTTATACCTATAAAACCAAAGCTAAAAATAAGTCGGCACTTTCTACAGATGAATTTTTTAAACGACTGAAAGGTGTTAAATCGGTTTAACCCTTTCTGTGTTGTACTTTCCCCCAAAATATAAGTCTCCTAAAGCTTGTCATTCCGAACGAAGTGAGGAATCTTTTCAATTTTAACCGACAATAATGATTTCGAAATGTGCCAACCGTGTTTTTAAATTTGTGACATATGTCACAATCGCGCTATGGGACTAGGTAATGTTAAAAAAGTATGGCTATTAAAAAATAGCTATAAAAATAGGTTGTAGGGGGTTCAAAAATAAGGGCTGTGGGATAAAAAATATGTCGCAAATAAATTTTAACCGCTCAATTGTTAGTGGTTGTTTGTAGTTATAAAAAAAATATATATTTTTGACCCATGTTTTTGAATTGAAAGACCGAATCGGATTAATGTTCAAAAATGAAATTTAAAAACAATACAAAGCTGATAGTTTGATTAAGCTTACAATTAGAAAGTTGAATGTTACTAACGTTAATTGCTCGTAAAAGTGTTCCCCCGCTTGAGTAGTTGACTAGCTCACATAAATAACTATAGTATTAACAAAAACCTTTAGTCTAATGGAATATCAAAAAATTATAATTAAAATATCAAGTTGATTTGTGTCTACAAAACTTGACAAACTCGTTAATGTATATCTGAAACGAATCATTAATAGTAATTAAATACCCGATTACCGTTAATTGAAAAATCGCATTGTCTTTTTATTAAATACACATTTATTAATTTAAACCTTTTGTTTTATGCGGAAATTAGCATTATTTCTGTCTATGGTTCTATTTGTAGGATCACAGGCTTTGATGGCCCAAACAAAAGCTATTTCAGGAAAAGTTGTCGATAATTTTGGCGATCCTATTCCTGGAGTATCTATTATTGTTAAGGGTACAACTTTAGGGACGGTATCTCGTCCGGATGGATCATATTTGCTTAATGTACCAGAAGATGCAGAAACCTTGGTGTTTACCTTTGTTGGAATGGAAACCAAGGAAATTATTATTGGTGCTCGCACAAATATCAACGTTATGCTTGCTTCAAGTGCCATAGACGTTGATGAAGTAGTAGTTACTGCACTTGGAATCTCGAGAGAGAAAAAATCGCTTGGATATGCTGCACAAGGTGTTTCGGAAGAAGATTTAATGGCTGCGAATGACGTAAATGCTATTGCATCTTTATCAGGAAAAGTTGCTGGATTAAGCGTTTCAGGCCAAAATTTTGCTGGATCACAGAACATCCTTATTAGGGGAGCAAGTTCGTTCAGCGGAAATAACCAACCCTTGTTTGTTGTGGATGGAGTGCCTATTAGTAATGAGGGATTCAATGACGAAAACACCCAAATCGGGGGTGGTGGTTATGACTATGGTTCAATGGTTTCTGACCTTAACTCATATGATATTGCCAGCGTTGAAGTACTAAAAGGATCCGCTGCATCAGCGCTTTACGGAAGTAGGGGACAGAATGGTGTAATCATGATTACAACCAAATCCGGTAAAGCCGGGAAAAAAACATTCTCAGTAGACATTAACTCGGGTATTACCTTTGACAAGGTAAGTATCCTGCCTGAACTACAAGATAAGTATGGTGGTGGTTATGGTGATTTTGGAACAACAACAATTGATGGTGTTGAGTACAAAACAGTAGGTTATGCTATTGATGAGAGTTGGGGTCCAAAATACGAAGGACAGGACGTATTACATTGGTGGGGCATCACCGATTACGAACAAGGAATTACGTCTACTCCGGTTACCGGTAAATGGGTTGCTCCACAAAGTGATGTTGAGGACTTTTATGAGACAGGTGTTACCTATCAAAACAGTGTTAACGTTGTAACCACGTCTGAAACTTCAGCTTTAAGGATTGGATATACCAATGTTACTATGGAAGGTATAGTTCCAAATTCTGAGCAGAACAAGAATACATTTAACATCAATGGTAATACTTCTTTATTGGATGGTTTAGTTGAGCTTAACTCAAATGTTACTTTTGTTCATACAGATACTAAGGGACGCCCACAGTTCGGTTATGGCGATAATTCTCAATCTCAAAAATTCTTCCAATGGGGGCAGCGTCAGTTAGACATGGACAAACTGAAGAACTACGAGAATCCTGACGGAACCAATAGAACCTGGAACAGAACATCTGTTACCGACCCTACTCCGAAGTATTCTGACAACCCTTACTGGACGGCCTATAAAAACTATCAGGATGACGATAGGACACGTATATTTGGTACTGTTGGAGGTAAAATAAATATTACAGACTATTTATTTGCATCCGGTAATATTTATCTTGATACATATACGTTTAATGCTCGAGAAAGAGTCGCTATTGGTTCTCAAGCGCAGTCAATGTATAAACAAGTACAGCGTCAGGCAATCGAGACCAATTATGAAGGAAAATTAAACTTCAAAAAGAGATTTGGTGAATTTGACGTGCTTGGATTCGTAGGTGGTAATATTCGAAAAGAAGACTATTCAAGGTTTGAAGGTGAAACGAATGGCGGATTGGTTATTGATGGATTATACAATCTAAATAACTCAGCTAACCAACCTACGTTGGATGATTTTGACCGATCAAAACGAGTAAATAGTTGGTTTGGAATGGCAAGTGTAGGCTATAAGAGTTTCGCATATTTAGATGCGACCTACCGTACGGATTATGATTCATCTTTACCTGAAGGGGATAATGATTATAGTTATGCGTCTGTTTCTGCAAGTTTAATAGTTTCTCAATTGTTAGATTATTCCTGGTTGAACAACCTGAAAGTTAGATTGAACTACGGAGAGACGGGTAATGGTACAAGCGCGTATAATATATTTAATACGTATACAATCAGTGATCCATTTAATGGTAGTCCACAGTTTACCAACGATGTTAGATTAAAAAATCAGAATTTAAAACCGGAAATGACTGAAGAAGTCGAATTTGGTCTTGAAGGAGCTTTCTTAAATAACAGAGCTGGTTTTGATTTCTCATACTATAACAGGGATACCAAGAACCAGATTGTTCCGGTTGAAGTATCTGGATCTACTGGTTATGTTGAGCAAGTGATTAATGCAGGTTTGATCAATAACAAGGGTATTGAATTAATGGTATATGGTACGCCAATAAAAAAAGGTGACTTTACATGGGAATTAAGCCTTAACTATGCAAAAAATACTAATGAAGTTAAAGAGTTACCTGCTTCTTTAGGAGGTAAGCTACAGCTAGCCCGTGCTCCTTTTGGTGGCGCGTACCTAAATTCGGTTGAAGGAAAAACTTTCCAGGAATTATATGCTTACGACTTTGTGTATGATGATAATGGAAATAAAGTAATTGATCCTGAAACAGGATTCTACGCTCAGGGTGATTTGCAATCCATGGGTTCTGTATTGCCTGATTATACTGCCGGACTTAAAAGTACATTCAGGTATAAGAATATTGATCTTGGTGTGTTGATTGACATGTCTAAAGGAGGTAAATATTACTCGCTTACCAATATGTGGTCAATGTACTCTGGTATGGCTGAAGCTACAGCTGTTTCTACTTCAAATGGTAATACTATCCGTGAAGATGGAATCGTACTTGATGGAGTTGTGGACAATGGAAGCGGTTATGTAGAAAATGACATGAATATTAGTGCGATTGACTATGGTGAGCTTCATTACCACGGATATGGTACTCCAAGTGCTACTAGTGTATTTGATGCTGACTATGTGAAATTACGTGAAGTTACTATTGGATATACCTTGCCTAAATTGGTTGACGTAATCAAGACTATTAGAGTATCTGCTTATGGAAGAAACCTTGCAATATGGGGATTGGATAACAAAGGTATAGATCCTGAAACTATTGTTGGTGGTAACGGAAACATTCAAGGGCTTGAAGGAGGTATCGTTCCAGGAACGAAATCATATGGTTTCAATGTTCAAATTAAATTTTAATTAAAAAAGCAACAACTATGAATAAAATAAAATATATCATTGTTATTCTGGTGGCTGTAGTAACATTTTCATGTGATGTAGAATACTATAGTGATCCAAACGAACCAGAAATAGCACCTACCTATGGATTGATGAATAGGGTGCAGAAAAGATTGATGGATGATACTCGTGATGAGTGGTTTTCCGGGAGAATGTCGTTATTGTGGGTGCAATATTGGAATCAGACTGCTTATACTGAAGAAGATAGGTTTCAGTACAGAGAAACTACAAACCAGAGTGGTTGGGATGATTTATACAAAAATGCACAGGACTTAATTGATATTATTGGTTTTAATACCGATGAGGCAACTAAAGGTTCGATGGAAGCTTATGGTCCCAATGAAAACCAAATAGCAGCAGCCAGAATTATGTTGGTTTACATTTACCAGATAGCCACCGAAATGTGGGGTGATGTACCTTATTATTCTTATGGTAGTGATGATGCAAGCTTTCAGGCAAACGCTATTAAGTCGGATGGAATTACTACCCCTGCTTATGCAAAGCAATCAGATATCTATGCAGACATGCTTAATGAACTTGATGAGGCGCAAGCAATGATCATTGAAACTGAAAACATGATTGATGGTGATAACTTTTTCGGGGGTGATGCAACGATGTGGAAAAAGTTTGCTAACTCATTAAGATTGAGGATTGCTAACCGTGTTAAAGATGTATATCCAGCCGCTTCAAGCCATATTACTGATGCTATAACTGCAGGTGTAATGGAAAGTAATGATGACAATGTGGGAGTAACTTACGAGTCTAATGCTTTAAATGGAGCTCCAATGTATCGTGCATTTTATGTTGATAACAGAACTGATTTTGCACCTTCCTGGTCATTTGTTGAGTTATTGCAAGGAAAAAGAGGTCCTTTTGTTGAAGATCCTCGTTTAGACGTTTTTGTAGCAGATAATGCGGATGGATTCAAAGTAGGTATTCCATTGACAGCTAACAATGGCGAAGTTGCAGCATTCGAAAATGAATCTCTTCCGGGAGAAGCAATTCTAGCTGCTGATTATACCGAGATTTACATGGAGTATGCCGAAGTTTGCTTTATTTTAAGTGAAACCAATTCTTGGGATCAGACCTGGTACGAGAAAGGAGTTAGAGCTTCAATGGAGAGATGGGGCATTGATGCAGCTACTATAGATGCCTATATTGCCGCATTACCTGCAGCAACTGAGGAAACCGTTATAACACAAAAGTATATTGCGCTATATATGCAACCGATGGAGGCATGGAGTGAGTACCGAAGAACAGGTTATCCTAACACCCTGATAAAGCCTAACGAGACTTACGATTACACCTATTCTGTTAAAGATGCAGATGGTAATGTAAGTGAAGTGACCGAAACATATACGTATGCAGTAGGTAGTCTTTCTTCTGATGTTCCATCAAGAGTTAGTTACCTGTTAAATGAATATAGTGTGAATGAGGCCAACGTTGAAGCAGCAAAAACTTCAATGGGCGGTGATGAAATAACTACCCAATTGTGGTGGCAACCATGATAAACGATAAAACAACTAAGCTGTGGTGGGACACATTAGATTAAAGGTTTAGTTGTGTGAGTGGGGGCAGATCCGTAGGGTCTGCCCTTTTTTATTTTACTTTCATGGGAATACCGCTTACCATCAGGATCACCTCGCCAGCTTTTTGCGCGATATGCTGATTCATCCAGCCTTGGAGGTCTGTAAATTTGCGCTGGATCTCATTTTCGGGCATGCCACCTAAACCAATTTCATTGGAGACAATAATAAAATGGGCATCTTGCTGAATCAACTTTTCAAACTCGCGTTTTGCTTCGGTGAGCGATTTGTCTATATCGCTTTGGTTATCGAAAAAAAAGTTGGTCAACCAAAGAGTAATGCAGTCAATCAGAACGACTTTCCCGGAAAGATCATGTTGCGATAAGTATTTTTCTTCTTCGACATTCTCCCATCTATCATCACGATCCTCCTGATGACGTTCAATTCGTTTTTGATGCTCTGCATCCCAAATGCGAGATGTTGCCAAATACACCGGGTTACTGCTCGCTTCTAGGGCAACTTTTTGTGCATATGCACTTTTCCCGGAACGCTGTCCGCCTGTAATAAAGGTTAATCTTTTCATTGGGCAATGGTCATTTGATACTAGTCAATGGTCATTTGTTATTAATACTAAGTTACGTTTTTCACTATTGACCAATTAGCTATCAACTATTATTTAATAAATTCTACTTCTTCGAAATCAGAGTGCAAAGTTAATTTAATGACGGCTCCATAATTCAGTTTGAGGCGAAATACTTTGCTTAACGGAATGTGAAGATAGCGAGAGCATAAACATCGCATTATACCAGAATGTGTCACCAAAGCCACTTTGGGTGAATCACTTTTCCGTATAAGTTCATCCATAAAACCTGAGGCTCTTTGGTATAAATCATTAAAACACTCACCATTTGGAGTTGGAATATTCACAAAGTCGGCACTCCAGGTTTTCATTGTTGATCTATCAATATCGGCCCAAGGTTTCATCTCCCAATCACCAAAGTTCATCTCCATTAACCTATTGTCAGTATTAATATCTAAATCAGAAAACAAACTTACAGCTAACTTTTGACACCTAATTAGCGGGCTTGCAGCAACTAGCTCAGGAGAAAATCCATTGAGTAAATGTTTAATATCATCAACTTCTTCATTAAAACTTTCAACTACATCAACATCTGAAATACCATAACAAACCCCAGGTTTCACTTTAGGCGTGGTATGACGTATTAGGTAAACTTCTTGCATAAAACGTGTAGTATTAAATAAAAGAAACAATAGAACTTAAAGCAACGATACTTAAATAAAAAACAACTTCTGTAACCTGTTGCATGGTTCCCAGGCAATCGCCCACATATCCTCCAATCCATTTTTTAAAATATCTTTCGAGCCATACTTTGGCAATCAGTAGCGGAATAACAGTTAAAAAAATAGTCCAGTTCACAAATATAAGAAACGTGCATAACCCTATTAAAACGGCAATCCAAAGATCACCAATATGCAAGTTTTTGGTCACCGGTTTCGATTTGCTGAGCTCATCCTCACGAACATAGGGAAGGTTGTACATGGTAGACACCGCAAATGTTCGGCTAATGCTATGGCCTGCAATTAATGAAGGAATTACAAAAGCAACGGGCAGGGAGCTCAGTGCTAAAAACTTAAGCATCAAAATCAATATCATACCAATCATTCCGTAAGCACCCACTCTGGAATCTTTCATTATTTCCAGAATTTTTTCTTTGGTCCACCCCCCTCCAAAACCGTCGCAAACATCGGCAAAACCATCCTCGTGAAAAGCTCCGGTCAATAGAATTGTTGAAACCATCGATAAAATGATTGAAATGCTTTGCGGGAAAATGAAGCTTCCTAACCAAAATACCAAAGCACCAAAGCCACCAACTATAATTCCTACCAACGGAAAATATCGGTTGCATTTATTCAGGTTTTTTTCTGAATATCCAACCCACTTAGGAACAGGAATGCGAGTGATGAACATTAGGGCGGTAAAGAATAGTTTAATTTGTTTCATGTTATTGGTTTATTGGTCAATGGTCACTTGTCATTAGTTGGTTCATCAATAGTTAATAGCCGGAGAAAGTTTAATGCATGTGATATAATCCTTTGTGTTTTAATAGTTTTCTTAATATATGGCTAGTACGTTTACAATGCCATTCTCAATATTTATAACTTATTATGCTCCACTCTTGTGCTTTAACCACTTTGTTACAGGTCTACTCCTGGCCACTGACCAGTTATGAATGCCCAGTGACTACTGACTAATCTAGCATTGACTAATTATCTATTACTCACTCCTGCGTTCTCAAAACTGCTCATCTCATTAAAAAAATTAATCGCGCTTTCAATAATAGGATAAGCTACCGCACTGCCAGTACCTTCTCCCAATCGCATATGAATATCCAGAATAGGCTCTGCCTTTAAGTAATCGAGCATTAAGGCATGTCCTTTTTCGTGCGATTTATGAGAGAATATGCAGTAATCTAAAATATTGTTGTTGATTTCGTATGCGGCAAGCAAGGCGGAAGTAATAATAAAGCCATCTACCATAACAACCATTTTTAGTTCTGCAGCTTTTAACATGGCCCCGGTTATGGTTGCGATTTCAAAACCGCCAAGATTTGCAAGGGTTTTATACGGATCGGTATGGGCGTTATGAAGCTTGACCGCTTTGTCTATAACTGAAGCTTTATGTTTAATGCCGTTTTCGTCTAATCCAGTTCCGGCTCCGGCAGCATCTTGGGAGGAGCACTTTGTATAAGCGCACAAAAGAGCAGCTGCCGAAGTTGTATTTCCTATTCCCATTTCGCCAAAACCTACTATGTTGGTACCTTCATGATGTAATTTTTGAACCATGTCGGCCCCGTTAGTCATGGCCCTCTTACACTGTTCCATGGTCATGGCCGGTTCTTTGGCAAAGTTTTTAGTGCCGTGTGCAATTTTTGCATTTATTAGTTTTGGTGAAGCTTCAAAGTCAAAGTTTACACCAGTATCCGCCAATATGAGCTTGATGTTATTCTGGCGGGTAAACACGTTAATGGCTGCACCTTCACTTAAAAAGTTCATGACCATCTGAAAGGTTACTTCTTGCGGGAAGGGACTAATTCCTTCCTCGGTAACGCCGTGATCGCCAGCGCATACTAATATGGCAGGATGGTTGAGTTTTGGGGAAAGCGTTTCTTGCACCTGGCTGATTTTGCGAGCTATACTCTCCAGTTTTCCCAATGATCCCAAAGGTTTGGTCTTGGTATCAATTTTATGATTGATTTTGTCGGTAAGTTCTGATTGAACTGGTTTAATGTTGAAATCCATATTCGAAATTTGGTAGAATAAAAAAGCGCCCTGAGTTTTCAAAGCGCCAGTAAAAATATAGTATTTATCGGTTTATCAATAATAGTCATCCCACTTTTAAAAATTCCAACCAACCCTTAATCCCATGCTAATGGCTAACGGGAATTCTTCCACTCCACCAATAAATGCCTTGTGTAAACCAAAGTCCTTATCATCTTGCCCAAAACCATAACCAACACCTACAAACCAATCCATCAGAAACCCATTTTCAAATATCCATTGCTTGCCAACATTTAATAATACAGCAAACATAACATTGGTATCTGTGTATCGTTCATCTTCTCCAATAAAGCTATAGTTTTTGTATGCAGAGTACTCATAATACGAAAATGCAATTTCGGGGCGTATATAGCTACCTTTTAAAATATGGGCAAACTTCTGACCGCGGATATAATAATCGGGGCTTTTTATGAATTTATAACCCATTTTTATAAAAGCTCCTGATTCGTTGTTGTTGCCAAGGTCCCAACCTGCCCCAATAACACCTAACGTTGTTTCAAAGCTTCGGCCTGGTTTTATGCTTTTTTCGTAGCAAATATTTACGCTGTTAAAAAGAGGCGAGAGGAAATTAAGTTTTATATTGTTCTTTTGGTCCGTAATATAGTTGCTCGGATCATATAAAAACTCAGAAAACTCCAGTTCTTTTCCATTAGCAAATATTACTTTGTTTACTTTGTCTTTGTTGATACCAAATAATATTGTTTCGCTAATTTCGGGAGTCAGGTATTTTATCTCTTCATCACCGATTTCTTTGATGACACAATTGATAGTGTCATTGTTTGTTTTGATGAGAATATCTTGTGCACATAGCTTGCTGAGAGCAATGAGTGTTAAAAAAGCAATAGTTAGGCTAAGTCTTTCCATTTTGTAATAATTTATAGTTATAAGCAAATGTAATATATTTACTTAAATACGTGTACCATGTGCGGTAATGTAAATTGCCGTGGAATATTGTTTCTCTGGTTTTGCGACTTTAGACGTCGATCGGCTTTTTACAATGCAGCATTCTTTTATCATCCAGGTATAAGATGATAAAAAATACAAATGGTTGCTTGATAAAAAATGAAAGTCCTTTAAGTGGGGGTTATTTAAATTTTCCCTTGAATAGATACCCCAGGTCGTTGATCATTTCTTCCACTTTGGTTGAATTGATACTGGTGCCGTTCACTTCTACCTTATTGAGTGCCGGAGTGGCGGTAACCGATGATATGCCCTCGATGTTTCTAACGTTTTTCTCTACACTGGCTTTGCAGTGGCTGCAGGTCATCCCTTCCACCTTAAAAATTTGGGTTTTTATATTTCCGGCAAAGGAGAATTGGTTTGCAGAGAACTTTGGTGGAGAAACTTGATTGGAGCTCACCTGAGTATTAAGCAACAATGGTTGTGCTTCTGCAGTAGCGATAGGTCTTTTCAATTCAATATATTTCTGAATATATCCGTAAATAATTAAGCTCACTAATATAACTGAAGATGATATTTTAAACCATAAAGGTAACATTTCGTGTTGATGGTGCAGGTGCGAGCTTCCAGTCATTATAAACCATTCAGCAGGTAAAAAGTGATTTATCAGAAGACCAAAGACTAAGGCTCCCCCAATGATAGATCCTAAATAACTGAACAATGTTTTGTTGCCAAATACTTTTTTAATGATGGTGATGGTAGCGGCATTGGTGGCCGGACCTGCCATTAACAAGATGAGTGCCGCCCCGGGCGATAAGCCTTTCATCATTAAAACAGCAGCAATAGGCACCGATGCCGTGGCGCAAAGATAAAGGGGTACCGAAGCCAATAAAACAGTGAGCATACTTAGGGCTTCGTTTTGCATATAACGGATAAAGAAATCATCGGGAATAACAGTGGATAATACAGCCGCTATCAATATGCCAATTATTAACCATTTGGCAATGTCCATCAAAAACTCATTGAAGCCGTATTTAAACATTTTAATAATGCGATTGCTTTTAACCGTATTTGTTGCGCAGCTCGCAGTTGAAATTTCATTTGTTGGTGTATGCTTACCTTTCCCAAATATATTGGTAACTACTCCACCTATTACGCCTGTAATTAAAGCGACAATAACTCTTATTATAGCAAAAGGCAAGCCCAATAACGAGTAGGTGACCAGTACGCTGTCTACCCCTGTTTGTGGTGTTGATATTAAAAATGAAACACTTGAGCCTTTTGATGCCCCATTCTTGTAAAACGATATTCCTGTTGGTATTACACCGCATGAACATAGCGGTAGCGGAATGCCAATTAAAGCAGTATTGATCACCGATTTCAAATTATTATTACCCATAAACCGGTCAATCCAATGCTGAGGAAACCACACTTTTAGTACACCTGCAAATAAAAACCCAAGTAGCAGATATGGAGACATGGCGTTAAGCAGATCAATAAGCTCCCAAAAAAAATGATGTAAGAATGTTAGCATTACTTTGAAATTTAGGTGTTATTATAAAAACAAAACACAAAGAAATTAGTTTTTAGCACAAAAAAAATCCCCATAATTGGGGATTTATATAAAAATATAGATATATAGTTAATTATCTCATGTCGATAATGTCTACATTGGGGTTGGCACTTTCGTTGTATACAAACATGCTGTCGTCCATTGGTGTGTTGCTTTCTAACTTGTTGATTAATATTGTGTAGTTGTTGCCATCTTTACTGATTTGTTGAATCTTGTTGATTTGCATATTATCTTTTGTAATCTCCAATTTAATGCGTGAATACGGTTTGTCACGGTTAATCGGATACAGGTCTATGGAATATACTGCAGTGCCGTTGCTGTCTTTTTCGCCCAGGTAGGCGTACTTAAACCCGGTTTGGTAAATCGTGAAGATGGAAGCAGGGTTTAACGTTTCTTCGTCATCCGGATCAGGCTCGTCGATATTCACTTCTTCTGCATCAATCATATGCGTCCAGAGAGTCTTGCCGTCAAAATAAGTGTCTACATCCATTAAGTTGGCCTTGTATTTATCCCCTTTAATAAAAATAGTACCTGTGTACTCTTCTTGAATATCTTCTTGCAGATTTTCCAGGCTAAACGAAAAGCTGGCTTTAATCGTTTTGTATGTTTTAGTTTTTGCTGTTACTTGATCCAGGATTTCTTTTGCTTTTTCCGCGTTCTGCGCAAACATGAACCCTGGAATCAAAGCGAGTAGTAAAAGTAATTTCTTCATATTGTATAAATTATTTGATCTTATTTACGGTGTAATGGGTGTAAGCTTTTCAAAAACGATACCAAAACTCACTTTGACAAGCCAAACTCATAAAAAATCGGCTTGTCAAAGTGAGGTGGCAAATTTTTAATTCAATTTAAAAACTAATCTGTCATCACAATATTTCCTTTTATATTCTTGTTCAACAATGAATTAAAATTTTTCTTGCTTATTTAAAGCCCCTTCAACAGATGTTCTAGCGATAAATCATCGGGGATTAAAACTTGCCGTGCCTTACTTCCTTCAAAAGGCCCAACAACGCCGGCTGCTTCCAGCTGGTCAATGATTCTACCGGCACGGTTATAACCTATTGAAAACCTTCGTTGAATCAAAGATGTGGAACCCGATTGGTTGGCAACCACCACCCTGGCTGCTTCTTCAAAAAATGCGTCCTTGTTGCTCATGTCAATTTCCCCCGCTTCAGTGGAAGATGTATCGCCAATATATTCGGGCAATAACAAGGCACTGGGATATCCTTTCTGAGAACCGATGAAATCGTTTATTTTTTCAACTTCGGGTGTGTCTACAAAAGCACATTGAACACGCACCAAATCGCTTCCTTGGGAGATAAGCATGTCTCCTCTACCAATTAGTTGGTTGGCACCGGGCGAATCAAGAATCGTTCTGGAGTCGATCATGGAGGCTACCTTAAAAGCTACCCTGGTTGGGAAATTGGCTTTAATAACCCCTGTAATAATATTGGTGGATGGGCGCTGTGTGGCTACAATCATATGTATTCCTACGGCACGGGCAAGCTGGGCTATACGTGCAATGGGCATCTCTACTTCCTTGCCAGCCGTCATTATTAAGTCGGCAAACTCATCAATTACAACCACAATATATGGCATAAAGCGGTGACCGTTCTCAGGGTTAAGCGAGCGTTTTACAAACTTGTGGTTGTATTCCTTAATATTACGGGCGTGTGCTTTTTTCAACAGGTCATACCTCGCATCCATTTCAATGGTCAGCGAATTTAAAGTAGTCACCACTTTTTGCACATCGGTAATAATGGCTTCATCCTCGTCGTCGGGTAATTTGGCCAGGAAATGTCGCTCAATCTTGCTATAGATATTAAGCTCCACCTTTTTGGGGTCGACCAAAACAAACTTTAACTGAGATGGATGTTTTTTATATAAAAGAGAGGTAATGATAGCATTCAATCCCACGGATTTACCCTGGCCGGTAGCCCCTGCCACCAACATATGCGGTGCTTTGGCCAAATCGATAACGAAAGTTTCGTTGGAAATGGTTTTTCCCAGTGCAATAGGTAGCTCATATTTTGTAGTCTGGAATTTTTTGGCAGCTATAATGGTTTTCATCGAAACCACCTCAGGTTCACTGTTGGGAACCTCAATACCAATGGTGCCTTTACCCGGTATTGGGGCAATAATACGTATGCCCAATGCAGCCAGCGACAGGGCAATATCATCCTCCAGGTTCTTGATTTTGGATATTCGAACACCCGGAGCAGGAACGATCTCGTACAACGTAACCGTAGGACCAACCGTTGCTTTAATACTCTTAATCTCAATTTTATAATCGATTAAGGTGTTAACAATCTTATCTTTATTGGAGTTTAGTTCTTCGTCGGTAACGGGTTCGTTGCCAAAGTGGTGGTCTTCCAGTAAATCGATGGTAGGCAGTTGATATGAAGAAAGGTCCAAGGTGGGATCGTAATCTCCCAATGGAATATTTGCTTTTACTTCAAAATCCTTTTCCTCTTCAATTTTTTCTATGGTGAAATTACCATCATGGTTAACGTCTTCCGAACCCTCGTTATCAGAAATGTCCAGCTCAATGGGTTCATCTGCAATATCCGTATTTTCCAGTGGTTCGGGCGTTAGCTTTTTGACCTCAAATTCTTGCTCAGGCGCTAATTCGGGTGTATCCGTAGGTGTGGGTGCTTCTTCAGGGGCGGGATCTTCCTCTATGTCATCCGCTTCAACAGAAGTCAGTAACGAAGCATCTTCCGTCTCGGTTTTGTCGTTTTTAACCGGGACTTTAATCTTCGTGCCACTGGTAACAAATACTTTTTTAACAAAAGGAACGAATCCGTCAAATGTAAAGGTTAAATAGATAATGAGTGTGAAAAATAAGAAAAGGATGACTCCGACATTACCAATGGCCGAGACTAACCATTTGCTCATAAAGTACCCCATTTCTCCACCCAGTAAAATATAATGGTCGTTCACCGAATTCATAAATAAGTAGCCCAGCAGGATAGAAAGCCATGCCCCGGTATAAAAGCAGTGCCAAATAGTTTTTCTGACAGGGGCAAGCTTAATATTTATAAGTTTAAAAGCGATTACGGTAAGCGCTATTACAATTACCAATGCAGGCACGCCAATTCCGGAGTTGATAAATAAATCGGCAAAATAAGCGCCTAGTTTCCCCGTGCGATTCTGAACGTTAATGTCCGGGTTGAAAATAAACTCAAAGAAGTTGATGTTGAATTTGCTGTGATCGGCTCCACCGGTAAAAACAAATGAAACAAATGCGATCAGTAAAAATAAGGAATAGACCATTAAAAACAGTCCAATAAAAAATCGTACCCTGAAGTCACTGATTTTATTTTTTAAATCAGTGATAAAATTATTTTTAGTCTTGGATTTAGGTCGTTTAGTTTTTACTCCCATTTTAAAATTATGTTAATTGTAGGTGTTGATTCGCAGACAAAATTAATAAATGTAGTTTCTAATTTATTAATTAAATTGAATTCTTTTACAACGATTTTAAGCGATAATTATTTTAATGCCTTAGTATAATCAGGTAGACGATTTGAAATAATTGCTGAATCGGAAGCGAACGACTTATTGGAAATTGTTAATCATGGTTAAAATTAATGCTTCAATTTCTTTTTCGGGTGTACGTTTAAAGCCACTTGGGATTTTAAATGCAGCGTTGTCGGGAATAGTGTAATCGACATCACATGCTTTAAAATAAAATCGTACTCCGTTGAAATCAATATGAAATTCCATCAATATTCCCGGTATCTCTTTGAATGGGGTATGTCTGTTGGGGTTGTCGATATTAATATCCCCGGTGTAATATATGGCGAATGGTTCATCCTTGTCAAACTGTACCATTGCCTTGCTACAGCTTATCCCGGCCACATTTTTGGTTTCGTTTTTCAAGTAAGTAATGGAAGGGGTTGAACCGTTGTTGAAGAAAAAAAAGTTGGAGCTTATTGGGCCGATATGCAACAAGTTGTTGTCCATAAAGCGGAAGAGTGTAGCACAGGAATCTTTAGCGGATGGGGAATAAAAATCTAATGAGAAGATATTGAAACTGCCTTTGAAACTGAAACGCGTTCGGTTATCCTTAAAAATCAGTTTTAATTCTCGAGGCATAAGGCTGCCGGTAGGGGAATCGGTAATTTCTTTAGGGTATGCAATGTTATAGGTAATTACACCGGCATTGGGGAACTCGGGTTTATTGGATTTATTTATACATCCCTGTATCAATACAGAAAGCAATACTATATAAGCAGTGTATTTCATGAAGGCTTAATTGAAACAGGCTACCGTAACTGATTCCCTATTAAATTACCGGCAACAAAATAGGGATAATAAATGAACCTGCCATTTCTATTTGTAATTATTTTGCAGGAAGAAATATCTCGGAGATCATGCACCTGGCACTGCCTCCGCCAATCGTCTCAATGGTTTTTGTGTTCATTGGAAAAGGTTCGCAGTAGTTTCCGATAGCTTCTTTTTGTTGGTCGGTCAAAACCTCGAAAGCACTCAGCGACATCACCAAAATTTCCTCACCGCTTTGCGTTAACAAAGAAATCATATTGCCAGCAAAATAATTTACTTGTTCCAGTGTAATGCTAATTATCTCGTGACCCGTTTGTTCCAAAGAATCAATCACCAAATTTCTTTCACGTTCATCCTTGATGCTTTCTAAACAAATAACCGAAAACATTTTACTCACGCTCATCATCACATTGGTGTGATATATTTCCTGGCCGGATTTGTCGGTAGCTGTAAAATAAACCGGTTTGTAATTGATGATATCACATAACTCAATAAAGACATCTCTGTCGGTTCGTGGAGACAAACATGCGTAAGCAATTTTATGCATATGGTCGAAAACAATACTGCCGGTACCCTCTAAAAATTTACATTCGGCTTCGTGATTCGACAGGTCAATCAGTTTCTCAATCTTAAACCTGGCTTTTATTTGGCCGATAATCTCAGGTCTTTTTTCCACTTGACGGTTGGGTGTAGCAATGGGATATAAAATAGCGGTTCCGTCCGCATGGAATGAACCCCAATTATTCGGAAAAACAGCATCTGGTTTTATGGGAGTATGCGTGTCCTGAACCACCATCACATTCACGCCCTTGTTTATAAGGCGCTCGGCAAATGTGTCAAATTCCTCTATAACCCGGGCTTTTATCTCTTCCGGACTAAGATCAACCGTATTCTGGAATGCATTGGATATAGCAGTTTGCTGGTTAAAGGTAAAGTTGGCCGGGCGCACCAAAAGGATATTTGAAGTGGATTGGTTCATGACGGTTATAATTTTAAAATTAAATGAAACTTAAAAATACGACTCAAAATGAAAAAATAGATGATAAATTGAACCCAAGTTAGAGAATGAAGAAAGGCTATCAGATTTAATCCAACAGCCTTTCTTGTGAATTTGTCTACACTTCTGGCGGTCTTGATGTTAAATTAAACCTCTGTCATTTAAAAGCGCTTTTTCATCAGGCTCAGCACCTCTAAACCTTTTATATAATTCCATTGGGTCTTCGGTACCACCCTTCTCTAACACGTTTTTTCTAAACTTATTCGCAGTCTCCCTATCGAATATACCGTTCTCCCTAAATGCCTGGAAAGCATCAGAATCCAAAATGGCAGACCAAATGTAAGCATAATAACCGGCGGAATAGCCGCCCGAGAATATATGATTAAAATAGGTGCTTCTGTAACGACTTACAATTTCAGGTATCAAATTCATTTTAGCAAGAGATTCTTTCTCAAAATGATTAGGGTCTGCATCTAATGTCTCTGTTAAAGTATGGTAATCCATATCTAAAATAGCGGCAGCCAAATATTCGGTTGTCATAAATCCCTGGTTGAACTTGGAGCTCTTCTGAATTTTTGAAATGAGTTCATCAGAAATCACTTCGCCTGTTTTATAATGCTTTCCATACACTTTTAACAGTTCCGGTTGAGCAGCCCAGTGCTCCATTACCTGCGAAGGAAGTTCAACAAAATCTCTGGGCACCGATGTTCCCGATAAACTATAATACTGACATTTTGAGAGTAAGCCGTGCAATGCATGTCCAAACTCATGAAACAAGGTAGAAACCTCGTCGAAGCTTAAAAGTGCGGGGGTATCATCCGTTGGGCTGGTGAAATTGCATACCATGGTGATGATAGGTGTAATGTTTTTTCCGTTATTAACTTCTTGTTTGCGGTACGAACCCATCCAGGCACCGCCCCTTTTGCTTTCGCGAGGGTGGAAATCCATAAATAAAATACCTACATGGCTATCGTCTGCTTCCTTTACTTCAAACGAAAGAGCATCAGGATGAGGGGTGGGCAGGTCAGTTCTTTTTTCAAATTTTAAACCATATAGGTTGTTGGCAGTATAAAAAATGCCCTCAACCACATTGTTTAGTTCAAAATATGGTCTAATCTCGTTTTCGTCCAAATCGTACTTTTGCTTCTTTACTTTCTCGGCATAGTACCACCAGTCCCAAGGTTCCAATTTAAAGTTGCCTCCTTCGGCATCGATCATCTTTTGCATGTCGGCCACCTCTTGTTTGGCTACTTTAAGCGATTTCTCCATTAAAAAAGCGAGTTTGTCGTTAACTGTTTCAGGGGTTTTGGCCATGTTCTGTTCTAAAATAAAAGCAGCATGGTTTTCGTACCCAAGTAATTTGGCCCTTTTAACACGAAGTGAAACTATTTTTTTGATGTTCTCTTTGTTGTCGAATTTGTTATTGTTGTCACCTCTATTAATGTAGGCTTTGAACAGTTTTTCTCTCAAAGACCTGTTTGTAGAATATTGCAGGAACGGTGTAATGCTTGGGCGTTGGGTGGTAAATACCCATTTGCCTTCGAGGCCGTTATCCTGGGCTGTTTTTGCTGCTGCGTCAATTTGTCCTTTGCCCAATCCGGCTAAGTCCTCTTGCTTATCAACAATCATCATATAATCGTTGGTTTCGTTTAGCACGTTGTCGCCAAACTGTAGGGTAAGTAACGAAAGTTCCTCGTTAATTTTCCTGAACTCGTCTTTTGATTCTGCAGGAAGGTTGGCTCCACCACGTGTAAAAGCCTGGTATTTTTTCTCCAATAACATGCCTTTTTCCCCCGTTAATCCCAGCTTTTCCCTCTGGTCGTATAGTGTTTTGATGCGCTTAAACAATGTCTCGTTTAAAAATACATCGTCGTTTAGCTTAGACAGTAACGGGGCTATTTCTTTTGCAATAGCATTTAACGAATCGTTGGTGTTAGCACTTTTAATGTTATAAAACACGTTACTTACCCTGGTCAATAGAGGATTGCTATACTCTAGTGCCTCAACGGTATTGGCAAAAGTAGGTTCTTCCGTGTTTTCCGTAATGGCCTTGATGTTCTCTTGTTGCTCCTTGATAGCTGCGTTATACGCAGGCATAAAGTGCGCTGGTTTTATTTGCTCAAATGGCGCAATCTCAAACGGCGTATCATATGCTACCAGCAATGGGTTTGTGTTCATGGCGGTCTCTGTTTTACAGGCACCCATAATTATAAGTGCGAGTATTAGAAAAAAGGTGATTTTTTGCATAACGGTTAATTTATTTCTGTTTTGATGGCGAAAATAGGCAATTTCTGTATTAATAATAATGATGTTTTTCATAATAATTAAAACAGGAAGGAACGGTGCGTTTTGAGTATCAGGTTAAAAGTAAATATATGGAGAATGTTTTAAATCACAAGCCCTAATTGATTGTTGGTATTCGTATAAAACCCGTGTTGGATTATGCAGGTATAAATAAAGAAAAAATTCTGCAATTGTTTGGACAACAACAAGTTTAATGAGTTGGTGTGTGTTAAAATGTTGATAGTTAACTGGTCACAAGCTTAATTTATGTTGTAAAACAATCTTTTTTTAGGCACTTATTGTGTATTAGGTCATTTTTTAGTTTTATTTTTGAGGCTCAAAATTTTAGTATACAATAAATTTTAAATATAAATAGATATGAAACCATCGCACATTGAGCACATTGGAATCGCGGTTAAGAGTTTAGATGAGGCTATTCCTTTTTACGAGAAAGTATTTGGTTTGGAGTGTTATGCTGTTGAAGAAGTAGCAGAACAAAAAGTGAAGACTGCCTTTTTTATGGTTGGACAAACAAAGATTGAGTTGTTGGAGTCTACGGATCCGGAAGGTCCTGTTGGCAAATTCATCGAGAAAAAAGGAGAGGGTGTTCATCATGTTGCCTTTGCAGTTGAGAACCTGGCGGAAAAGCTAGTATCTATTCAGGATGCAGGAGTAAGGGTAATTGACAAAACTCCACGTCAAGGTGCCGAAGGGTTGAATATAGGTTTCTTGCACCCAAAATCTACTTTTGGTGTATTAACTGAATTGTGCGAAGATCCTTCTAAATAAAACTGCTATTAATAATAGAATTTAAATGTTTTATACCGATTGGTATAAGAATTTACAAACAATATTTCATGTCAAGTCAGGATAAAGTAAAAAAACTAATAGACCTCAGAACTGAGGCTAAATTAGGTGGTGGTCAGAAAAGAATTGACAGCCAGCATGCAAAAGGAAAGATGACCGCCCGTGAGCGTATCGAAGCGCTTGTGGACGATGGTAGTTTCGAAGAGTTCGATATGTTTGTGACACACCGATGTGTGAATTTTGGAATGGAAAAAAACAAAATTCTTGGGGATGGCGTGGTAACAGGTCATGGTACTATCGATGGTAGGGTAGTTTATTTGTTTGCCCAGGATTTTACCGTATTGGGCGGTTCTCTCTCGGAGACATTTGCACAGAAAATATGTAAAGTCATGGATATGGCCATGAAGGTCGGAGCTCCTCTTATTGGAATTAACGATAGTGGTGGTGCCCGTATCCAGGAAGGGGTAACCTCATTGGCGGGCTATGCCGAGATTTTCCAGCGTAACATCGAAGCTTCGGGTGTTATTCCGCAAATCTCAGCTATTTTTGGTCCTTGCGCAGGTGGTGCCGTGTATTCTCCTGCCCTGACCGATTTTATCATGATGACCGAGGATTCCAGTTACATGTTCGTGACAGGGCCCAAGGTGGTTAAGACTGTAACCGGTGAGGACATAACCACCGAAGATTTAGGAGGAGCCGCGGTTCATGCTTCTAAATCAGGTGTTTCTCACTTCCAGTTAGAAAATGAGGAAGAAGGTATTTTGTTAATCAGAAAGCTTCTTTCGTATATGCCTCAAAATAACCTTGAGGAACCACCAATGGTAGAGACTAAAGATTCAATCGATCGTATGGTGGACTCATTAAACGAGATTATTCCGGATAACCCGAATCAACCATATGACATGAAAGATGTTATTTATGCCATGTCGGATGATTCTGAGTTTTTAGAGGTACACCGTAACTATGCAAAAAATATTATAGTAGGGTTTTGTCGCATGGGGGGCATGTCGGTTGGTGTTGTGGCTAACCAACCAAGTTTCCTTGCGGGAGTGCTTGATTGCGATGCGTCACGTAAAGCCGCTCGTTTTGTTCGTTTTTGCGATGCCTTTAATATTCCAATTTTAACTTTGGTTGATGTTCCCGGATTTTTACCAGGTAGTGGGCAAGAGTATGCAGGTATCATAACACACGGTGCTAAACTAATGTTTGCTTATGGTGAGGCCACTGTACCTAAAATTACGGTTACTTTGCGTAAATCCTATGGTGGGGCGCACGATGTGATGAGCTGTAAGCAATTACGCGGTGACCTGAACTATGCCTGGCCAACTGCCGAAATTGCGGTAATGGGTGCTAAAGGTGCGATTGAGGTTCTGGAAGGCAGGGCAATGTCAAAAATCAAAGACCCAGCAGAAAAGGCAAAGTATGCTGCGGAAAAAGAAGCGGAGTATACTGAGAAGTTTGCTAACCCATATCAGGCGGCTGCCTATGGTTATATCGATGATGTTATTGAGCCGAGAAACTCTCGTTTCCGTATCATCAGGGGTTTACAAAGTTTGCAAACCAAAAAGCTAAACTTGCCTCCTAAAAAGCACGGTAATATTCCATTGTAACAGTTAATCGTATAAGGAACCGGTAACCTTTGGTTATAGGTTCCTTTGATGACCGGACACTTTACAATCACAAAAAAATATGGAGATGAATTTTTTACAAGTAACCAGCGATACCTGGACCATTACTCTTTTGGGATGGGTGATCGTATTTGCCGCCTTATTGTTTTTGGTAGGTATCTTTTTGTTGGTTCCAAAAATAATTAGGTGGAGCGTAAAAAGAAGCCTGCGGATTAAAGGTAAGGCTGAGTTAGCAGCAGGGCACCAGGATATTACTGGTGAAACAAATGCCGCTATTGCTACAGCCCTGCATCTATTTTTTAACGAGATGCATGATGAGGAGAGTAATGTAATTACTATTAAGCAAGTGCGAAGACGTTATTCGCCATGGAACTCGAAGTTGTATGGAATGAATAATGTGACATATGAAAAAAATAGAAGATAAAAGCAATGAAAAAATTCGAATTTACTATAGCAGGTAACCGTTATAATGTGCACATTCAGGATTTCGAAGATTCTGTAGCTACCATTAATGTGAACGGAACTACTTATGAAGTAGAAGTTCATCAGGAAGTTAAAAAGAGTAAGACGCCTAAGTTGGTTCGGAAACCAGTGGAACGCAAACCGGGCGAAGGAGCAGTTCCGCAAAAAGCTACTGGTGCAGGTGCTGTCAAAGCGCCTCTTCCCGGTAATATCTTTAAAATCGAAGTGGCCGTGGGCGACATTGTCAAAAGAGGAGATGTGCTGATTGTGATGGAAGCCATGAAAATGGAAAATAACGTGTTGGCAGAAAAAGATGGAGTTGTAAAATCAATCAAGGTGGGGCTGGGAGATGCTGTTCTTCAAAATGACATTTTAATTGAATTTGAATAACATGAGAAAAGCGGCGACTATTTTTACCATACTGGCTTTGGTTTTCTGTCTTCAAATGGTATTTGGGACAGATGCTTTTGCTCAATTAAATACTGTTTCTGCGGAAACGGAAGGGTCCACTCTTCAGGGACTTCAAACCATGTGGGAATTCACTGGTTTTGCCAATGTTCAATTGGGTAATATTATCATGATAGTTGTGGGATTGTTTTTTATCTTCCTCGCAATTAAATTTGATTACGAACCTCTTTTGCTTATCCCTATCGGTACTGGAATTTTGTTGGGTAACATACCTTTTGTAGAGGGGTATAAAATCGGACTGTATGAGGAAGGTTCCGTGCTGAACTATCTGTACTTCGGTGTTAAACAGGGTGTTTATCCCCCCTTAATTTTTCTGGGAATTGGTGCAATGACAGACTTCTCGTCGCTGATTTCCAATCCGAAATTGATGATTTTGGGTGCTGCTGCACAAATTGGTATTTTTGCTACCTTTCTGGGTGCGTCCGCATTGGGTTTTACGCCTCAGGAAGCGGGAGCTATTGGTATAATTGGAGGGGCTGATGGTCCTACTGCGATCTTTTTGTCTTCTAAATTAGCTCCAGAGTTAATGGGGGCCATTGCGATAGCGGCGTATTCATATATGGCGTTGGTACCTGTAATTCAACCGCCAATCATGCGATTGATGATCCCGAAAAAGGAACGAGCAATTAAGATGAAACCGCCTCGCGCTGTTTCAAAAACAGAAAAAGTACTGTTCCCTTTAATTGGATTGCTGTTAACCACTTTTATTTCTCCTTCGGCATTGCCTCTTTTAGGTATGTTGTTCTTCGGAAATCTTTTGAAAGAATCCGGTGTGACGGAAAGATTGGCAGATACAGCCCGTAATTCTATGATTAATATTGTAACCATTTTGTTAGGTTTGACTGTAGGTGCCTCAACGCAAGCGGATTATTTCCTGACCACCGATTCGTTAAAAATATTCGGATTAGGGGCTTTGTCGTTTATGGTTGCCACCGCTGGCGGTTTGCTGTTTGCCAGACTGTTAAATGTCTTCCTGAAGACAGATAATAAGATCAATCCGCTTATTGGTGCGGCAGGAGTTTCTGCAGTGCCCGATTCGGCTCGTGTGGTTCAGCACGAAGGTTTAAAAACCGACCCGAACAACCACTTGTTAATGCATGCCATGGCGCCAAACGTATCCGGTGTGATTGGTTCTGCGGTAGCAGCGGGTATTATGCTCAGCTTTTTGTTGTAGTAAAGCATCTAGGTTAACTAGACAGATATATCAATAAAAAAGACTGCTTCTTTGAGGCAGTCTTTTTTATTTGCTTGTGGTTTGTTGCTGAACCTTAATTGACAAGGCTGTTGTAATAATTTAATATCTTGGTAAGATCTTTTGGATTGTTGGCTTTAACCTTGTTTTCTTTCATATACTTTTTGATTTCTGTTTGTTTATCGGAGAATAAACTTAAGAGTCTTTTTTTGTTGCTCACTTCAATCAAAATATTGCTTTTTGTATTGTTTGCATAGTATCGAACTTTTTTCTCCCTAAAACTGGGTAGTTTGGCTTCCTGATATGCTTTGGCAACTTTGGCTTCCTGAAGCACCACCACTTTTTTTTGATATAGACCAACATTTTTATCAGATAAGACAACAAAGAATCCTTCCCGAATAACATTATCTTTCATCCATTGCTTTCTTTTGTATTTAAAGCCGTTGATAGTTACGGAATTAATAGGGAAGGATTTGGATAGTTCAAATTCGCCACTGTCAATTTTAATCTCCATAATATCTTTGTAGTTGTTATAGCGTAGAAGTAGGTCTGTAAATGTGCTGCCGTCTTCCATGGTTAGTGAACCCCGTCTAAACGATTTAGTTATGTAGGGACTACCTGAATAAAGTGCGTTCTGCTCTCCGTTGATCATCTTAGAATAACGAACCTTATTGTTGAAGTCAAAAAAACTCATTGAATTGTATACAGACCGGGACTCACCTTGCCCATAAGATATGATGGGGGTAAAAATGAGTATAAGTAGGGTGACGTAAATTGTTTTCATATGTTTTGTATTTATGGATTGAATAGCAAATGTATTAAAAATGATTATTCATAGTGAACGAATAAGTTAATAATTCGAAAAAAGCGATTACAAAAATTAACAAATAAAAATATAAATTTGCATAATTTAAAAATATTTTTAAATTTGTAGGTGGTTTAGATTGGTGCGTTCTGGTTGACATACTGAAAAAAAATAGTAAAAATTAAAACATTTTTGAAGTGCGCTTTGTTTTGGAGGTAAGCAGAGGTGATATATTAAAAAATATGAATCGGTTTATCTCAAAATAAGGGGGTGTTAGGGAGATAATTATAAAAGATGTAAGTTTGACCAATGAAACTAATGCAATTTAAATTCAAAAGTTTGATAAGTGAAATCATTTGCGAATTATGGAATTAATCAGAGGAATAATCAATTTCTAATTCGCGGCGTTTTTTAAGTGTTCATGAAATATTATATTTAAATTATATATTTGCCGATATATTTACAATTTATTAGTGTTCCCCCGCTTTTGTAGATAATTTAACTCACATAATAAAATACTAATTACAAAAACCTTTAATCGTATGGAAGTCAAAAAACAATCTCAGGAATTTTATAAATAAGAAGACAGCTTTCTGTTGTCTCTGGAAAATAATCTGACATAATGAAAGTGTCGGATTATGCAATATCGTGTGCTTTATATTTAGCATACTGTAGTTCATAAAAATTGCATTGTCTTTTTAATAAATACACAATTATTAATTTAAACCTTTTGTTTTATGCGGAAATTAGCATTATTTCTGTCACTGGTTCTATTTATAGGACTAGAGACTTTGACAGCCCAAACAAAAGCTGTTTCAGGAAAAGTGGTCGATAATTTTGGTGAATCGATTCCTGGAGTATCTATTGTCGTGAAGGGCACAACAATCGGGACTATTTCCCGTCCGGACGGTACATATACATTAAATGTACCAGAAGATGCAGCAGCCATCGTGTTTACTTTCGTTGGCATGAAAATGCAGGAAGTTCCTTTTACAGGACAATCTACTATTAATGTAACCATGGAATTGGATACCGAGGATATCGATGAGGTAGTAGTCACAGCTTTGGGAATTAAAAGAAGCCAAAAATCAATTGGTTATGCATCCACTTCGGTAGATTCGGAGGAATTAACCAAAACCAGAAGTTCAAGTATTATGGAAGGTATTGCCGGTAAAGTAGCCGGTGTGCAGATTACATCCAGTTCAAGTGATCCGGGAGCTTCTAATTCAGTTATCATTAGGGGTATTTCCTCTTTAGGGGGAAGTAACCAACCATTATATGTTATTAACGGTGTTCCAATGACCAATAACTCGAGTTCTAGTTCTTCGCTGGATGGAGGTTACGACTTTGGTAACGCAGCTAACTTGGTTAACCCTGATGATGTGGATGAAGTAACCATTCTGAAGGGTGCAGCGGCAACGGCATTGTATGGTTCGCGTGCAGCAAACGGTGTAATCATTATTACTACCAAATCAGGTGAAGGTAAAACGCAGGTAACGTTTAACTCATCCGTTGAATATTCAGATATACTAAGGTTACCGGAATTTCAGAACGATTTTGGTATGGGTTGGGATGCCCACCATACTTTAAACGAAAATGGAAGTTGGGGGCCTCGTTTGGATGGTTCAGAAAGGCTTTGGGGGTCTGTTTATAACAACTCGCAAAAACTTAAAGCTTTTGAAGCACAAGAGGATAATGTGAGAGACTTTTTTGATTACGGGAAAAGGTATAACAACTCTATTACACTTTCGGGAGGTAACGAAACTACAACGTATTATTCTTCTTTATCAATGATTGATCAAGATGGATTGGTTCCTACTGACATAGATTCATATAGAAAGTATACTGCAGCTTTTAACGGTTCGCACAAAATGGGTAGGCTAACCATTTCTTCTAATATCAATTACTCACAGCAAGATAATAATTTTGCTCAAACAGGTCAGGGGCTTACCATTATTAACTCATTGTATCAAACGCCGAGGGATATAAGTATTATTGGTCTTGCGGATTACGAAAACGACCCGTTTAACTCTGTAGACTATTACTACACGCCATATGGAATTACAAATCCGTATTACCTGATTAATGAAATGGAGGCCAGTTTTGAACAGAAAAAGGTATTTGGTAAAATGCAGTTTGACGTTGAATTAACAGATGATATAAATTTATTATATCGTTTTGGTCTGGACGTATCTGATAACGTTACAAAGATAGGTACACCTGAGGTTCAGGCAGCTGAAGGTACTCCAAATGCAGGTTCTTCAACAAACCAAGAAGGTACCGTAAACAAGGGTATGCAAAGAAGACATCAGTACAACCATGATTTCTTGGCTACTTATAGTAAACAATTCGAAGATTTAACGCTAGATTTTACTGGAGGTTTAAACATCAACGAAAGAAATTACAGTTCTGTTTCTGCAAGTGTAACAGGTTTAGATATTCCTGGATTCTACGATTTAAGTAACTCTTCGTCCACTCCGGTTGTAGATGAATACTATTATAAAAGAAGGATTGTAGGTCTTTTAGGAAACTTAGAACTGGGATACCGAAATATGTTATTCTTGTCTTTGTCGGCAAGAAATGACTGGTCTTCTACATTGCCTGAAGATAATAATAGTTTCTTCTATCCTGGCGCAACTATTAGTTTCTTGTTTAACGAGATTCTTCCTGATAATTTTAAGTCTGCAATAAGTTATGGTAAAGTGAGAATGGCTTATGGACAAACAGGTAACGATGCAGATCCATATGTATTGGATCCATACTTTAATGCAAGTAGCATTTATAATCCTTTTAGAAATTTGAATTTTCCGTTAGCCGGGCAGAATGCTTTTGAAGTAGGTAATGCCCTAGGTAATCAAGCTTTGGCACCGGAATTATCAACTGAATTTGAGTTCGGTTTGGAAATGAAGTTTTTCAACAACAGATTTGGTTTTGATGTGGCTTACTATGACAAAACTTCAGAGGATCAAATTTATAGTTTAGGTTTAGCTCCTTCTACCGGATATACAAGCCAGACAACTAATTTAGGAGAAATCTCCAATAAGGGTATTGAATTATTGGTTGAAGGTACCCCTGTCGAAACAAAAGATTTCTCATGGTATCTTGCCGTGAATTACTCGAAAAATGAGAATGAACTAGTTAGCCTGCCCGACGAATTGGGTAAGAAAATTAGTATCGGAGGACTATCTACGGTTGGATTTGTTGCACAGGTTGGATCTCCAATTGGTTTATATGATGTAACAGTTCCTAAGTATAATGATGAAGGACAAATTATTGTAAATTCAGGCACAGGTAGACCGATCGCAGCCGACGAGAAGAAGGTTATTGAAGGAGCGGATTACGATTTTACGATGGGTATTACTAATACTTTTAGCTATAAGAACGTAAGCCTATCTATGGATTTAGATATTCGTGAAGGAGGTTTAATGTATTCGCGTACCGCAGATATTAACTACTTTACAGGTAATGCAATACAAACTACATACAATGACCGTCATACATTTATTGTTCCAAATTCGGTAAACGAGATTGACAATGGTGATGGAACATACTCTTATGTTGAAAATACGACACCTATTTCAAAGGAAGATATGGATGACTATTTTGCAGATGGTGCGGATAAGCTTGATGAAACGTGGTTGGTTGACAGATCATTTGTGAAGTTAAAAAGAGTAGCTTTAACATACGATATGCCTAAAAAATGGTTTGAGACTTTACCTATTACCGGGGCCACACTAACTGCTTACGGTAATAATTTGTTACTGTATACTCCTAAGGAAAACACTTTCATAGATCCAGAAACAACAACTTTTGGTAATGATTTAGTTGGTAAGTTTGGTGAGTTTACTGCGAATCCAACAACACGCAGTTGGGGTTTTAACTTGAAGTTGAACTTTTAAAAAAGGTAAATGATGAAGAAATTAATAATATTATTTTTAATTGGAGGAATCATTTCAAGCTGTTCAGATTATCTGGACGTAAATGATGATCCAAATGTTCCAACAGAAGTTACTACGGAATTAGTGCTTCCGGCTGCAGAGGCTTCGATTGCTGTACAAGTTGGAGGAATGCTATTTAATACAGGTGGTTTTTATGCACAATATTGGTCACAAGCTCCCGAAGCTAACCAATATAACGACTTGGATAAATTTAACTTAAAAACTGATTTTTTAGATAACGTTTATACCGAGTTGTATGCCGGAGCTTTAAATGATTTGGAGTATATCAGGACGACAGCTATGGCTCAGGATGACCCTGGCAATTACTTGGCTGCTACTGTCCTTCGGGCTTATACGTTGCAATTGTTGGTAGATTTGATTGATATGACTCCTTATTCAGAGGCATTAAATGGTACAGATATTTTAAGTCCTAATTTTGAAGAAGGTAAAATCGTGTACGATGGAATCGTAGAAGAATTGGATGCTGCTTTGGCAGATGTAACAAATTCATCTACAGTCGCTTCTACGGATATGTTGTTTGGAGGGAATATAAAGGAATGGATTGGTTTTGCAAATGCCATGAAATTGAAAATATTTATGCGTCAAAGTGAAACCTCTGATAATCATTCGGCTGACATACAGGCCTTGTTAGCTGCGAATAGTTTTATGACAAAGGATGTTCAATTTGCTTCTTATTCTGATGAGCAAAATAAACGTAACTCTTGGTATGATACGGAAGTGGATAGATTAGGTGGAATAAACCATGTAGGTACTATTAATATTATATCATATATGTTATCGAATAATGATCCGCGTATTGGTAAAATATGGAATAAAGCTACAGGTTCTGACATCTATAATGGGAATGTTCCTGCAGGAAAGACTGTCCTTGGAATTAAGAATGAAGATTTTAGTTTTCCTATTATGACGGCTACTACACCTACATACTTGTATAGTTTGGCTGAGTTATATCTATTTGTAGCTGAAGCAGAATTAAGATATAATAGCGATGCAGCAGCAGCTGAGGTAGCGTATAAGGCTGCTATTGATGCAAGTTTAGCTTTACATGGGATTACAACTCCTGGTTCAGATTTATACGGTGCAGGTAAACCGTACGAATTCGATGGTACTCGAAAACAAATAGCCATGCAAAAATGGGCGTGCTTAGCTATGGTTAATCATATAGAGTCTTGGTTTGAAACTAAGAGAACCGAGTATCCTGTTATTTCAGCTTTATCAGCAGCAGAAGTGGATGCAGCACCAACATCATATACACCAGGTGAAAGAATCTTTCCTTACGAGAATAATTTAGGTGAGAACGTATGGTTAACGAGATTCTTTTATCCAGATGTAGCCATTACGAGAAATCAAAATGCGCCTACGCAAGCTAAATTAACAGATAAAGTTTGGTGGGATCAAAATTAATCCAGAAAAATTATAGATATGAAAAAGATATTATTTTGTTTATTTTCATTGGCCTTGGTTTTTCAGGGTTGTGAAAAAGATACAAGTACAGAAGATATGTCTCGTATTACAAATTACGTTACATTCGGCTTTACTGATGCAAACGATAAGGATCAATTCGGGAATGATATGGTTATTATCGAAAAAGGCACTGCATATGATATAACGCAGAATTATACGGCTTTCGAAGGAGAGACCGATAAATCGGGAGAAACTGAAATAACAGGTTCTATAGATACAGATGCTTCCGGATACTACCCGATAAATTATTCAGCGGTTAATGCGGATGGTTATTCAGCTTCTTCTACGAAATCAATTATTGTTTCTGATCCTTCTATTGCAACAGATATAAGTGGTGATTATTCTGCTACCGTATATCGCACACCGACTGGTAACACCTACAATGAAGGTTTTGATGCAAGTATTTCTAAGGTTACTGATGGTGTTTTTTATGTAGATAGAATGTTAGGCTCGTACTATTACGATGGTTTTGGATACAAAGATTTCGGTTCTTATTTTGTACATGGGTTCGTAGCATTAAAAGCTGATAATACAATAACATCAGGGAGTAGTGCAAGTTATAGTCCAGGATGGAGAGATACTTTATCCGGTTTCAAAGATGGTGTTTATGATCCAGCAACTGGGATTGTTACCTTTACTTCGCTTTATGCTGGAGGAAGAGAGTTTCATGTTACATTTACTCCGAAAGAGTAGAATAATTAAAAGAAATTGATTATGAAAAATTATATAAAGATATTTGGTACATTAATGATATTTGCTGTATCATTTACTGCTTGCCAGGAAGATTTTGAACCTGGAGATGCCGGTGCTAAAACCTTATCAGGTGACTGGGTGGTAAATTACTATCTAGAAGATGACAATGGAGACTTAGTAAATAGTTATGGCCCATATACAGTTCAGGTCTATAATACTTCTATGGATGAGGATAAAATATGGATTGAAAACATTTGGAATGATGGTATTAAAGTGAAAATAGACAAGGACTCGGAGACAACATTCAGCGTTACAGATGGAGCAGATGTTGCTGGACACTTTGATGGGACTATTGATATATCGGAAGCAATGGTAATAGGTAATGATAGTATAATCTACCATGTTGTTATGACAAATACAGACGGATCTAACGAAGACGATTACTATGCAGCAGGTACTAGGTATACAGGTTGGTAGATAGATCAGTACTAATAATTTTATTAAACCCAAAACAACTAAGCTGTGGTGGGACACATAGATTAAAGGTTTAGTTGTGTGAGTGGGGGCAGATCCGTCGGGTCTGCCCTTTGCAATGAAAACTCCGGGTATGGCTTTATGTCGTGCCCGGAGTTTTTTGTTTATATGGGTTAGACCCTATCCTAAATCTTATAAAAAGCTTCATTTTTTATCTATATTTAAAAGAAAAGGATTAATGGTAAGTTGCATAACTACAGTGCTGTACGATAAATAATGTTTATATTTTTTGCGAAATGATATAAATTCCTTGAAATTGCAATCAGTTTAAATAAATATAAAACTGTATGTTATACCATTTTAATAATGAAGCTCGGTATAATGCCGATGCCTGTCCCGATCTTCACGTTGGGATATTAATGAATCGTGCTAAGAAGCGTGGTGAACTTAGCACTAAACTCATTAAACAATCGGTATTACAAAAAATAACCTGGGGATTTGTTTTGCTCTCCATTTTAGTTTTAAGCGGTTGCCAATGCCCACACGAAGGAAGGCATGTTGAAAACGTGGAACTAACCCCATATGGTTTACTTGTGGAAACAAATGAAAGCGATATTCTTCTTAAACCGCTCTCTGAGCATTCCATAGAAGTGGAATATTTAATCGAAGGACACAAGAATCCCGCATCATATGCCTTAATTGATTATGACGAAGGAAATATCAATACAAATTTCGAAGAGGATAGGAAACAGGTTATGTTTTCAACAGAGGGCATTACCATAAAAATCCAAAAATGTCCTTTAAAATTATCCTACTTTCAAAAGGATAAGCTGCTTTTTTCTGAAGAGAAAGGATTGGTATTTAACGATTCTATAAAAGGATTTAGAATAAAGCTTCAGCCCGGGGAAAAACTGATGGGTGGAGGAGAACGTGTGTTGGGTATGAACCGCAGAGGCAACAGGCTTCGCTTGTATAACCAGGCCAGCTATGGCTATGGCACACATGCCGAACTAATGTACTACTCCTTGCCCATTGTTATTTCTTCGAATAAATACATGCTGCTGTTCGATAACACTGCAGATGGATATTTGGATTTGGGTAAGACGGAAGAAAGTATCCTTCAGTTTGAAACAGTAGGTGGCAGGATGAGTTATGTGCTTACAGCTTCAGACGATTGGCAAGAGCTGACAGAAAACTATACAGAAGTAACAGGGCGTCAACCTATGCCACCTCGGTGGGCTTTGGGTAATATAAGCTCCCGTATGGGGTATCGAAATCAGAAGCAAGTAGAACAAGTGGTTGAAGAGTACCTTAAGCAAGATTTCCCTTTGGATGGAATTGTGTTGGATTTGTATTGGTTTGGTCCCGACCTGAAAGGCCACATGGGAAATTTGGAGTGGGATAAGAAAGCTTTTCCTGAGCCTGAAAAAATGTTAAAAAAAATCAAGGATAAGGGGGTAAAAACAGTTCTGATAACCGAACCGTTTATTCTTAAGGAAAGTGGGAAATACCAGGAATGTGCTGAACAGAATCTTCTTGGAACGGATTCCTTGGGGCAGCCATATATTTACGATTTCTATTTTGGAACCACGGCTTTGCTCGACATCTTTAAGCCTGAAACAAAAAAGTGGTTTTGGCATATTTATAAAAAACACACCGTAAGTGGCGTTGATGGCTGGTGGGGCGATTTAGGTGAGCCTGAAGTTCACCCAGATAGCTTGCTGCATGTTAATGGTCCTGCTAACGAGGTGCATAACGCCTATGGACATGAGTGGGCTAAAACAGTTTATGATGGATTTAGCAAGGATTTTCCGGATAGGCGTCCTGTGATATTGATGCGTGCCGGTTATGCGGGCTCGCAACGTTACGGGATGATTCCATGGTCGGGGGATGTTAGCCGATCGTGGGAAGGTTTGCAACCTCAGGTTGAGGTTTCTTTGCAAATGGGAATGCAGGGATTGGCATATATGCACTCCGATTTGGGAGGCTTTGCAGGCGATTACGAAGATGCGGAACTATATACCCGTTGGTTGCAATATGGCGTTTTTCAGCCGGTGTACAGAACCCACGCCCAGGAAGATGTCCCACCAGAACCGATCTTTTGGGATAAGCAAACTAAAAATATCACCCGTAGGTATATAAAATTGCGTTATGCATTAACTCCCTATTTATATACCATGGCCTACCAAAACAGTACTCAAGGTACGCCTCTTATGCGACCATTGTTTTATTTGGGTGACAACACCGATAGGATTGAAGAAAAGAATTCCTATTTGTGGGGAGAAAACTTTTTGGTTGCTCCGGTCACCCAAAAAGGAGTAACGGAATGGAATGTTAATTTCCCATCTGGAAGCAATTGGTACAATTTCTTCACGGGAAAAAAGTATGAAGGTGGCAAAAGAAAGACAGTGCCAGTGAATATAAAGGATATTCCTGTGTTTGTTAAAGGAGGTTCGTTTATTCCCATGGTTCCCGAGTTTAAGAATATGGAAGAATACCATACGGACAAATTGATTCTTCATTATTATTATGATTCAAGTTTGATGCAGTCAGCAGGTTTTATGTACGAGGATGACGGAAAAACAAATAACAGTTGGAAGAACCATCAATTTGAGAAACTGCATTTTAAATCGGAAAATACAAAAGGAGGTGTGGCTGTAACCATTACAAGAGAGGCATACGATTATAAAGAAAAACCTGAAAGCAGGGATATTTCATTGGTTGTTCATAATGTTGAAGCAGAACCTAAGAGTTTACTGGTTAATAATCAAATAAAGAATTTTTCATGGGATGCGGAAATCAAGGAATTAATTGCTGATTTTAATATGGTGAGTGATAAGGTTGAAATTGAAATTAAGTAAGTAATGTCAATCAAGAGCTAGAAAAAGTGTTCAACCCATTCATGGTAGTGATTCACAGTGGCTTTGTTACCTGGGTTTCACCCAGGGTTATTCAAGGTAAAACCACTCCGTGGTTGATTTACATGAGCTTTCTTTTTTTGTAAACAAGGTAAGTTACACTAGAAATCCCGAATGGGTTAAACTATGAATAATCACGGGTAAAACCCGTGGAAACTTAAGCCTCTATATCCAGAACCCTGAAAGGGTTTAACTCTTTATTCGGATTAGTAATTAATCGTATTTTTCCGTTTTTTAACGTAAAGCCTTGTAATGATTGTTAGCTAGATTAGCCACTTTAAAAAGGTTGTGTTAAAAGATAGAAAAGAGTAACTAAAACTATTCACTTTGGTAAAATTAAAGTAATAATGAAAAAACTAATTTACATATCAATCATTGCAACATTAATCGCTGCATGTTCAACAGCTAAAAATGAACAAAAACAACTAGAGCCCAGGCAGAAAAAAGCCGTGGTTTACCAGGTATTCACCCGTTTGTTCGGAAACACCAACACCAACAACAAGCCCTGGGGAACCATTGAGCAAAATGGTGTGGGAAAATTCAACGATTTTACGGATAAGGCATTGGGCGAAATTAAGAAGTTGGGTGTAACCCATATCTGGTACACTGGTGTTCCGCACCATGCAACCATTACCGATTACACGGATTACGGAATTTCCAATGACGATCCGGATGTGGTGAAAGGTCGGGCAGGTTCGCCTTATGCCGTAAAGGATTATTACCAGGTAGACCCGGATATGGCTGTTGACCCGTCCAACCGCATGGAAGAATTTGAGGCTTTGATTGAGCGCACCCACAAACAAGGCATGAAGGTGATTATAGATATTGTGCCCAACCACGTGGCCCGTCACTATGAAAGTCTAAATAATCCTGACGGCATAAAAGACTTTGGAGCGGAGGATAATACATCTGTTGAATACGCCCAAAAAAACAATTTCTACTACATTCCCAACGAATCGTTTAAGGTACCCGAAGCTATGGAGGGTTATAAGCCGCTTGGAGGGGAAAAGCATGCTTTGGCTGACGGAAAATTCGCAGAATACCCGGCCAAATGGACAGGTAACGGTTCCCGACTCGCACAACCCGGCCATTACGATTGGTACGAAACGGTAAAGGTGAACTACGGGGTAAGGCCTGATGGAACCTTTGATTTTGATGTCTTACCCGATAATTATGAGACAAAAGATTACCGGGAACATTATACGTTTTGGCAAGGTAAAGAACTGCCTGATTCCTGGATCAAGTTTAGAGACATTGCGTTCTTCTGGTTAGATAAAGGAGTGGATGGCTTCCGGTACGACATGGCAGAGATGGTTCCCGTTGAGTTTTGGAGTTTTATGAATTCGTCTGTTAAAATGAAAAATACCGATGCTTTCTTGTTGGCAGAGGTTTATCAACCTGGACTATATAGAGACTATATTTTGAAAGGTAAGATGGATTACCTGTACGACAAAGTAGATTTATACGATACCCTAAAGCACATTATGCAGGGGCATGGTTCTACGGATCATATTGCACCAATCCAACATAAGTTGGTTGATATTGAACATCATATGCTTCACTTTTTAGAGAACCATGACGAACAACGTATCGCTTCCCCTGAATTTGCAGGAGATGCCCGCAAAGGAATGCCTGCCATGGTGGTTTCGGCTACACTAAGCACGTCGCCAACCATGCTGTATTTCGGGCAAGAAGTGGGAGAGCCAGGAGCCGAGGATGCAGGTTTTGGATCACATTCCCGCACTTCTATTTTCGATTATATTGGCGTGCCACATCACCAGCGCTGGATGAACAACGGAAAATTCGATGGCGGTCAGTTAAGTGAAGACGAAAAAGAATTGCGTGATTTCTATAAAAGACTAATGACTTTTACAGCCCAAAGTGATGCTTTAATGGGAGACTATGCGGATATTCATGCATATAACAGAAATGAAACCAAAGGATATACCAACAAAGTTTATTCCTGTGTTCGTTGGAGAGAAGATGAAAAGCTTATCATCGTATCTAATTTTAATACTAAAGAAGGCTACGAATTTGAATTAAAATTACCCGTAGAACTGGTAAGAAAGATGGATTTGAAGGATGGAGAGTATGCTGCAATTGATCAATTGTATCAAATAGAAAAAACAACATTAACAATAAATGGAGGAATTGGGGTTTTGAAGGTAAAGATAGCTCCGTTGCAATCGTTTATTTTTAAATGGAGTTAGTTTCAGAGGTAAAACAATTCGGGGCGCGACTGTCAGTCACACCCCGAGTTTAATGCATAAGAACCAATGACTATTAAACTAATCTAGCTACATCCACCTTTAACACGGGTCGCTTTTTTCTGCACAGGTTTGTCCAGGTTGGCCACGGCCTCTCCAATTTCCTTCATCTTAACTCCAGCCTCTTTTCTAAAGGTAAATATTTCCACATCTGACTTGGAACTGCTTTCGCTAACATCAGCAAGCTGAAAGTATTGTTTGTTAAATTCGTCCGCTGTTAGATTCAGTGCAAAATTATCCGATTTACCAAAATATTTGGATACCATGCAGGCACGTTGCGATTGGTAAATATCGGCCCCATAAAAAACATTGGTTTTAATGTTCTGTATGACAATATCCAGGTTTTCAAGGTTGGGCATTTCATCCAATGGAATATTGATTGCTGTTGGTATATGAAAGGCTTTAAATTCTTCTGGTGTACGCACGTCAATCACATTATATTTGTAATATTGATTCGTCAGTTCATAGGCCAATTTATCGGCATCCATCATTTTAGGGTTGCACTCACCTGCGGCAATTTTTTCATCAATACGCGTGTTCATTACCTCGGTTCTGTTGGGCGTAATTATCACCGTTAGAACAATCAGAAAAGGTGTTGCCACGATGATAGAATTTTTAATGATAGCTGGTTTAAACCATTTGGTTTCTTTGCCATTAATTCTATTCTCGATCATTTGAGTGATGACAAAGGCAAAAGCTGCAATTAATATCATAATTACACCAAATACCTCACGGGTAAGGCCAAACTGCTCAAACATTAAAACAGGCCCCCAGTCTTCGGCTATATATAAATCTTTCCATAGCGGGAATCCTTCGCCAAAAATAAAAATACCAATGGTTCCACCCAGCAAGAAAGCCCATCCGTCCACCCGGCCCGTGGCAGCAGCACAAGCACTTGTGCCCGGGCAAAAACCACCAATGATAAATCCTAGCCCCATAATTCCTCCGCCAACTAATGCAGAATAAAGGAAGGTAGGGTTGATATAGATAATACTAACATCAAGAAGGTTAAGGTGGTTTAAAACAATGATACCCACCATGGCAGTGATACCTGCCGTAAAGAACACTCTGAGGACTGTAAAATCGTATCCGTAAAACAAGCCCACCAATTTTTTTGTGGAAGCAAAACCAGCTTGCTCCAACGCAAATCCAAACCCGATTCCAATAACCAGGGCAATAATATAATTAAACTCACCACTTATAATATCTGGTACTAACGGTCCCATAACTATTGTTTTTTAATCCATAAACCTCTAAAAAAATACGCTGTCATATAGGCCATCCCAAAAATGGCCAACATAGTAATGATACCGCCAAACGACATGACGGCCATTCCACTAAGGGCAGAGCCAGATGTGCAACCACGTCCTAATTGGCTACCAAAACCAAACAAAGCACCACCTGCAATTGCGGCTATTATTCGGGTTCTGTTTTTAACCCCATGTCCTTTCTCTAATTTAAGAGATACTCTATTGGCAGCTACAGCTGAAATAAAAGCGCCTATTAAAACGCCCAATACTTCAAAAACCAACCACGATTTCATAGGGCCTTCGGGGTGAGATTCATTATAATCGGCATAGTACGCGGTGTTATCGGCATGCTCGGGGGCAACGCTGTTTACCGTTTGCATCACCACGCTCTTAAAGGCTCCACTGGCCCCAAGTCCACGACCAGTAATGTAAATAGCCGCTAAGAGGACAAATCCTAGAAAGAATCCGGCCAAATACGGATTCATATATTTTTTTGGTGCTTCACTCATTTTCTTCGGTTTTAGACGATTTTAGTTTTACGTTTGCTAATTCATCATTCGCTGCGGCCGTGCCGGCGTCTTCAAGGTCTTCATAACCCGTGATCATTGCTTTAATGTTGGCAGTCACGGTATGGCCTGTAGTGGTCATGTACACGTGTACTACAACAAAAGCCATTAAAAGGAACGCTCCCAAAGTGTGGATAACAGCGATCCATTCCAATGGGATATTTAGAGCCACAACTATGTCGTTTACATCAAACGATTTATAATACATATATAACAGTCCGGATAGTATGACCATAGGTGCCATCACCAATTTAAAACCAAGGTATACCACGGCCTGCAGTGGATTCAGCTTTTTGCGGGCCGATTTGATGGTGGGGTGTGGCTCGCCTCTAAACATGCCCACTGTGTAATAGCGAATCTGTGCTTGCAGCTTCGAAAAGGTTGGAATATACTGCTTCCATTCCCCTGTAGTAAAATGCCAGAAGATACTAAAGACGATAAGTCCCAGTAACAGGTACGATGAGGTACGGTGGAACAAGACGGCCTTTTCAAACCCGAACAACTGAAACGAATCATGTATCTCAAAACCTGTTAAGGCCAGGAAAAATATCAAGGCAGCCTGGCTCCAGTGCCAGAACCTTTCAAATGTTTTATATATATATACTTTAGCCATATCGGTTATTTTAAAATCTTAAAACTCTGTCTAATTTTCAATATTTATCTCCTCTGCTTCCATTTCGTTTTTTCTAAACGAATTAATCAATCGGGCCAAGGCATGAAACGATACCCCAATCAGCGATCCCCAGAATAACAGGTTACCGATCAAATCGATCCATCTGTTCCGATCCCGTCCCGGCATATAAAAACCGTTCAGTGAAGCCAGACGCCCATTGTGGCTTGTGTGACAATCGACGCAAGCCAGGGCTTGATCTTTAGGCGCAACCATGTGATTAATGGGCCAGTACATTTCGGTTTCTACAAAATCGTATTTTCCGCTATAGGGTAATCCCATGCGTTTCATTCCTGCTTCGGCAGCAAGGTTCCAGTCAAAGTCCACCCAAAAGGCACTATCTCCCTTAGCTGGAGAATAAAGCTTGGGTTGAATCAGCATATGGGTTTCCGGATCGTATATCTGGTCTCCTTTGTGCACTTTAACAGGATATATCTTGGAATGAATATCATTTACTGATCCTAACAATCGGTTTACCTGAACAGGTATCGTATCTATCTTGTCTCCAATTACGTAATGCTGTGCATGGCCATTAAACCAGAAGTAATCTGGTTCTACGTTATTTCCCCATTCGAACTCGCCTTTAATGGAAAGATAAGTATGGTTTCCTAAGGAATCTTCTTCGTGATAGGGTTGTCCATCTTTCATTTTGCCGGATTCGGACCAGCGCCAGGCCATTTTTGTTGAGTTTACTTTTGCATAAGTCGGTATATGGCAAGTTTGACAAGCAATCTTGTTGCCATGACGGTTTAGCATATCGTCCAGGTGGGGACGGGATGTGTGGCACTCTTCGCAGTTCATCCTGTTTACATCGGTAGAGGATACTGAGTATAGTTTTCCTTTGATGTTGTGTTTTTCATCACCATGGCAGTCAACACAGGTCATACCCATGCCATTTTGAGCCATATGTACATCCACATTCCTGTCGCAGGCCAATAAGGCTTCCTCCAGGTCGCCATGTTTAACATTGTTTCCACCACCACTATAAAAGTGACAACTGCCACAATTCACATTGTTGGGTCGCCCAACGCTTTGCGCCACCTTCGAAAGGTTAACGCTTCTGTCCGGGTAACCTGCCATAGCCGCACCTTTGAAGTATTCTTCACTGTTATCGTGACAAACCATGCAATCCACGTTTTTTGCATTACTAAAATCGAACGTGTTGCTGTTCATCCCAAATCCAATGTGACACGCGGCACAAGCTTGCTCGTTACTGTTTGAACCAATACAGAAATTGTTGATCACATTCTTTTTGCCAATCTTGGAAATGCCCTTTCCTTCTACATAAGCTACCCTTTCCCAGTTCCAGTGGCTGGAGTGGATGATTTCTTCGTGCCTTTTGTTGTGACACTGTAAACAAGCTAATGTAACATCTTGTGGTGTTTCGAATTCTTGATTGAGAATTTCAAATTGTGTATGATCCACAGAAGGCTTTTTCTTGGTGGCATACTCTTGCTTTAATTTGAATTGCGACAGGTTCAAAGGCTCTGGTTGATGCATCAAATTCACCGATACGAGCACAATTACTGTTATTACAATTACGTAGATTATAACTCTGTTCATAGACGCTTAATTTATTTCTAATGAATGGGTTTGATGAAATTAAAGAAATATTAAGTAACGATCAAATTCTAATTCTGATACGTGAGATTCATTCAAAAGTATACAATTATATAGATATATTTAATGGGATATATGTGGATTTGTGTAATTTATATTGAGTCTGTTTAAGAATAAGGGGTAAGGTGCTAGTAGTGTGGAATATTCGGATGGAGCGAAGATATGAAAATACAAAGAACAGAACGGTATGGACTTCGACGATTGTTGCAATAAGTTTAAAATATTTCTGCTTATTGAACATTTATCCAATTGAGGGGTATTAGTTATCCTAGTTATATGCAAGCGGAAAGGGTGGAGCTGAAGCTAATAATTAGGATATACAGTGGAGGGATTAGGAATTGCAACGGTTTTCAGGGCGTTGCAGTTTTTAAATTTATAAGTTTAAAACATAAACAAACATCTAATGAATACAGGAAAGGAACCTTTTTCGGAATACTTAGAATCTTTTAAAGAAACATTAAAAAACGTATTTTATCGAAGGGATAATATTGAACAATTTATACAAAAGAGGGGATTTCCGGCGTTGGTGCTAAGAGATATTATGGCGCAAAATCCATTGTCGGTTGGCGTTCCCAAAGAATATGGAGGTAGGGGCGTGGTGATGAAAGAGTGTTTGGGAATGATGGATGCAGCTTCGTACGAATCGTTGCCTCTTTCGTTGACATTTGGAATTAATATTGCCTTGTTCTTGGAACCTGTCGGAAAATATGCGGGAGAAGAGGCCAAAAAAAGTGTCTTTAACCGGTTTGTGACCCAGCAAAATATGGGTGGATTAATGATAACCGAACCTGATTATGGCAGTGATGCTTTAGGGATGCAAACATCTTGTGTTCAGAAGGGGGCCAATTATCACCTTAAAGGGACCAAGCATTGGCAGGGGTTAACCGGTTTGGCCGACTACTGGTTGATTACCTCAAGAAAGAAATTAGATTATGGCAATTTGGCCCGTGACATTGATTTTTTTATTTGTGATGTGCAGCAACCCAACCAACATATACAGGTGGAAGAATACTACAATAACCTTGGGCTTTACCCTATTCCTTATGGTAAAAACAAGATAGATGTAATTATACCGGAAAGCTATAAGTTACGTCCGGAATCTTCAGGACTTAATTTGATGATGGATCTCTTGCATCGCAGCCGTTTTCAATTCCCGGGCATGGGTATGGGTTTTATAAGAAGAATGCTAGACGACGCGATTCAACATTGCAAAGATCGGGTAGTTGGCGGAAAACCACTAATTAAGCTGGATCAGGTTCAACACCAGATCAATAAGATACAAAGTGCGTTTACGGTTTGTTCGGCCATGTGCACCCGTAGTGCAGCACATGCAGGGGTAGAAAAGAATCTGTCACCCGACGCCATCGAGGCCAATAGCATGAAGGCTTATGTGACTGACCTGATGCAGTCTTCGGCTCAAATTCTAACGCAACTTAAAGGGGCCAACGGATATAAGGCGGAAAGTGTGAGTTCCCGGGGAATTATAGACTCAAGACCATTTCAAATATTTGAAGGTTCTAATGATATGTTATATACACAAATATCAGAGTTGGTTAATAAGTTGATGATACGGAAGAAAACAACTAATTTATCTGCTTTCTTAAAAGATTATGACCTAACAAAAGGTGTGGCAGGGCATTTTAAATCGGCACTTAACTTTATTTTGGAACCTAAACTTAGTCAGCGTAAACATGTCGATTTAGGTAAGATAATCAGTAGGGTTGTATCTGCAAATCTTGTTTTAAATATGGAAAACAATGGTTTTCGAAGTGATTTGATCAATAACTGCATTGATAGCTTAAAACATGAGGTATCTATGTTAGTGAGTTCATATAAATATGAAACAAGTATTAAAACCATTGAAGATTATAAGGAGTCGGGAACCTGGTTATCGCTTGTATAGATAGATATACTTTGTATTTTACGATTAAATAAAGAGGATTTGCTTTGTGCTTATCCTCATTTGGTGTGCCGTGCATGGAATGAAAGCTTTTTACCTTACCAGAGCGGGGAGTTTTCATGGACGTATTGAAACAATAGTGTGATGAATGGTCGAAAAGGGTTTGTTGTGAGAAGCCAGCCGATGGCACAGTATTTATTGTTATGATCGGTTTAGTTTTGCTTCTAATATATAAACCCGCAATATGCATTAGAAAATCTATTACACATTGAAATTGTTTCAAAACAGGACACTCCGCTGCTTCAACGCACCATAACGATGCTCCCGAAAGTAATCCATAGCCGTTAACTTAAGGGAACCTATTGGTACAAAAACACATACGCAGACGGACTT